>DASXJG010000066.1:0-14294 GCA_036497525.1 Gaiellaceae bacterium
CTCCGTCCAGACGTCGAACGCGGCCCGGTGGGCGGCGGCGACGCGCCCCGGCACGAGGCCGGGCTCCAGGTTTTCGGCGAGCTCCGGATTCCATCCGAGCCCGCGCAAGTCAAATCCAGGCAACGCAAACTCCTTCGAGAAAAATGGGACGCCGCACGCGTCCCCAGAAGGAGCGCCCGGCGTTAGGTCAGCAGGACCGAGGAGGTGGCAAGCGCAAGCTTCATTGTTCGATCCTCCTCTCGCCGGAAACGGGACTGAAGCAGCGTAGGTCTAGCGTCCGCTCGCGTCAAGCCCCGCGCGAACCGCTGTTCTGGCGCATCAATGTTGGCGAAATGCGCGGCATAGTGGTAGGAATCTCGCGCGATGCGCAGTGACGACGTCCAGCCGCTTCGAATTCCGGGTGGCTCGGAGCGCGGCCCGGTCGGGCGGGCACGCCGCACGGACGACCTCGACCGCAGCATCATCGAGGCGTTGCAGGCCAACGGGCGCGAGTCGTTCCGCGCCATCGCCGCGCGGGTCGGAGTCTCCGAGGCGACGGTCCGGGCCCGCTACGGGCGGCTGACGGCGGAGGGGATTCTCCAGGTCGTCGCCGTCACGAATCCGCTCGGGCTCGGCTACGAGCAGGCGCTCGTCGGCGTCAAGACGTCCGGCTCGCCGGAGCAGGCGGCCGACGCGATCGCGCGCTGGCCCGAGGCGGATTACGTCGTGGCCACGGCAGGGCAGTTCGATCTCGTCGTCGAACTGGTTGCTGCCGATCGGCGTCATCTGCTCGAGCTCACGAGCCGGCTGCGCTCGCTGCCCGACGTGGTCTCGACCGAGACCTTCGTGTACCTGGAGATGTGGAAGCAGCTCTACGACTGGGGGAGTGGAATGCCAAAGGAGGAAACAGAGAAATGAGCATCACGCAGGGCGCCATGTCCACGGCCGAGCTCCAGCGGCTGGCGAGCGACCACCTCTGGCTCCATTTCACCCGCATGGGCGACCAGGCGCCGCCGATCATCGTCCGCGGCGACGGCTGCTACCTCGAGGACGCCGACGGCAAGCGCTACCTCGACGCGCTCGCCGGACTCTTCTCGGTCAACCTCGGCTACGGCTTCGGGGACGAGATCGGCCAGGCGGCGCACGAGCAGATGCGCGAGCTGCCGTTCTACACGAACTGGTCGTACGCGCACCCACGCGCGATCGAGCTGGCGGCGGAGATCGCCTCGCTTGCGCCGGGCGACCTCAACCGCGTGTTCTTCGTCAACGGAGGCTCCGAGGCGGTGGAGGCGGCGTGGAAGCTTGCGCGCCAGTACTACCAGGCGCGCGGCGAAAAACGGGTTCGCACCGACCTGGGCGGGCTCGAGGGCGAGATCCGACACGACGAGCACCTCGGGGCCGCGCCCGGACACCGGTACAAGGCAATCGCGCGCAACGTCGCCTACCACGGCACGACGTTCGGCGCGCTGTCGATCAACGGCATCGCGGCTCTGCGCACGCCGTTCGAGCCTCTCGTCCCCGAGGTGCGGCACGTCAGCAACACGAACCGCTACCACCGTCCACCCGAGGAGACGGAAGAGGAGTTCACAGCCCTTCTCCTCGACGAGCTCGACCGCACGATCATCTCGATGGGGCCCGAGACCGTGTGCCTCGTGCACATGGAGCCGATCCAGAACGCCGGCGGCTCGTTCATCGCGCCGGAGGGCTACTGGCGCGGCGTACGCGAGATCTGCGACCGGTACGACATCCTCCTCTCGGCCGACGAGGTGATCACCGCCTTCGGGCGCGTCGGCCACTGGTTCGCCTCCGAGCGTTACGACATCCGGCCGGACATCGTCACGTGCGCGAAGGGGCTCTCCTCGTCCTACGCCGCCATCGGGGCCGTGGTCACCACCGACCGGGTGATGGAGCCGTTCCTCACCGACACCGCGATGTACGCCCACGGGATCACGTTCGGCGGACATCCCGTGATGAGCGCGATCGCGCTCAAGAACATCGAGATCATGAAGCGCGAGCGGATCATGGAGCACGTCCTCGGCAACGAGGACGCGTTCCGCTCAACGCTCGCGCAGCTGCTCGACCTGCCGATCGTCGGCGACCTGCGCGGGACGGGCTTCTTCTACGCGCTCGAGCTCGTGAAGGACAAGGAGACGAAGGAGACGTTCTCCGACGAGGAGTGCGAAACTCTCCTCCGTGGTTTCCTCTCACCCCGGCTGTTCGAGAAGGGGCTCATCTGCCGGGCCGACGACCGCGGCGACCCGGTGATCCAGATCTCACCTCCTCTCGTCGCAACTCAGGCGGAGTTCGACGAAATGACTGGCATCCTTGGTGACGTGCTCGCCGAGGCATGGGAGCAGCTGCGTTGACCGTCGAAGCCGCGGCACCGTCTTCGGCCGCTGCGGCGACCGACTACGACATCCGCCTGATCGGGCTGACGAAGCGCTTCGACGACGTCGTCGCCGTCGACGACATCTCGCTGGACATCGACCGCGGCCACTTCTTCGCGCTCCTCGGGCCATCGGGCTGTGGCAAGACGACGACGCTGCGGATGATCGGCGGCTTCGAGGAGCCCACCCAGGGACGCATCGAGCTCGGGGGAGTCGACGTGGCGCCGTTGCCGCCGTACAAGCGCGACGTGAACACGGTCTTCCAGTCGTATGCGCTCTTCCCGCACCTCTCGATCTTCGAGAACGTCGCCTTCGGGCTACGTCGTCGCGGCGTCAAGAAAGGCGAGCTGCGCACACGGGTCAACGAAGCGCTTGAGTTGGTCGGTCTCGCGGGGCTCGAGCGCCGCAAGCCACGGCAGCTCTCAGGCGGACAGCAGCAGCGGATCGCGCTTGCCCGCGCGCTCGTGAACCGGCCTCGCGTGCTCCTCCTCGACGAGCCGCTCGGCGCGCTCGACCTCAAGCTGCGGAAGGAAATGCAGCTCGAGCTGAAGCGGATCCAGAACGAGGTCGGGATCACATTCGTCCACGTCACGCACGACCAGGAAGAGGCCATGACCATGGCCGATCGGATCGTGATCATGAACAGTGGTCACATCGAGCAGCTCGGCACGCCGACCGAGCTCTACGAGTCGCCCCGGACGGCGTTCGTGGCCGGCTTCCTCGGCGTTTCGAACCTTCTGGAGTGCGAGGTCGTGGGCGAGGGCACCGTCAAGTTGACCGACGGCACGATCGTGCGCGTGCCGAGCGAGGCACTCAACCGGACCGGGTTCCTCCAGATCGGCGTCCGGCCGGAGAAGCTTCGCATCGGAGGCGGAGAAGAGAACTCGCTCGTGGGAACGGTCACCGAGAGCGCGTACATCGGGGTCTCGACGCAGTACATCCTCGACACACCGGCCGGGCCGATGACGGTCTACGTCCAGAACGACCGGCCGGGAGGACAGGTCGCGACAGGGGAGCGACTGACGCTCAGCTGGAGTCCGGAAAGCACCTTCGTCGTCGACGCTCAGGAGGGCACCGACCATGACTGATCGCATCACTCGGAAGACCTTCGTCCGCCGCGCGGCCGCGAGCGGATCGCTCCTCACAGTCCCTGGTCTCCTCGCTGCCTGCGGAGGCGGCGGAGGCGGCGGGGGGACGTCCGCCGGCGGAACCACCCAGCAGCTCGCCAAGACGCTCCACTTCTCCAACTGGACGCTCTACATGGACAGGAACCTCAAGAACCACACGTTCCCATCCCTCATCGCGTTCCAGAAGAAGACCGGCACCCACGTCGATTACGTCCAAGACATCAACGACAACGAGTCCTTCTACCACAAGATCCAGCCCCTACTGGCCCACGGGCAGTCGACCGGCCGCGACATCGTCGTGCTGACGGACAACGACCGCTATCTCGGGCTCATGCTCGAGAAGGGCTATGCGGAAAAGCTCGACAAGAGCGCGATCCCGAACATGAAAAACCTCCTCGACGTTCAGAAGCATCCGAGCTTCGACCCCAACCGCGACTACACCCTGCCGTGGCAGTCGGGAATGACGGGCATCGCCTACAACGACACGCTCACCGACCCGGTGTTGTCGGTGGACGACCTCCTCGAGAACCCGAAGCTGAAGGGCAAGATCACCGTTCTCAACGATATGGGGGACGCGCTGACGCTCGTGATGCTCGCGAACGGCGACGACCCGGCGAAGGTGACCGACAAGTCGTTCAACGCCGCCATGAGCCGGATCAAGAAGGCAGTCGACAACGGGCAGATCCGCGCGTTCACCGGCAACGAGTACGCGGCGTCGCTCGCGAAGGGCGACCTCTCGGCCGCAATGTCGTGGTCCGGGGACATCCCCCAGCTCGCGGACCCCCACATCCACTGGAACGCAGCGAAGGACGGCGGCGCCATCTGGACCGACAACATGCTGATCCCCAAGGGCGGCGACGTCTACACCGCCTCGGTCTACATGAACTACGTCTACGACCCCGAGGTCCAAGGCCTCATGGAGGCCGGTGACCCGAAGCGGAACATCACCGGCATCTACTACATCCCGCCGGTCAAGGGCGCGGCGGCGTGGGCCAAGAAGTTCAACCCGCCCATCGGGAGCAACCCTCTTATTTTCCCCACGGCCGAGACGCTCAACAAGATGCACATCTTCGACAACGCCGCGCTGAACAACGAGAAATACGTGACCGAGTGGGACAACCTCATCACGGGGTAGCGAGCTGGGACTGCTCCACCGCCATAGAGGGCTGACGCCCTACCTGCTCCTCGCGCCGGGGATCCTGTGGCTGACGATCTTCTTCGTCGTGCCGCTCGGCTTTCTCGCCTATCAGTCGCTCGAGTCGGGGAACGTCGACTTCGGCTTCGCCTTCACGTGGGCCTGGGGCAACTACTGGAGTGCGCTCACCGACTACCGCGCGCAGTTCGTCCGGTCGCTCGAGTACGCGGGAATGGCGACCGTCATCGCACTCGTGGTGAGCTACCCGGTGGCGTACTGGATCGCCTTTCGGGGCGGGCGCTGGAAGAACGTTCTGCTGCTCTGCATCGTCGCGCCGTTCTTCGTCACGTACCTGATCCGGACGCTCGCGTGGCAGACCATCCTCGCCGACCACGGGTTCGTCGTCCGCACGCTCATCAATCTCCACCTCCTCGGCTCGGGCGGCAGGCTGCTCGCAACCGGGACAGCGGTCGTCGCCGGGATCACCTACAACTTCCTCCCCTTCATGGCATTGCCGCTGTACGTCTCGCTCGAGCAGGTCGACCCGCGGCTGATCGAGGCGGCGGAGGATCTCTACGCCAACAAGATCCGCGCCTTCCTCCGAGTCACCCTGCCCCTCTCGCTCCCGGGCGTGGTGGCGGGCACGCTGCTGACGTTCATCCCGGCCGCAGGTGACTTCATCAACGCCCAGCTGCTGGGCGGCCCCGAAAACCACATGATCGGAAACGTGATCCAGTCTAAGTTCCTTGCGGCGAGCGACTACCCGTCTGCGGCCGCGATGTCGTTCATCCTCATGGGCGGGATCCTCGCGTTCGTGGCGGTATATGCGTGGGTCGTCGGTACCGAGGAGCTGACGGGGTCGGCGGTTTGAGCGTCGTCGCCGTTCAGAGCAGCCGGCCGAGGCGCGGCGTTGTTGCCTCGACCTGGGCGTTCGTGAAGCGGCAGGTCCTGACCGTCTACTCGATTCTCTTCTTCATCTATCTGCTGCTGCCGATCGCGGTGGTCGTGCTCTTCTCGTTCAACAACCCGGTAGGCAACTTCAACTACACCTGGCAAGGCTTCACGTGGAACAACTGGCGCTACTGGAACGGCGTTCCCGGGATCCAGAGCGCGATCACCCTCTCGCTCGAGATCGGCCTGATCGCGAGCCTCGTTGCGACCGCGCTCGGCACGATGATCGCGCTGGCACTCGTCCGCTACAAGTTCCGCACCCGTGCGGCAACGAACATCCTCATCTTCCTGCCGCTCTCGACGCCGGAGATCGTCCTCGGCGCCTCGCTGCTCACGCTCTTCCTCCATTTCACGTTCGTGCCGTTCGGCTTCTGGACGATCCTGATCGCGCACGTGATGTTCTGCATCAGCTTCGCCGTCGTCACCGTGAAGGCTCGGCTGATCGGCTTCGACCGCCATCTTGAGGAAGCGGCGATGGACCTCGGCGCCAACGAGTGGATGACGTTCCAGAAGGTGACGCTGCCGCTGATCACCCCCGCGATCCTGGCCGCCTTCCTGCTCTGCTTCGCCATCTCGATCGACGACTTCGTCGTGACGTACTTCAATGCGGGCTCGGCGGTCACGTTCCCGGTCTTCGTCTGGGGTTCGGCGCGCAACGGGGCTCCGGCTCAGGTGAACGTGATCGGCACGGCGATCTTCGTGATCGCCATCTCGGGGGCGCTTGCCAACGTGCTCATCCAGATGCGCCGCGAGAAGCGCGCTTGACCCTCCCATCTGTCGAGCCGCGACTACCTTCGTGGTGGCTCGAGGACGCGCTGGCTCGGGAGGCCAACCCGACGCCTGCGCCCGCGCTCGCCGGCGACGCGACCGCGAACGTCGCGATTGTCGGCGGTGGATACACCGGGCTCTGGACGGCGCTCGCGCTGCGCGAGCAAGCGCCCGAGCTGCGGGTCACGTTGCTCGAGGCGGAGATCTGCGGGCACGGGCCGAGCGGTCGCAACGGCGGCTTCGTCCACGGCTACTGGGGCGCGTTCGCCTCGATCCTCCCGGTGCTCGGCGAGGAGCAGGCGCTCGAGCTCGCCCGCGCCGGTGAGAAGATCGTTCCGGGCATCCGCGCCTGGGCCGAGGCGCGCGGGGAGGACGTGTGGCTGCGGGAGGCCGGCATGCTCGAGGTCTCTGCGGCGCCGGCACAGGACGCTTCCGTGCAGAGCGCTGTGGCCGGTGCGGCGGGCGTCGGCCGTCCGGATCAGGCGGTCGCCCTCACGCCCGAGGAGCTGGCACGGCGGATCTCGTCGCCCGTGTTCCGCGGCGGCGTCTTCTATCCCGACGGGGCGACCGTCCATCCGGGACTGCTCGTGCGGGCGCTGCGGCGGGCCGCGCTCGACGCCGGTGTGAGGCTCCACGAGGGGACGCGAGTGAAGGGCGTGCGCGCCGGCTCGCCGAACGAGCTCGTGACTGCGGGCGGGACCCTCCGCGCCTCCGAGGTCGTGCTCGCGACGAACGCGGCTCTGACGGGGTGGAGGCCCGCGGGCCGGAGCCTCACGAACTTCGGCTCCTACGTCGTCCTGACGGAGCCGGCGCCGGAGCGGCTCGCGGAGATCGGCTGGACCGGAGGCGAGGGCGTCTTCGACTCGCGGATGTTCCTCCACTACTTCCGCACCACGAACGACGGACGCGTGCTGATGGGCAGCGGTACCGGGCCGATCGGTTTCGCCGGTCGCATCGACGACCGCTTCTCGCGGGACGGGCCGACCGCCGCACGCGCCGAGGCTGGCCTGCGGCGGCTGCTGCCGGCGCTCGCCGACGTCCGGGTCGAGCGGGCGTGGGGCGGTCCGATCGACGTCTCGGCCGACCATCTCCCGTTCTTCCGAACGCAGTCCGGGACGCGGATCCACTACGGAGCCGGTTATTCGGGTCACGGCGTCGGGCCGAGCTGGCTCGGCGGCCGCATCCTCGCCTCGCTCGTGCTCGGCCTGGACGACGAGTGGACGAGGCTGCCGCTCGCGACCCGCCGCGTCCCGCGGCTGCCGGGGGAGCCGTTCAAACGCCTCGGCGGCGGAGTCGTGCGCTGGGCGATCATGACCTGCGAGGAGGCGGAGGACCAGGGGCGGAAGCCGCCGCTGGCCGCAGGCGCCGCCGCAGCCCTGCCGAGGCTGTTCGGCATGGAGCTGGGCACCCGATAAGCGGCGCCGCCACCAGGGTCCGGACCTGTCCAACCTAGTAACAGACTGTTACTAGGTGCTCGGGGATCGGCTCGATTCCGTGCTCGACTCCACGTTTCGGGCCAGTGTCCGGGCTAGTAACAGACTGTTACAAGGAATGGGGATGGAGAGCTGCTGTGCCACGGGCGGCGGGGCTTTGTCTCCGCATCCGGAGTGACTACGCTCGGCGCGGTGGACATCGCGATTTGCGACGTCGGGCCGCGGGACGGTCTGCAGAACGAGGCGGAGGCGCTGGCGCCCGAGAGGCGCGCCGAGCTGATCGACCGGCTCGCGACGGCCGGGCTGCCGCGGATCGAGGCCGTCAGCTTCGTCCGCGACGACCGCCTGCCGCAGATGGCCGGCGCGGAGGAGGTCGTCGCGCGTGTCCGCCGGCGCGAGGGCGTCGAGCTGTCGGGCCTCGTTCTCAACGAGCGCGGCTGGGAGCGATTCGCGGCAACCGGGCTCGACCGCGTCAACGTCACCTTCGCGGCCACCGAGACCTTCAACCTCCGGAACGGGAACGCCACGCTCGCCGAGGCGGTCGAGCGAACCGAGACGATCCTTGCAGCCGCCGGGGAGATGCCCGCGACGGTGACGATCTCGTGCTCGTTCGGCTGTCCCTTCGAGGGCCGAGTGGATCCCGCCGTCGTCGCGGAGCTCGCCGCGCCGTTCACCGGCCGCGCCGAGGTCGTCCTCGCGGACACGATCGGCGTCGCGACGCCCTCGGCGGTGCGCACGCTCGTCGAGCGCGCCCGGGCCGACGGCTTCCACGGCCACAACACGCGCAACACCGGCTACGCGAACTGCCTCGCAGCGCTTGAGGCCGGCGCGCGCGTCCTCGACGCCTCGGTCGGCGGCCTCGGCGGCTGCCCGTTCTCGCCGCGCGCCACCGGCAACGTGGCGACTGAGGATCTCGTCTACCTGCTCGAGGGGGAGGGCGTCGACACCGGCGTCGACCTCGAGGCCCTCGTTCGCGTCTCGCAGTGGCTCGAGGAGGTGCTCGGCCGCCGGCTCGAGGGTTACGTCTACCGCGCAGCGCCGTGGCCGCCGTGAGACGCATCCCCTGGGAGGTCCGGGCGGTGCTCGTCCTCCTGGTGCTCGACGGCGCGGCGGTCATCGCGACGTACTCGCGCTTCCCGGCGTCGGAGCTCTACCACGTCCACCACGCCGGGACGATCGCGGCGGGCTTCGGGCGGGAGCTCGTCGCCGTCAACTACCCCTTCGCTCTGATCGCGGTCGCGGTCGTCGGGCTCACCTGGCCGCGCCTCGAGGGACGCCCTCTCCGGATCGCGGGCGTCGCGGCGATCGCGTTGTGTGCGGTCGTCTACTTCGCGGTCGACCAAGCGGATCTGGACGCGAGGGCGCTCAACGCAGTGCCCGCGCTCGGCGTCGCGTTCGCCTTCGCCCTGGCGCTCGGCGTCGGCGTGTCTTCCGTTCCCCGGCTGGTCCGAGGCGACAAGCTGCGGATCGCGGTCGCGGCGCTGCTCGTCTTCTTCTGCGCGCCGCTCATCGCGGCCGAGTTGGGCTTCTTCCTCGACGGCGTCCCGTTCCTCGGCTGGTTCTTCGAGACGGGAAGGCTGGCGAGCCAGCCCGGCTTGCCGGGGCTTCATCACGCCGTCCACCACGGCCAGCACCACGGCTGGCAGGGGACAATGATCGCGTTGAGCGCACTCGCGTTCTCGCGGCTGCCGCGCCCTCGCGTCCTCGACGCCTACCTTGCGCTCATGCTCGCCTACGGCGTCGGCAACCTCGCCAACGACGACTGGCTCGAGCAGGTCGTCAAGCGCGGCTGGACGACCCATGAGATGCCCAGCGTCCTCGTGCCGGCCGCGAACTGGGGCTGGGCGGCGGTGCTCGCGTGCACGGCTGCCGTGTGGCTGCTCTGGTTCCGTCAGCCGAGCCGGACGACGCCCGCGCCTGCGAGCTCGGCGATCTCGCCCTCGGCGTAGCCGAGCTCGTCGAGGATCTCTGCCGTGTGCGCGCCGAGCGCCGGCGGCGGCCCGCGATGAAGCACGCGCTCTCCGTCGGCCGAAAGCGGGGCCGCGACGGTGACGAGGTCTCCGAGGGATTGCAGGATCCATAGCGCCTCGGTCTGCGGATGACGCGCCGCCTCGCCGACGTCGTGCACCGGCGACGCAGGCACTCCCGCCGCAACGAGCGCCTCGAGTAGCTCCCCCGACTCCCGCTCCCTCGTCCGCGCCTCGAGGAGCGCGAGGAGCTCCACGCGGTTCGCGACCCGGTCGGGGTTCGTGCGGAACCGCGGGTCACCGGCGAGCTCCGGCAGACCGAGGACATCGCACAGCGCGCCGAAGAGCTTGTCGTTCGCGGCGACGATCATCAGCTCGCCGTCGCGCGTGAGGAACGCCTGGTATGGCGCGATCTGCGGGAACGCGCTTCCCTCGCGGCCCGGCACGAAGCCGGTGCCCAGGTAGCCGACGAGCTGGTACGCGAGCAAGGAGAGCGCGGTCTCGTAGAGGGAGAGCTCGAGCGTGCGGCCGGTGCCGGTGCGCTCCCGCTCGTACAGCGCCGCGAGCACGCCGAGCGCAGCCCAGACGCCGGTGCCGATGTCGACGAGGGAAACGCCGACCCGTACGGGCGGCCCGCCGCTCTCGCCCGTCACGCTCATGATCCCCGAGGCGGCCTGGATCAACGGGTCGTAGCCGGGCTGCTCGCTCAGCGGGCCGTGAGCTCCGAACGCGCCGATCGAGCAGTGGACGAGGCGCGGGTTCCGCGCCCGGAGCTCCGCGGCGCCGAGACCGTGCCGCTCGGCGGCTCCCGGCCGCAGGCTCTGGAGGAAGACGTCGGCGCCGTCGGCCAGACGTCGCACGATGTCGCTGCCGCGCTCGTCTCCCAGGTCGACGGCGAGCGAGCGCTTGCCTGCGTTCGAGGCGAGGAACATCGCGCTCTCGTCGTCGAGAAACGGGGGGCCCCAGGCTCGGGCGTGGTCGCCGGCCGGCGGCTCGACCTTGACCACGTCGGCCCCGAGCGCCGCGAGGAGCTGGGTCGCCGTCGGGCCCGCGAGCGAGGAGGTGACGTCGACGACCCGGGCGCCGGCGAGCGGGCGCAGCTCCGTCATGCGCCGAACGCGAAGAGCTGGGTGGGGTGACCTCGAACCACGACGTCCCGTTCGTACCGCTCGCCGATCCGCTTCGCGACGCGGACCGATTGCACGTTCTTGTGCTGGATGAGCGAGATGAGGCGCGTCAGCCCGCGCTCGGCGAAAGCCCAGTCGCGCAGTGCGAGGGCGGCCTCGGTCGCGTAGCCGTGACCCCAGTGCTCGCGCCCGAGCAGCCAGCCGAGCTCCGTCTCGCCGCCGCCGACCTCCCAGGTCTCGGAATCCCAGCGGAGGAAGCCGGCGCGGCCGACGACGCGGCCGTCATCCCGCCGCTCGAGCGAGCACAGGCTCATGCCCCAGCTCTCCCAGCGCTCCAGCCACCGGTCGATGCCGTCCTCGACCTCGGTGAGCGTCGCCGTACTCCCGTCGCCGATGAACCGGACGACCTCGGGATCTGCATACGCGACGGCGAGGTCGGCGGCATCCTCCCGACGCGGCTTTCGCAGCACCAGGCGTTCCGTCGTGATCACCGTGGATGCTCCCAGACCACGTGCGGGCCGTTGTCGAACAACTCGATCGTCTCGCCCGGCGTCGCACCGAGCTTCTCCGCGACGCGCTGCGAGCGGACGTTGGTGGCTTCGATGAGAGAGATGAGTCGCCCGAAGCCGCGATCGGCGTACGCCCAGTCGCGCACCGCGAACGCTGCCTCCGTCGCGTAGCCCTTCCCCCAGTGCTCGCTCGCGAGCGCCCAGCCGAGCTCAGGCTGTGCGAACTCGCCGGCCTCGACGAAGGTGGTGTGGGTCCACGTTCGCACGTCCCACACGAGCACTCCGGTGCGGCCGAGCCAGCGGCCGTCCTCGCGGCGGACGACGGAGAGCGGCCCGCAGTCGTTGCCGTCCCAGCGCCCGAGCCAGCGGCGGACGACAAACTCGGGCTCGGCGGCCGCGTCGGGATGGACGCCGCCGAGAAACTCCATCGCCACGGGATCCGTGAGGAGCGCGAGCGCGGGTTGCGCGTCCTCGAGCACGGGCTTTCGTAGCAACAGCCGCTCAGTCTCGATCACAGCGGCAGCATGATCGCCCGCTCGAACGCGATCACGATCTCCTCTCGCTGGTTCAACCCCCTCGTCCTCACGCGAACGATCCCGAACCCCGGCCGCGACTGCGACGTGCGCTTCGACAGCACCTCGGTCTCGGCCCGGATCGTGTCGCCTGCGAGCACGGGCTTGAGCAGCCGCACCTCGTCCCAGCCGAGATTGATGCCGCGCTCGGACACGTCCGGCACGGACAGGCCCGTCACGAGCGCGAGCGTGAAGGTCGAGTCGACGAGCGGCCGTCCCCACTCGGTCGTCGCGGCGTACTCGGCGTCGAAGTGGATCGGGTTCGTGTTCATCGTCAGGAGCGTGAACCAGACGTTGTCGGCCTCCAGTACGGTGCGTCCGTGGCGGCTCCGGTAGACCGCCCCGACCTCCAGCTCCCCGTACGTGCGACTCACGCCCGAGATCATCGCAGCGATGCACGAGCTCGCCCTCGAGCAGCGGCGCGACCTCGGCGTGCGCGCGCCGTGGCACGTCGGCGACGTCACCTGGGGGCTGCGCCAGCACGAGGGCCGCGAGGACGAGTGGACGATCCGGGTCTGGAAGGACGGCGACCGTACCGTCGCCTGGTCGTGGCTGAAAGGCGACCGGGGGCTGCTCGAGTTCGACGTGCGGCGTGACAGGCTCGACCTCCTCGACGAGGTCCTCGCCGATCCAGACGCGCGCACCGCGGTCGCGTTCGAGGACGACGAGGAGGTGCGGGCCGCGCTCGAGCGCAACGGCTTCACTGAGCCAGGCGATACGAATGTGAACCGCCAGGGCCCGCTCATGCACTTCCTTGCGCGCGACCTGTCCGAGCCTCCCGTGCAGGCGCCGCTTCCGGACGGATTCCGCTGCCGGACGGTCGAGCCGGACGACCTCGCGGAGCGCGTCGCGATCCACCGCGACGTCTGGGCGCCCTCACGCGTCACGGAAACGAGCTTCGCGGCCGTCCAGGCGTCCTGGCCGTACCGCGCCTCGCTCGACTGCGTCGTCGAGGCGCCCGACGGCGGTTTCGCCGCGTACTGCCTCATCTGGCCCGACGACGAGAACCGCGTCGGCGAGCTCGAGCCGGTCGGCGTGCGGGAGGAGTTCCGCCGCCGGGGTCTCGGCACCGCCGTCTGCACGTTCGCGCTCCGGCGCCTGTACGAGGAGGGCGGCCGGGAGGCGATCGTGTATTGCGTGACCGACGCGGCGTGCGGGCTCTACGAGTCGATCGGCTTCCGCCGCCACGCGACTCTCGTCGGCTACTTGCGCTCGTCCTCTTCGTCGAGCGCAGACTCGAACGCCGACTCGAGCTGACGTTCCACATAGGCGTTGATGCGATCCGAGAAGCGAGCCGCCATCTGCTCCTTGCTCGAGCCGCGGTCGGGCGGTGTGGTCTTGAGCGGGCGTGCGGGGACGCTGCGGCCGTCGATCGTGAGCTCGTAGATGTGCTCGTGCTGGACGTCCTTGAGGTGCTGCTCTCCGAGATCGTGCACGGCGACCCCGTCCGGAAGCTGGTTGCCGAGCAGCGCGCGCGTGGTCTCCGAGATCAGGATCTGGCCGCCATGTCCGGCCTCGGAAATGCGCGCCGCGCGGACCACGTCGAGGCCCAGGTACCCCTCCTCGCCGAGGTGCGGCTCGCCGGTGTGCACGCCCATGCGCACGAGGAGCTCCCGTCCGCCCGGCCAATCGTGGTCGCGGAGGGCGCGTTGCGCGTCGACCGCGGCCGCCACCGCGTCGCGCGCCCGTGGAAAGGAGAAGAAGAACGCATCGCCCTGCGTGTCGATCTCCGTGCCGCCGCGCGCGCCGAAGGTTTCTCGCACGAGTCGCCGGTGGTCGCCGGATACGCGGCCGTACTCTTCGTCGCCGAGCTCCTGCAGTAGCCGTGTCGAGCCCTCGATGTCGGTGAAGACGAAGGTGACGGTTCCGCCGGGGAGCTGTGACATCGCGCCTACGCTACCCAGGTGAACCGGCTCGCGCAGGAGACGAGCCCGTACCTCCTCCAGCACGCCGGCAACCCGGTGGACTGGCAGCCGTGGGGTGAAGAGGCCTTCTCGCAAGCCCGGAAAGACGGGAAGCCGCTGCTCGTCTCGATCGGCTACTCAGCCTGCCACTGGTGCCATGTGATGGAGCGCGAGTCGTTCGACGACGAGGCAACCGCGGCCCTCATGAACGAGCTCTTCGTCAGCGTCAAGGTCGACCGCGAGGAGAGGCCCGACGTGGACTCCGTCTACATGGACGCCGTCGTCGCGCTCACCGGCCAGGGCGGCTGGCCGCTCACCGCTTTCCTGACGCCGGACGGCGAGCCGTTCTTCGGCGGCACGTACTTCCCGCCCGAGCCGCGTCACGGCCTGCCCTCGTTCCGGCAGGTGCTGCGGGCCGTCGCCGACGCGTACCGC
>DASXJG010000067.1:0-19128 GCA_036497525.1 Gaiellaceae bacterium
GGAGAGCCGACGGGGAGACTCGAACTCCCGACCCCATCATTACGAGTGATGTGCTCTACCAGCTGAGCTACGTCGGCGAGGGTTGCAAGTCTAGCCGCGGTACGAGACCGTTTCTCTCCGCCCGGTCTCGCCGGAGCGGACGATCGCGTCGCAGACTTCGGAAGCGCGGTAGCCGTCCTCGAAGTCCGCACCGTACGGCGCGACCTCGTGCTCGCCGGCGACCGCCGCCAGGAAGTGGTGGAGCTCGTGGACGAACGTGTCACCCCAGCCGATGATGTGCCCCGGCGGCCACCAGTACTGCCAGAACGGGTGGTCGGCTTCGGAGACGAGCACCGTCTTGAAGCCGCGCGCGCGGTCCCCATCCTCGCGAAAGACCTGGATCTCGTTCAGCCGCTCCATGTCGAACGCGAGCGAGCCCTTCGTGCCGTTGATCTCCCACTGGAACGCGTTGCGCCGCCCGTGCGCGAAGCGGGTCGCCTCCAGCGTGCCGACCGAGCCGTTCGCGAACCCGACCGCGGCCTCGACCGCGTCGTCGACCTTGCGCCCCGGCAGGAAGGTGTGCGCGAAGCCGGAGACGGTCTCGATCTCGCCGTTGAGAAAACGCGCGAGGTCGACGACGTGCGTCATCAGATCGCCGAGCGCGCCGGAACCCGCGGCGGCCGCGTCGAAGCGCCACGTGTCGAGCGCCGGATCGTCGCCCCAGTCCTGCAGGTAACGGCCGCGGAAATGTCGGACCTCGCCGAGCTCGCCCGCCTCCACCATCTCCCGCGCAAGCCGTACAGCCGGCACGAACCGGTAGTTGAAGCCGCACATGTGCCTGACCCCGGTCGCGGCCACCGCCTTCCAGATCTCGTAGCTCTCGTCCGCGTCCCGGCCGAGCGGCTTCTCGCAGACGACGTGCTTGCCTGCCCGCGCCGCCGCGATCGTGGGCTCGGCGTGGAGTGAGTTGGGCCCGCCGTTGTCGAACAGGCCGATCCGCTCGTCCGCGATCAGATCCCGCCAGTCGGTGGTCGCGTACTCCCAGCCGTAGCGGCGCGCTGCCTCGGCGACCGCCTCCTCGTTGCGGCCGGCGATGCCGATCAGCTCGGGCTCGAGCGGCGGCGGCCACGTGATGTAGGGAATCTTCCGGAACGCGTTCGAGTGGGCCTTGCCCATGAACGCGTAGCCGAGCATCCCGACGCCGATCGCCGCCACTGCGAGATAGTAGGGCCGTGGCTTCGCCAGTGAAGTGGGGCATCGTCTCCACGGCCGACATCAACCGGAAGGTCATCCCCGGTGCGCACGCGTCGGACAGGGTCGACCTCGTCGCGGTCGCCAGCCGAGAGGCGGCGCGAGCCGAGGCCTACGCACGGGAATGGGAGATCCCGCGCGCCTACGGCTCGTACGAGGACCTGCTGGCCGACCCCGAGATCGAGGCGGTCTACATCTCGCTGCCCAACACGCTGCACGTCGAGTGGTCGATCAAGGCGCTGGAGGCGGGAAAGCACGTGCTCTGCGAGAAGCCGTTTACGCGCCACCCGGAGGAGGCGGAGGAGGCGTTCGACGTCGCCCAGCGTGAGGGCCGCCTGCTGAGCGAGGCGTTCATGTACCGCCACAACCCGCAGACGGCGAAGCTCGTGGAGCTCGTCCGCGACGGCGCGATCGGCGAGCTGAGGGTGATCCGGTCCGCCTTCTCCTACGGCCTCTACGACGCCGACAACATCCGCCTCCGCACCGACGTCGAGGGCGGGGCTCTGATGGACGTCGGCTGTTACACCGTCTCGGGCTCGCGGCTGCTCGGGGGCGAGCCGGAGCGAGTCTGGGGCGAGGCGTGGTACGGGCCGTCCGGCACCGACTGGGTCTTCGCGGGCATCCTGCGCTTTCCCGAGAACGTGATCGCCACCTTCGATTGCGGCACCGCGCTGCCGGAGCGCGACGAGCTCGAGGCGATCGGCAGCGAGGGCTCGCTCTTCCTCGACGATCCGTGGCACTGCAAGGTCCCGATCATCGAGCTGCGGCGCGGGGAAGAGGTCGAGCTGATCGAGCTCTACCCCGTCGACTCGTACCGGCTCGAGCTCGAGAACGTCAGCGACGCGATCCGTGGCGAGGCGGAGCTGCTGCTCGGGCGCGAGGACGCGCTCGGCCAGGCTCGCGCGCTCGAGGCGCTCCACCGGTCCGCCACGACCGGCGCGGCCGTCTCGCTCTAGAAATGCTTCTGTAGCGCACTAGCATGAGGCGCGCGAATGAGCGCGCATGCCGTACCGGCCCCTTCGGGCCCCACGTTCACGATCCGCGGCAGGCCGTATCCGGTTCTGCTTCCGAAGTTCAGCGACCCGCGCCTCCATCTGGCCGCGGTCATCATCTCGCTCCAGATCATCGGGCAGGTCGGGTTCCACTTCGAGCTTTCCATCGCCCAGATCCTGCTCGCGATCGGCACGGCGGCCGTGCTCGAGGTCGGGATCGCGATGCGCTCCCAGCACGTCATCCTCTGGCCGGCCAGCGCGACGCTGACCGGAAACGGGGTCGCCTTCGTCCTGCGCGTCCCCGGCACGGCGCACGGCGACTGGTGGAGCCTGCACGGCTGGTGGATCTTCGTGGGGACCGCCGCGGTCTCGATCCTCTCCAAGTACGTGTTCCGCTGGCGCGGAGAGCACATCTTCAATCCGTCCAACATCGGCCTCGTCCTCTGCTTCCTGCTGCTCCCCCGGACCAAGGCCGCGCCGCTTGACTTCTGGTGGGGGCCGATGTCGGTCTGGCTCGCCCTCGCGCTTGCGATCATCGTCGCCGGCGGATTCGCCATCCTCCGGCGGCTGAAGCTGCTGCGGGTGGCGCTCGGCTTCTGGGTGACGTTCGCCGCGGCGATCGGAGTGCTCGCCCTTGCCGGCCACACGATGACCGCACGTTGGCACCTCGGCCCGATCTCGGGCTTCCAGCTCTGGTGGGTGCTCATCACCTCGCCCGAGGTGCTCGTGTTCCTCTTCTTCATGATCACCGACCCGAAGACTGCGCCCCGCTCGCCGAGCGGCCGGCTCGCCTATGCGATCTCGCTCGGACTGCTCGCGGGCGTGCTGATCGCACCGACGACGACCGAGTACGCGGCGAAGGTCGCGCTGCTGGGGTCGCTCGCTCTCGTCTGCCTCGCACTGCCGCTGCTGCGGCTCGTCCCAACCCCGCTCGAGCGACGGCGGGTCGCCGGCCTCGCGGCCGCCGCCGTCGCGGTCTCGGCAGTGGCCATGCTCGTCGGCAACGCGCCCTCCGTGGCAGGCGCCTCGCGTGCCGTGCCGGCCGGCGCCCTGCCGCCGATCAAGATTCTCCCGGGGCAAGGGGTCCAGACGAAACTCGACCTCCACACGGCTCAGCTGATCGCCCACGACCTGCTCGCCGCAAAGCCGTCAACGGGTGCGGGCCCACTCCGCGTCTGGCTCGTCCAGGGCGTCGAGCAGGGGCCGCCGACGGCGACGGTCCAGCAGGCCGGGCTCAGCTACCACTTGCACCAGACCGCGGACGGTCACTGGGCACTCCCTTCCGCCGTCCGGACGGCTCCGATCGTTACCGCTCCGGCGCCCGTGAGCTCGAGGTTGCGCGGCGTTCGGCTGACCAACGTCGCACCGGCGTCCGGCCTCGACTTCCGGCAGGGCTCGTTCCGGTACGGGGTCTCGAACGACTACACGGCGATGATGGGCGGCGGGGTCTGCTGGCTCGACTACAACAGCGACGGCTGGCAGGACCTGTTCGCGGTGAACTCCTACGCGAGCGCCGACACGGCGCGGTGGGAGGCGCACGGCGGCCTGCCGCATACGCAGCTGTTCGAGAACCGGCACGGCCGTTTCCGCAACGTCACGGGGACCGCGCACGCAGGACTCCAGGTGCAGGGCGACGGCTGCGTCGCCGGAGACCTGAACGATGACGGCCGTCCCGACCTGGTCGTCACGACGACCAACGGGATCAAGCTGCTCTGGAACAACGGCAACGGCACGTTCAGCGAGGGCGCACGGGCCGCTGGGATGACCGCATCCGGGTGGTACACCGGCGCCGCCATCGCGGACGTCAACGGCGACGGCCGTCCCGATGTCTTCGTCGCCGGCTACGCGCGCCCTTACGACCCGGTGCCGAACTCGCTCGCCGGCTTCCCGACGAACCTCGTCGGCGTCCGTGACCTGCTCTACCTGAACGAGGGGGACGGCCGCTTCCGCGAGGTCGGCGTGCAGGCGGGTCTCGAGGCGTCCGACTTCTCCCATGGTCTCGGCGCGACCTTCGTCGACATCAACGGCGACTCGCGCCCCGACCTCTACGTCGCCAACGACGAGGATCCGAACCAGCTCTACGTGAACGTCCCGTGGCCGGGCGGAGCGAAGGCCGACCCGGCCGGACTCGGCTTCCGCTTCGAGAACCGCGCCGTTGCCTCGGGCGTGGCGGATCCGTACGCCGGAATGGGAATCGCCGTCGACGGTGCCGACGGAGGCCCGCTCGACCTGTTCGTCAGCAACTCGCGCCACGAGCCTTCGGCCGGGTTCGCCAGAACGAGCGAGGGCGCAGCAACCTTCGCGGATGCGAGGCACGACTTCGACCCGGCTCTCGGCACCGACTTCGCAGGCTGGGGCGACACGTTCGTCGACCTGACCAACTCGGGAAGCTCAGACCTCCTGCTCGCGACCGGCGGCATCCCCGTCAAGAGCCTGAAGAAGGACGCGGGGCCGCTGAAGGCGCTCGCCCCGCTCGGAGACCAGGGCGGGACGCAATACGGCGCGGCGAGGGGCCTCGCGCCGAGCGACCTGCGCGTGAACGGGCGCGGGCTCGCGGCGGCCGATGTCGATAACGACGGCAGGATGGAGATCGCGGTCAACTCGATCGGCGGGAAGCTCCTCCTGCTGAAGTCGAACGGCCCGGTCGGTCACTGGCTCGATGTCAGGCTCTCGCGGTTCACTCCGGGGGCGGTGGTGACCGTCGATCTCGGCAAGGCGAGCCTCTCGCAGGAGTTGCGCGCCGGCAGCAGCTATCTCTCGTCCGAGGACGAGCGCATCCACTTCGGCCTCGGTGACGCGACGAGGGTCGACCGCCTGACGGTGCGCTACCTGTGGGGACGCGACATCGTCCTGCGCAACGTTCGCGCCGACCGGATCGTCGACGTCACCGTCCCGCCTCTGCGCATCCCGAAAGCGCCGGCACCGGCGTCATACCGCATCGCGAATTGCACGCCGTCGACCGGCGACCAGTCGGTCGCAACCGTCTGGGAGAAGACCGCGGTCGACGCGCTCCGGTCCGGCGCCGCGAGCGAGCCGGTTCAGGCCCGCGACCTCTTCGGCCTCTCGGCCGCGATGTCGAAGGCGTTGGCGGTTGCGCCGAAGAGCGCGTCCGCCCGAGATGCGGCGATCAGCTATGCGGCCTACCGCGTTCTGCTCTGGCAGGCATCTCTCGGCTCGAACCTGAGCCAAACCTTCGCGCTGTTGACGAGAGAGCTGCGCGCGCTCTGCTACTCACCCGACTTCACCGCGAGGACCGATAGCTCCCCGGCGGCACTCGGCAACCGGGTGGCGGCCGCCATGATCGCCACGGGCCGCCACGACGGCTCGAACGAGTCGCTGCACTTCGCGGATCCGACCTTCACGTCACGCAACCAGCCCCTGATCGTCCACGCGGCGGTCTCCACCGTCGAGGACGCGACGTTCTGGCAGCCGCTGGCTCTCGGCACGAAGTCGACGAGCCTGACTTCGGTGCCGACGGACGTCCAGAGCTTCGTCGGCGCGCAATGGGGACACGTCCGGAGCTTCGCGCTCCCGCGCTCCCGCCGCGGTCTGCCGATCCCGACAGGCCCGTCGCCGCTGGGAGACCCGTCGGGTGCTGCGTACAAGCAGGCGGCGGTCGCCGTGCTGCGAGCAACCTCGGCGAAGGGGACGGCGCCGCTGCTCTGGTCGCCGCTCGACTGGAGCTCGCTCGCTGCGCACGAGGCGACCGGGAATCTCGCCGCCGATGTCCGTCTCTACCTCGGGGTCGGTGCCGCGCTCAACGACGCTGCCGTCGCCGCCTGGGGTGCGAAACGGGCCTACCCGTCGCCACGGCCGATCTCCATGATCCGCTACCTGGCGTTTCAGGGCCAGTCGAGCGACAGGAAGAGCGACAACAAGGAAGCGACCTACAGCACGGACGGGCTGCCGCTCGTCCCCGACCTCGTCGAGTCTCGCAACGGCAGGGTCGAGGTGCTCTCACGGGGTCGCTGGGTCGACGGCGCGGCCTGGTCGCCGCCCGTCGCCACGCCGCCGTCGCCCGGGGCCGTCGCCGAGGGAACCGCGTTCGCGTATGCGGCAGGCAAGGTCCTGTCCGCGCTCACCGGTCGCTCGTATGCGAACCAGATGCGAGCGGCGGGCGCGGCTCCGCTCGCAGGCGGGATCGACGTCGCGTCGGACGTGACGGCAGGTCGCAAGCTCGGCGAGCGCGTCGCGACGCTCGTCCTGCGCAGGCTCCGTCGCTACCGCTAGCGGCCGGAGCGCGCCTGCAGCCGGACCGCGACCGTGTCCAGCGTCACCGCTCCGAGCAGCACGAGCCCGGTCACGATGTAGATCCAGCCGTTCGAGATGCTCAGCGTGTTGAGGCCGTTCTGCAGCGTCCCGATCAGGACGGCGCCGAGGAGGGCACCGCGTACCTCGCCGCGACCGCCGAAAAGGCTGACGCCTCCGATGACCGCGGAGGCGATCGCGTTCAACAGCAGGTTGCCCGGCGGGAACGTGAGCGCGACGGAGTTGACCTGTGCCGCGAAGATGATTCCGCCGATCGCTGCCATCGCGCCCGACAGCGCGAACACGAGGACGCGGACGCGCGGCACGTTGATGCCGGCGCGCCTCGCCGCCTCGGCGCTGCCGCCGACCGCGTAGACGTGCCGGCCGAAGGTCGTCCACTTGGCGAGGAACGTCAGCAGCACGAAGAAGAGCACCATGAGCACGCCGGGGAGGGGCAGGCCCAGGGGCGTCGAGATGATCTTGGCGTTGTTGCAGATCGCGACCGTCCCGAACGCCGCGATGCCGAGGCCGATCGTCTTCAGGACGGCCGACGTCCAGCTCTGCTGGGCGATCTGCGTGCCGCGGGCGACGATCTTCTTGTAGAGCACGCTGAGCGGATACAGCGCCGTGAAGATCGCGGCGATCACCCACCCGGCCAGCGGCGAGAAGATGTAGAGGTCGGTGTAGTTGATCCACCGGTCCTCGATGATGATCGTCCCGCGCTGCTCGAGCTTGTTCAGGATCACGCCCTGCCAGATCAGGAAGCCCGCGAGCGTGACGACGAACGAGGGAACGCCGACGAACGCCACGATCGAGCCCTGGACGGCGCCGATCGCCGCCACGGCGACGACGGCGATGAGCATGGCTATGAGCCCGTTCACCTGCCAGCTGCTCCCCGGCAGCTGGAGCTCCGCGACGATCAGCGCCCCGATGCCCGCGAGGTACCCGATCGAGAGGTCGATCTCGCCGAGCAGGAGCACGAAGACGACGCCGTACGCGAGCATGCACGTGCCCGCTGTCTGAGTGATCAGGTTGACGAAGTTGGTGGACGTGAAGAAGTTCGTCGCCGTGAGCCCGAAGATGACGACGACGGCGATCTCGCCGACGATGAGCGGCACGGGCCCGAGGTTGCCGGTGCGCACGTTGAGCTTCGTGCGTTCCCAGGCGCCTCTGAGCCCCGTCGGGAGCTGCTCCTCCTCGAGGGGCGGCGCCCGATCGGGGCCGACGACGTCGGCCGAGCTCACTCGGCGGCTCCCGCGCCCGCTGCGGACGGGACCCCGGAGACCTTCGTGGGCGTGCCTGCGGTGATCGCCTCGACGACCGCCTGCTGGGTCGTCTCGCGCCGCTCGAACACGCCGACGTTACGGCCGAGCCGGAGCACGCTGATCCGGTCGGCGGTCTCGAAGACGTCGTGGAGGTTGTGGGAGATGAGCATCACTCCGAGGCCCTGGCTGCCGAGACGGCGGACGAGCGCGAGCACCTGCTCGGTCTGCGCGACGCCGAGAGCCGCGGTCGGCTCGTCGAGGATGACGAGCTTCGAGTTCCACATCACCGCGCGCGCAACGGCGACCGACTGGCGCTGGCCGCCGGAGAGCGTCGCCACCGTCTGGCGAATCGACTTGATCGTCGTGACCGCCAGCGATTTGAGCGTCTCCGCGGTGTGCTGCTCCATGGGCGCCTCGGAGAGGATCTGCGCGCGATTGAGCTCGCGGCCGAGGTACATGTTCTGGACGACGTCGAGGTTGTCGCAGAGTGCGAGATCCTGGTAGACGACCTCGATCCCGAGCTTGGCTGCATCCTTCGGGCCGCTGATGTGCACCTCCTGCCCGTCGAACAGGATCCGGCCGCTGTCGGCGGCGTGAGTGCCTGCGATGCACTTGACGAGCGTCGACTTGCCGGCGCCGTTGTCGCCGACGAGCGCCATCACCTCTCCGGCCCGAACCTCGAAGTCGACATCGTCCAGCGCCTGCACGGAGCCGAACGTCTTCGTGATGTCTTGGAGTTGGAGTAGTGGTGTGTCGCTCATCGATGACCGCTCCTGGGCGAGGAGAGCGTGGTGGAGGCGTCCCGGCTGGGACGCCTCCACCATCTCATAGTGAACGAGCTAGTTGCAGAACTTCTTGTACTGCCCGACGCACACTTCGCTCTTCTTCAGCCAACCCTGCTTGAAGAGCTGCTTGTAGTTGTTCTTCGTGATCCACTTCACAGGGATGACGAGCGTCGGCTCCTTCTTCGTCCCGTTCTTCCGGAACGAGTTCGAGGCCGGCTTCTTGCCATGGAGTAGCGCGATCGCAGCAGCAGCCGCGGCGTTCGCCTCGAGCGGCACGTACTTGTAGACCGTGCCCGACTGCCATCCTGCGAGGATCTGCTGCACACCCGCGGCCGTCGTGTCCTGACCGGACAGCGGGACCGGCTTCAGGTGATGCGCCTTCTCGCGGGCAATCACGGCGCCCGCGATATTGTCGTTCGCGGCGATGACTCCCTTGATCTTGTTGTTCGTCTTCAGGAGCATCTGGTCGTAGATCCCGGCCGCGTTGTTCGCATCCCAGTCGGGGACGAACTTCTGCGGGCCCTTCTTCAGCTTGTGGTGCTTGAAGAGCGGGTTGAGCACTTTGTCGTTGCCGCTCTTGAACCAGAATGCGTTCTGGTCGGTCTGACCGCCCCAGAGCTCGGCGACGATGCTGCTCTTCTTGTACGTGTGCTTCGCCTTCATCGCGGCGATGATGCCGTTGGCCTGGGCCGCGCCGACTGCCGTGCCGTCGAACGAGTCGTAGACGGCCGCCGTACCGCCCGTAACCTGGCGGTCGTAGTCGATCGCCCAGCCGCCCTTCGACGTGAAGAGCTTCTCGATCGCGGAAGCCGAGCCGTTGTCGAGCGACACCTCGATGACACCCTTCGCGCCCGCCGCGAGGCACGCCTGTGCCTGTGCCGTCTGCTTCGACGGATCGTTCAGGGCGTTGTTCATCGAGTAGGTGACGCCGGCCTTCTTCAGCGCCGCCCCGATGTACTTTGGATCGAACTGCGTCCAGCGTACGGACGACTTGGTGTCAGGCAGCAGGACACATACCTGAACACTGGCCGACTTCTTCTTGGTGCCCGCCACCGCGGCCGCGGAGACTGCGAGAGCGGCAATGCCGCCCAGGATCACCAGGATCAAAGCCGTTCTACCGAACCTCTTCACGCTTGCCCTCCTTGTACCGGTTCAGTTTCATGGACTTCGTATGCAATTTGAGAGCCCCCTCCGGCGCCCTCCCGATCTGCCCGCTCCGTCGCTCGCACGAGAGACCCCCGTATCAGCCCGTGACCCGCTCTGGTCGCTCGGCGCGCCAGATGATACTCCCCTCCGGGAGCGGCGCAAAGCCGCCGACCGATGGGACAGGCGATAGGGTCGGCGCGTGAAGACCAGTCTCGGGATCTGGGCGTTCGGCAACATGGCGACGAGGTTCAACCCGGGCGGGTACAAGCCCGAGCTCGGAGGCGTCTCGACGGCCCAGAAAGTGCGCACCGCCGTCGAGGGGCTCGGCGAGCTGATCGACGACTACGAGTTCCACTACCCGCAGGAGCTTTCGCACGAGAACCTCGACGCCGTACAGGACGCGCTCGACGGGCACGGCATCTACTGCATCGCGAGCGGCCTCCATCTCGATCCCCGCTTCGGCAAGGGAGGCTTCTGCTCCCCCGACGACACGACCCGCGACGAGGCGCTGCGACTGACCCGGGAGGCGATCGACCTCGCGGGCGACGTCGGCGCGCAGATGATCATCTGGCCCGGGATCGAGGGGTACAACTACCCGTTCCAGACTCCTTACGCCGAGTCGTGGGCGCGCTTCGTGGACGGTGTCGGCGAGGCCGCCGCGCACGCAGGCGAGCGCGGCGTCACGGTGTTCCTCGAGCACAAGAACTCGGAGCCGGCGATGAAGATCCTCATGCGCAACGTCGGCATGACGCTGCATGTGATCCACACCCTTCGGGTCCGTGGAATCACGAACGTCAAGGTCAACATGGACTGGCAGCACCTGATCATGAACGGCGAGAACCTTGCCGAGTACGCGGCGCTTCTCGCTGCCGAGGGGCTGCTCGGCCATCAGCATGCGAACTCCGGCTGGGGGACGTTCGACGACGACAACATGGTCGGCGCGACGGCCTTCATGGAGACCCTGGAGCTCGCGGTCGAGCTGCGGCGTGCCGCCTACGGCGCGAACGGCGAGCGGCTCGGCTTCGACCTCTACCCGTACACCGAGGACGCCGTCGGGGCCGTGGAGCGCTCGGTCCTCCAGTGGCGCTTCATCGACGGAGTCGCCGCGAAGATCGACGAGACGGCGCTGCGGCGAGCACAGCAGGCGAAGGACGCCGTCGCCGCCTACGAGCTCGTGTACGCCGCGCTCGGCGCGTAGCGTGGCCCTCGTCGGCCTCGACGTCGGCACCTCCGCGGTCAAGGGCGTCGCGATCGACGAGGAGGGTCGCGTGCTCGCGACTGCGAGCGCCGAGGTTCCGCTCTCGAGGCCCCAGCCGGGCTGGTCGGAGCAAAACCCGGAGGACTGGTGGCGCGTCGCGCAGGACGTCCTCGGCTTGCTCCCCCAGGGGCCGATCGGGCTGTCGGGGCAGATGCACGGGCTCGTCGTCCTCGACGCCGGGCAGCGCGTCCTGCGTCCGGCGATCCTCTGGAACGACCAGCGCACCGCGGCCGAGTGCGCCGAGATCGAGGAGCGCGTCGGCTTCGACCGACTCGTCGAGCTGACCGGAAACCGCGCGCTGACCGGCTTCACCGCGCCGAAGCTGCTCTGGCTGCGCCGGCACGAGCAGAAGCTGTACAGCCGGATCCGCCATGTCCTGCTGCCGAAGGACTACGTCCGGCTCCGCCTGACCGGCGAGCTCGCAACCGATGTCGCGGATGCCTCTGGAACGCTCCTCTTCGACGTCCGGCGGCGCGACTGGTCACAGGAGGTCTGTGCCGAGCTCGAGATCCCGCTCGAGTGGCTCCCGCCCGTCTACGAGTCGACCGAGATCGCCGGGGCCGGCGACCAGGCGGCCGCCGCGCTGGGCGTGGGGATCACGCGCCCGGGACCGCTCTCCGTCGTCCTCGGCACGTCAGGCGTCGTCTTCTCGGCGCTGCCCGCCTATGCGCACGACCCAGAGGGGCGGCTACACGCGTTCTGCCACGCGGTCCCCGACACGTGGCACGCCATGGGCGTGATGCTGAGCGCAGCGGGCTCGGCCGCGTGGCTCCGCAGCGTCCTCGCGGCAGACCTCGCCGATCTCGAAGAGGAAGCTGCCAACTGGCCGGCCGGCAGCGAGGATCTGCTCTTCGCGCCGTACCTCGCCGGCGAGCGAACGCCCCATCCCGATCCGGATGCGCGCGGCGCGTTCGTCGGCCTCTCCGTCAGCCACGACCGCGGCGCGCTCTGGCGGGCGATGCTGGAAGGCGTCGCCTTCGGGCTCCGGGACTCGCTCGAGCTGCTCCGCGAGCTCGGCGTGCAGCCGCAGAGCGGGCGCGTCTCGGGCGGCGGCGCGCGCAGCGAGCTCTGGCTCCGGATCCTCGCCTCGGTGCTCGGGCTCCCGCTCGAGACGACCGAGTCGGAGGAGGGATCCGCGTTCGGCGCCGCGCTCCTCGCCGGCGTGCGAGCGGGCATCTTCTCTGACGCCGGCGACGCGGTCGCCCGCGGTGTCCGGCTGCGCCGTCGAATCGAGCCGGAGTGGGACTACGACGATGCCTACCGTCGCTTCCGCCGGCTCTACCCGACCCTCAGACCGCTCGAGCTCCCTACCGGCTAGCGCTGCCGCATCGAGGCAAACGAGTACCCGCCCTCGAGCATCGCGGGGGCGCGCCCGGCCAACCGCTCCGGGTCGGGCACGTCCCACCCGAGCGAGTCCGCAAGCCGGGTGATCATGTTGAAGAACGCGCAGACCGTCGCCGCGTCGCGCAGCGCCTCTCGCGAGACCCCTGCGGCATAGGCGGTCTCGGCGTCCGCCGCGGTCAGCTCGTCCGGACGCTGCGCCAGCACTTCGATGAAGGCGAGGGCGGCGCGCAACTCGGGCCGCAGCGGGGCCGTCCGCCAGTCGGCAACGACCGCATCCCAGACCTCCTCACCCAGAGCGTACGACGCGACCGCGCCGTGGGAGCCCATTCAGAACGGGCACTGCCGGAGCAGCGACGTGAACGCCGCGAAGAGCTCGCGCTCGCCGGGGCTCCACTCGGACGGGCCACGCATCGCGACGTCGAGAGCCTCGGAGAACGGCTCGCCGAACAGCTCCGGCCGGTAGAGCAGCGTCTTGATGACGCCGAGCGGCTCGGTGCCCGCGCGCTCCCGGATCTGGGCGAGCATCGCGGCCTCAGCCGGAGCGTGTCCGGTATCCAAGACCCCGAGCCTCACCCGATCACCTCGTTAGCGCGGTCGAGCCTCAGCAGACCCTCAGCGATCGCGACCGCGACCGTCTGCTCGAAGATCACGTCCTCGGAGAAGCCCGCCTTCTCGAGAGCCTCGATGTCCCGGTCGACGACCGCGTACGCCCGATCGCGGACCTTTGACAGGTAGTCGGCCATCTCGGCGGGAGCGGGCGCGCTCGTGGCGACAACGTTCCGAAGCTCTGCGATCGGGTCGGCCACTTCAGGACTCGATCGTGACGAGCGTCCCGATCGGCGTATACGGCCAGACCTGCCCCGCAGCGGCCTCGGGCAGCTCGACGCAGCCGAGGCTCTGCGGCGTCCCGAACGACGCCCGCGGGAAGGCATGCAGCGCGTCGCCGCCGTGGAAGTAGCTGATCCACCTGATACCGGGGTCGTTGTAGTGCGAGCCGTCGGGATTCGTGCCGCTCATCGTCCCGGAGGAGATGTGCTCGAACACCGGCCACGTGCCCGGCGCGGTCGGCGCCTGCGCGATACCCGTGTTGCCAGGCGAGGTGAGGATCACGCGACCGTCGTGCCAAAGGGAGAGTGACTGCGGGATCGTCTCGTGCACGAAGACGTAGTTGTAGCCGTTGTCCGAGCGCCGGCCCGTCAAGTCGTCGCGGAGGAGCGCCCGCCAGACCTCCGGCCCGGCAAAGCCGTCGGTCGGCATCCCGTGCTCGTCCTCGAATCGCATCACCGCTCCCTGCGTGACGACGTTCCAGCCACCCGGCTTCCAGAGCGTCTGGAGCGAGGCAGGCGTCCCCGGATAGCGCCAGGAGAAGTTGCCCGGCGGTGGCGAGACGGCGGCCGCGACCTCTTGTGCCGGCGTCGGAGGCGGGTCGGCGGTGGGGCGCCAGCGCAGCGGGAGATAGCCGAGCCTGGCGAGGAGCTGCTGCAACCTCAGGGTCGATCCCGCCGGAACGTGCCAGGCAAGCGACTGCCCCGGAAGTTGCACGCGCACCGTCCCGCCGAGCCCGAAGCCGAAGCCGGCGGGCTGGAAGGCGAGCGTGTGGGAGTCGAGCTGCGTCCAGCGGCCTCGCGTAGCCGGCTGGAGCCGCGGCAGCCGTGAGCCGAGCACTTCCGCCACAGGCTGGGCGAAGGTCAGCGTGAGCGCCCGGTGCGGCAGGAGGCGCCGACCTGCGGCGGGGTACGAGATGACCCGTGTCCTGCCGCCCGCAACGAACCACGAAACCCGAACCGGCTCGGACAGCGTCTCCCACCGCCGGGCGGAGGCGGCGACCATCCTCGTCCCGGCGATCGCACTTCCGGACGCGACGACACCGAGCGGGACGGCGACCCGGCCCGAGCCCAGGCCACGCCGCGTGGTGCGACCGACCCTGACGCGGGCCACCCGCTCGGCGAAGCGCACGGTCACAGCGGTGCCGCGCTTCGGCTGCAGCAGGGTGGAGCTGACGCGCGCGACCGGCGTAACGAGCCTCACCGTCTGCTCGTCGTGGTGCCCGACGAGCCAGCCGATCCACCCCGGGCGGCGAACCTCGACCGTGACGGTCACGGGCGTGCCGGCGGCGAGGCGGGCTTGGGGCCAGACGATCCCGTGGCTCAGCCCGATCGGCAACGGCTTCCCTTCCGGCCCCTTCACCGACACCCCCTGCACGTCTCCGGAGAAGCCCGGAAGGGAGACGGTCGCGAGACCGGTCGTCGACGAGGCGATGCCGGCGGTCGGCCAGGCGAGAAGCGCCGCCACCGCGGCTCCCCCTGCGACGAGAACGACGGCGAACGCCGCCAGGATCCAGATGCGCATCACCACAATTTCAGCATGTCTTACGCTCCGGCAGGCATGAACGTTCCCGACGCAGGCCGTGGAGCCCCGCAGGAGCTGTCCCGCAGCGAGATCGAGGACTTCCTCCGCGGACAGCGGATCGCTCGCCTCGGCTGCCACGCCGACGGCGTGACGTACGTCGTTCCGCTCATCTACGCGTACCAGGACGGCGCAGTGGTGGCGGTCACCACCGAAGGCCGCAAGACGGCGATGCTGCGCGCGAACCCGAGGGTCTGCGTCGAGGCGGACGAGTACGACGTAGACGGCAGGGGAAGCTGGCGAAGCGTGATCGCGTACGGGACGTACGAGGAGCTGACCGGCGACGCGATCGAGCCGGCTCTCGCCCTGCTGCGAGAGCGTTTCGCCCGCACCGCCGGCCGCCCCGCGGAACGGAGGCAACTCGGCCCGGGGGTCGTCGTTCTCCGCATCACCCTCGACGAGGTTTCCGGCCGGACGGTCGAGAGGTGATTTTTCCCTGCTAAGCAGGGAATGAGAGTTTGTTCGGAAATAGAAAAAACACTCGGTTTGGGAATGGACTTCGGCGCAACGCCGTTCTATAAATCACATGGGTGGTGGCGCCTCGCGGTGAACCCCCCGCTACGCCGCCCGGGCCGCTGAAAAACCAGCAGCCCATCACGAGCGAAAGGAATAACACTGAGCGACACGATTCACTTGAATGACCTCTCGCCTGTCGAGCGCCTGCTCGAGGAGGCCGCCGAGCGCGGCTTCGTCGAGGAGAAGGACATCCAGTCTCTGGCGGACGAGCACGAGCTGACCGAGGACGACCTCGCCGGCCTTCGCACCGCGCTCGAGGAGCGCGACGTCGTTGTGCGCGAGGAGACGCCCGAGGAGGCGCGCCCGGTCGCGACCGCGGCGGTCACCGGCACGCTCGATCCGTTGCAGCTCTTCATGGACGCGGCGGGCCGTCACAAGCTGCTCACGGCCGCGGACGAGGTTGCGCTCGCGAAGCGCATCGAGCGCGGCGACCTCGCGGCGAAGGAGAAGATGATCAACTCCAACCTTCGCCTCGTCGTCTCGATCGCGAAGCGGTACCAGGGTCACGACGTACCTCTCCTGGATCTGATCCAGGAGGGCGTGATCGGGCTCAACCGCGCAGCCGAGAAGTTCGACTGGCGCAAGGGCTACAAGTTCTCGACCTACGCGACCTGGTGGATCCGTCAGGCCTGCCAGCGCGCGGTCGCGAACCAGTCGAAGACGATCCGCATCCCGGTCCACGTCCAGGAGCGCCGCATCAAGCTCAACCGGGCCTCGGCCGAGCTTCAGGCGAAGCTGGGCCGCGAGGCCACCGCGGAGGAGCTCGCCCAGGCGACGCGGCTCAAGCTCGAGCACGTCGTGGAGGCACTCGACGCAGTCGACTCGGTCTCCCTGAACCAGGGCCTCGGCTCGGACGGCGACTCGGAGCTCGGCGACCTGTTCGCCGACGAGTCGACGGTCGATCCCGCCGAGGAGGCGGTCGAGTCGGTGCGCCGGCAGCGCGTCCAGCGCGCGGTCGCCGACCTGCCCGAGCGCCAGCGCCGGATCATCGAGCTCCGCTTCGGCTTCGACGCCGAGCCGGCCTCGCTCGAGACGATCGGCAAGGAGCTCGGACTGACGCGGGAGCGCGTCCGCCAGCTCGAGAGCGACGCCCTGGCGCGGCTGCAGCTCGCGCTCGGCGACGAGCTCGTCTACGCCGCTTGACCTGAGGGGTCTGAGGGACACCACTGAAGGGCCGGGAGCGATCCCGGCTCTTCGCTTTTTTCGCGGCTAGCCGGCCGCGAGCGCGGCGGCGGGCTCGTCCTGCTCCGCGAGCACGGCGCAGAGGAGATCCACGACCTGCGGGTCGAACTGCCGGCCGGCCCAGCGGCGGAGCTCGGCGACCGCGTCCTCGGCTGTACGGGCGGCGCGGTACGGCCGGTCGCTCGTCATGGCGGAATAGGCGTCGCAGGCGGCGACGATCCGCGCCGCGAGCGGAATGGCCTCGCCGGCGAGCTTGTCGGGATAGCCGTTGCCGTCCCAGTGCTCGTGCGTCGAGCGCACGATCGCGCCGATCGGGCGTAAGGCGGGAGCCGCGCCGAGGATTCGCTGGCCGATCAGCGTGTGCGAGTGGATGAACTCCCACTCGGTCGCGTCGAGCGGATCGGCCTTCTGGAGGACGACGTCCGGAATTGCGAGCTTGCCGACGTCGTGCAGCTCCGCGGCCAGCCGCAGCTCATCGAGCTCCTCGCGCCCGAGTCCCAGCCGCTCGCCCACACGCCGCGCGAGCGACGAGACGTACGCGCCGTGGGCGTGCAGCTCCGGCTCGCGCTCGGCGAGCGTGCGCAGCAGCGGCTCGTGCGCGGTGCCGCGGCGCATCTCGGCGAGCAGCTCCTTGTGTGCATACAGCCGCTCGTCGGCGACGCTCAGCGCAGTTGAGACCGTGTCGGCGTCGGCCGGGATGACGGCCGCGCCGTACGCGCTGGTGATCGTGAATCCCTCGCCGTTCTCTCGCAGCGCATTCGCCGCCCGCTGCAGCGCCGGCTCGGACGCGGGCATGACGACACAGAACTCGTCTCCACCCATGCGGTAGGCCTGCCCGATCGGCGCCACGGCCCCGACGAGCTTCCCCGCGAGTCGCGAAAGCAGCGCGTCGCCGGCGGGGTGGCCGAAGCTGTCGTTGTACGACTTGAAGCCGTTGAGGTCGAAGAGCGCGAGCATCCGCGGCTCGCCGTCGTGCGCGCGCTCGAGCTCGTCCGTGAGGTCGAGGAGGAGTTTGCGCCGGTTGGCGATTCCTGTGAGCGAGTCGGTGAGCGCCTCGCGGCGGCTGTCTTCGAGGAGCCGCGCGTTCTCGCGCAGGGTGAGCGCGGTCCGCGCCAGGACGAGGACGATCGTCGTGCCGGCCAGGATGAGCGCCAGGGGATGTACGCGCCAGTGGGTCGCGGCGACGAGAACTCCTGTCCCGATCAGGCCGCAGACGATCGGCGTGCCGAGCATCGTGCGGTCCTTGAGCTCGACGCGGGGGACACGTCCCGGCTGTTGCCACGCAGCGAGTGCCACGAGGATGAGCGAAGCCGGCCAGAGGAGGTCGACGTACGTGCCTTCGACATAGCTGCCGACCGCCGTCCCATAGAGGAAGATCGCGTCGCCGACAGTGTTCAAGATCAGTCCCGCGGCGATCAGCACCCACGCTCGGCCGGGTTGCCACTGGGTCACGGAGAACACGAAGACGAGGAGCGCGAGCAGCACGATGTCGCCGATCGGATAGGCGATGTTCGTCAGCACGACGAGCCGGCTGCCCTGCGTCGAGTTGACGACGACCTCGACCAGCACCGAGGCTGCGAGGGCGCCTGCGGCCGCCGCGGCCACGAACCCGTCGAGCCAGAGGCTCGCGTTGAAGGTCGACACGCGCCGGCGGAGCAGGAGCACGATCCCGACGTAGATCAGCGGGTAGAACGCGAGGTACGCGACGTCGGCGGCGGACGGGAAGGGCGGATTGCCCCCGTACCAGAAGTCGTAGAGGATGTCGCCGCACGTCGTCGCGACCAGCGCCGCGCCGATGAAGAGCCAGACGGAGCGCTCGGCGCGGACGAGCACTGCGCGCGCAAGGCAGCCGACCGCGGCGAAGAGCTCGAGCCCCTCGTAGAGCCAGGTCTCGTACATGCGTGGGCCGCCGCCCGAGAAATGGCCGAGGTAGTGAAGCGAGAGCACGGCCAAGCCGGCGACGAGGATCGCCTGCCAGAAGCGCAGCGCAGGGGCGCGCAGATGAGCCGCAGCTTCCATGACGCTCTGTACGCATCGACACTTTCGGCCGCCCGCTTTATGGTCTATTCGGGCTCAGTACGGGCGCCACGCGAACGCCTGGCCCTACGCAGGCCGGCAACGGCGATAACGGCAAGCAAGAGCGCGGCGAGGGCTCCCCATCGAACCAGCGCGATCCAGCGGCTCTCCACGTCTGCGATTTGCAAGACCCAGAGCACGGCAACCACAGCGCCGTACGCTGCCAGGACACGGTTCCCGACCGAGTCGCCGGAGCCCGGCGGTTCCGCCCCCGGCGAGTCGACGAGCGGAAGGCGCCCGAACACGCCGCTGGGGTCGAGGCCGTTCCACCGCGCATCGAGAAGACGGCTCTCGTTCTGCGCAAGTGCCACCGCCCAATGCTGGGGAGGCACGATGGCAGTGTCTAAGCGGACGACGAGGTCACCCTGGTCGTAAACGGTCCAATCACGCTCTTCACCGGGCGGCTCGGTCGTGGCATACGGCCACCGGGCCGGGCTCGGCCAGATCCAGAGCTTTCCTCCGCGTCGCCGAATCACCGCGGCCGCCTCCGCTGAGATCTGGAAGTCGACCCGTTCTACGCTGCGGCTCGGAATTCCAGGCCCCCTCCATGTGCCTACGCCAATGCGGCAGTCGCGCCGAGCTCGCCGCGCAGGCGGATCAGCAGCGCCTCGAGCGCAAGCGGCGTCGAAACCTGGAGCTCCTCGGCCTCGCGCCAGGCCGCCCGGACGAGCTCGCACGCC
>DASXJG010000068.1:0-8088 GCA_036497525.1 Gaiellaceae bacterium
CGACGGGCTCGCCGTCGTAGCCGAGCAGGGCACAGCGGCTGCCAACCGAGTCCGGCTGCTCGCCCTCCGCCTCGTACTCCTCGAGCAACCCGGCAGTTGCGGTCTTCTCGCCGCGCAGCACGGCTTCGACGAGCTGCCGGCGCAGGTCCGTACGTGGATGGCCGAGCTGGAACGGCGGAAGGGAGCTCACGCGGCGAGCGCCTCCATCCGCGCCGACTCGAGCCGCGGCGGCTCCTGCTCGACGTGCCGTTCGTACCAGAGCGTGAACGCGAGCAGCCCCCACAGCTGGCGGCTCCAGTCCTCCCGGCCCGCGACGTGCTCGTCGATCAGCCGCGCCACAGGCTCCGGCTGGAAGAAGCCCTGCCGTCGCAGGTTCCCCGCCGAGAGAGTATCGCGCGCGAACGGCTCGAGCTCGCCGCGCAACCAGGCCGCGGCGGGGATCGAGAACCCGCGCTTGCGGCCGTGCACGACCTCCGCCGGCACGAGCGGCTCGACGGCCTTCCGCAGCAGTACCTTCTTGGCAAGGCCTCGCACCTTGAGGCGCGTCGGCAGCGCGAAGGCGAGGTTCGTCACGAGCGGGTCGAGGAACGGGACGCGCGCCTCCAGGGAGTGCGCCATCGACGCGCGGTCGGTCTTCACCAGCAGGTCGTCGACGAGATAGACCCCGAAGTCGACGTCCTGCAGCCGCGCGAGCTCCGGTGCTCCCACCGTCTCGGCATAGCGAGAGCGAAGGACGTCGACCGGGTCGAATCCGTCCCGGTGACCCGTCAGCTCGGCGCGTGCGTCGGCGGAGAAGATCTCCTTCCAGCCGTGGTGCCGCTCGAGCGGCGGCAGATGTGCTGCGCGCACGAACCGCTTCGCCTTGTAGTCGAGGCTCGCCTTCCGCGTCGAGGCCGGCAGCGCCTCGACGAGCGGGCGAGCGATCCGGGCCAGCGGCGCCAGCCGGTCTGCCATCAGATCCGCGGCGTACGTGTAGTAGCCGCCGAACAGCTCGTCCCCGCCCTCGCCGGAGAGGGCGACCTTGACGTGCTCGGCCGCGAGCTGCGAGACGAGGTAGGTGGGGAGCGCGGACGAGTCCGCGAACGGCTCGTCGAACGCCTCCGCAAGCGCGAGCAGCAACAGCTTCGGGTCCGGCTGCACGAGGAGCTCGTGGTGCTCCGTCTCGTACCGGTCGGCGACCAGCCGCGCGTCGGCGCGCTCGTCGAAGCTCCGCTCCGCGAAGCCGATCGTGAACGTGTGCACCGGCTCGGACGTCTCCTGGGCCGCGAGCGCGGCGAGCGCCGCCGAGTCGACACCGCCCGAGAGCAGGACGCCGACCGGTACGTCGGAGAGGAGATGCGCCCGCACCGAGTCGCGCAGCCGGGCCCGCAGCTCCTCGATCAGCTCGGCCTCGTCGCCGTCCCGCAGCTCGTCCTCCTGCGCGGGGCCGGGCCGTGCGAACCGATCGACCGTCACCTCCCCGTTCTGCCACACGAGCACGTGACCCGCGGGCAGCTTGCGGACGTCGCGGAAGATCGAGTACGGGGCGGGGATCGAGTTGAAGGCGAGGAACGCCTCGAGAGCGTCGGGATCGATCTCGCCGCGCGGCAGCGCCCGCACCTCGGAGGCGAAGCGGAGCTCGCCGCCGGCGTGGCGGTAGTAGAGCGGCTTGATCCCGTAGCGATCGCGGGCGAGCACGAGCCGGCGCCGTCGCGCGTCCCAGATCGCCACCGCGAACATTCCGCGCAGCCGCTCTGCGAAGCCGACGCCGTAGTCCTCGTACAGGTGGACGAGCGCCTCCGTGTCGCAGCGCGTCCGCAGATCGTGCCCGGCCCGCTCGAGCTCGCGGCGGAGCTCCGGGTAGTTGTAGATCTCCCCGTTCTGGACGACGACGCACGTCCCGTCCTCGTTCGCGATCGGCTGGTCGCCGTGCTCGAGGTCGAGGATCGAGAGTCGCCGCGCCGCGAGAGCGATGCCGCCGTCGAGATGCTCGCCGGCGCTGTCGGGGCCGCGATGGACGAGCAGGTCGCTCATCGCGCGCAGCGCCTCGATGTCCGCGCCGCCGCGCGTCGTCGCAATCCCGCAGATCCCGCACACGGCGGCTGACTCTAGTGGTCGCCGGAGCCGACCAGGCCGCGCAGCGACTGCTTCAGCACGCGCCAGGCCGTCGCAACGACCGTGTGGAGGTAGAGCGAGACCGACCGGTCGGCGATCCACTCGAGATCGTGGGCGAGCTTCTCCGCCATCGACGTCTCGTAGCCCCGCCGCACCTGGGCGAGGCCCGTCAGGCCCGGCCGCACGACGAGTCGCTGCCAGTACGACGGAAGCTCGTGCACCAGTTCCTCGAAGAAGACGGGACGGATCGGCCGCGGCCCGACCAGACTCATGTCCCCGCGCAGGACGTTCACGAACTGGGGGATCTCGTCGAGCTGAGTTGCCTTGAGCCAGTGGCCGACCGGCGTGAACTCCGCCCGTGTGCGCTCGACCAGCTCCTCGCCGAGATGTTGGCCGAGCCGCAGCTCGGCGCCCCGCCGCAGGGTCCGGAACTTGTACATCGTGAACACGCGCCCGCCCCGCCCGACGCGCTCGCCGCGGTAGAGGACGGGGATTCCGCTCGTGACGAGCACGAGCACGCCGATCGCGAGCGAGATCGGCAGGGAGAGGAGGAGGAACAGGCTCGAGAGAAGGATGTCGAGCGCGCGCAGGACGGTGTCGCGGGGCCGCGCCGGCGTCTCGAGTGCGAGCTGGCGGTAGCCGCGGACGAGCGTGTCCTCCAGCCGCGTCGTCTCTGGCACGCATCGATCGTAAAGCCGGCGTCGCTATAACGTGTGCTTATGGACACGAAGCAGCTCGTAGCCTTCTGTGCCGTCGTCGAGCGTCGCAGCTTCTCGCAGGCGGCCGACCAGCTCGGCGTCACGCAGCCCGCGGTCAGCCTGCAGATCCGCTCGCTCGAGCAGCGCCTCGGCCAGCAGCTCCTGGACCGGTCCGGCCGCCGCGTCGAGCCGACGGAAGCCGGCATGCGGCTCTACCGCGGAGCGCAGCGTCTGCTCGCGCAGGAGCAGCAGCTGCTGGCCGAGCTCGGGGAGGAGGCTGAGGGCGAGCTCAAGGGCCGGCTCGAGATCGGCGCCTCGACCGGGCCCGGCGGCAGCGTGCTGCCCGGCCTGCTCGGCGAGTTTCAGCAGCTCCATCCGCAGACGCATGTCGTGCTGACCGTGTCGGACACGCAGACGGTCGTCGAGCAGGTCGGCCGGCGCGAGCTCGAGCTCGGCGTCGTCGGCGCCTCCGGACGCCATCGCGGCGTCTCGTTCGAGCCGCTCTACCGCGACGAGGTCGTGCTCGCCGTTCCCGCCGGCCACGAGCGCGCCGGCAAGACCATGACGCTCGACGAGCTGAAGGCCGAGCCGCTCGTGCTCATGCAGGACGGCGCCGGCATCCGGCAGATGATCGACGACGAGCTCCGCGAGCTCGGCGTGCGCCTTCGCGACCTCAACGTGAACCTCGAGCTCGGTCTCCAGGAGTCGGCGCGCGCCGCCGTGCTGGGCGGCTTCGGCGCGACCTTCATCTCGCGGATCGCAATCGAGGGCGACCTCGCCGCGGGAACGCTCGCGGTCGCGCGGGTGGAAGGGCTCGAGCCCGCGCGTGAGGTCCAGCTCGCTCGCGCGACCGGCCGCGCTGAGACGCGCGTCGCGCAGGCGTTCGTCGAGTTCGCCCGAGAGCGCCTTTCTTGATCGTCCGCTGGGGGCTCGAGTCGCTACCCGAGGCATGCGCGGAGGCGGGCGTTTCCTCTCCGCTCCTCGTCGCGAGCATGCGCTGGGACTCGCTGGAGTTACCCGTCGTGGCGGCCGCCGAGTGGCGGGAGGTTCCGTCCGATCGGATCGCGGACGCCGTTGCGGTGGCGGGGGGTGCCGACGGGGTGCTCGCGGTCGGCGGCGGAAGCGCAATCGATCTCGGGAAGGCGATCTCGGCCGAGACGGAGCTGCCGCTGGTCTCGGTGCCGACGACGTACGCCGGAGCCGAGTGGACGAGCTACTTCGGCGTCCGCGATCCGGGCAGGCGGATGCGGGGCGGCGGCGGCGGCGCGCATCCGGCCGCGATCGTCTACGAGCCGAAGCTGACGGTCGGTCTTTCCGTGGAGACGACCGTCGGCACGTCGATGAACGCGCTCGCCCACTGCGCGGAGGCGCTTTACGCCGAGGGAAACAATCCCGTCGCCGACGAGCACGCGCTCGCCGGCGCCCGCCTCATCTCGGAGTGGCTGCCGCGCGTCGTCGCCGCCCCGGACGACCTCGAGGCGCGGACGGAGCTGCTCCGCGGCGCCTGTCACGCAGGCGCGGCGCTGGCGGGCTCGATGCTCGCGCTCGCACACGCGATGGCGCAGGCGGTCGGCGGCCGCTACGGGCTCCCGCACGGCACGCTGAACGGCATCACTCTCCCGCCCGCGCTTCGCTTCAACGTCGCGTACGTGCCGGAGGCGGTGCGGCGCTTCGGCGAGGCGATCGGCGATCCGGAAGATCCGGACGGACGGGTGGAGCAGCTTGCCGCGCTCGCCGGGCCGAGGCGACTGAGCGAGCTCGGCGTGCCCCAGGAAGACTTGCCCGCGATCGCCGCCGACGCCGCGCAGCGGGGCGGCAACCGCGCGAATCCGAAGCCCGCGACCCCGCAGGAGATCGAGCAGCTCCTGCGGGAAGTGTTCTAGGCCGGAGCGCGGGCGACGAAGGAGAGGATCGTGACGCCCAGCTCCTCGGGCGGGTACCTGCGAAAGCGTTGGGCGATCGGCAGCGCCTCGAGCTCGAGTCGCCCCTGCTCGCTCGGCCCCGACGGGTTGGTGACGACGAGCTCGAGACCCGCGTCACGGACGAGCTCCAGATAGTCGGGCGCCCGCAGCCGGTTCTGGTAGTGGAGCGGCGAGTTGACGAGCCGCCACGTCCGGTCCGAGTAGCGGAGGAAGTTGTACCGCGACAGGCTTCGGTCGAAATACGCGTAGTGGTCCTGCAGGTCGATCCGGCAGCTGAAGGCGCCGCCAGGCCGCAGGAGTCGGCGGCTCTCCCTGAAGATCTCGGCCAGATCGGGCGCCGGGATGTGCTCGCACGTGTCGGTGCTCGAAGCGAAATCGATCGACCCCGCGGGCAGGCCGGTGTCCCGTGCGTCGCACGGTGCGAGGTACTGGATCCCGAAGCGCGGCTCGAGCTCGGCTATCGAGGAAACGGGGCCGCCGAGGTCGCGCAAGCTTCGGCCCGCCGTCCCTTCGAGCTCCGGTCGCAGCCGCTCGAGCGCGGCGATCGTCTCGTTCACGAGCTCTGTCCGGGCGCTCGGCCGGATGTCGATCACGACCTGCCGCCCGACTCCCAGCAGCGCGTAGGAGAGCGGGATGGCGAGATCCCAACCGGCGCCGAACTCGTAGAACGTCGCCTCGTCCGCGGGCACGCCAGGGCCGTGCTCCTCGTACGCGGCGAGATGCGCAGTTGCCCGCGTGAACTTCTGACGGACCGCGGAATCCGCAACCGGGAACGAATGGAGGACGTGCCGCTGAAAGACGTAGTTCAGGCGTTCGCCCTGCGGCAGGGCTCCGAGCCCGCGTTGCACGGCAGCCTTGGCGACCCAGCGCATGCGCGGGAGAATACGGGTCCACGCCAGATAAAGGATCCCTATGCGAACGATTAGGTAACCTGGCCACGATGCCCGGCGTCGAGGACGGATTCCTGGGACTGCCCGCGCGGACGCGCGAGACCGGCCTCACCCACGTCATCGACAAGGGGCTGGGGCCGCGCGCGTGGCAGGACGTGCTCGAGACGAGCGGCGACTACATCTCGATCGTCAAGCTCGGCTGGGGTACCGCTGCGGTGACGCAAAACCTGCGCGCGAAGCTCGACGTGCTGCGCGACAAGCCGGTCGTGATCGGCGGGACGTTCTTCGAGGTCGTGTACGTGAAGGGGAAGCTCGACGAGTACAAGTCGTGGCTACGCGGCCTCGGCTTGAGCCACGTCGAAATCAGCGACGGCACCGTCGAGATCCCGCGGGAGCGCAAGCTCGAGCTGATCGCCGAGTTCGCCCGCGACTTCACGGTCCTCGCGGAGGTCGGCTCGAAGGACCCGCAGGTCGAGTACACGGCCGACGAATGGGTCGAGTGGCTTCGCGAAGAGCTGGACGCCGGCGCCTGGAAGGTGGTCACGGAGGCACGGGAAGGAGGCACTGCGGGGATCTTCGACTCGTCCGGCGGCATGCGCACCGAGCTGATCGGCGAGATCGCCGACGCCGTCGGCCTTGCGAACGTCGTCTTCGAGGCGCCGACGAAGGCCGCGCAAGCCTGGTTCATCAAGCGATTCGGGCCGACGGTGAACCTCGGCAACATCCCGCCCGACGAGGTAATCCCGCTCGAGACGCTCCGTCTCGGCCTACGCGGCGACACGTTGAAGGAGGTGCTCCTTGGCGGCGAGCCTGCAGCTGCCGGCTGACGTCGAGTCGTGGCCCGCGCAGCGGGTCGTCGAGTACGTCCTCGCGGAGTTCCCGGGCCGCGTCGCGCTCGCCTGCTCCTTCCAGAAGGAGGAGACCGTGCTGCTCGACATGCTCTTCGAGCTCGAGCCGAAGGCGCGGGTCTTCGCGATCGACACCCACTACCTCTTCCCTGAGACCCACGAGCTCTGGCGCGAGATCGAGCGCCGCTATGACACCAAGATCGAGGTCTTCGCCGGCCAGCCCGTCGAGGACGGGCTCTGGGAGACGAATCCCGACCTCTACCTCGCCGTCGCCAAGCTCGAGCCGCTCAACCGTGCGCTCCTCGATCTCGACGCCTGGATCACGGGCATCCGCCGCGACCAGTCGCCGACGCGCGCCGACGCGCCGAAGCTGGCCTGGGACGAGCAGCACGAGCTCTGGAAGGCGAACCCGCTCGCCGACTGGACGGACGAGGACTGCTGGACGTACATCCGCGAGCGCGGCCTGCCGTACAACAAGCTGCACGACCAGGGGTACGAGTCGATCGGCGACACGCATTCGACGCTGCCCGGCAAGGGCCGCGAGGGACGCTGGGCCGGGACGGAGAGGACCGAGTGCGGGATCCACACATGACCGGCTTCGTGCTCTGGTTCACCGGGCTTTCGGGCGCGGGCAAGACGACGATCGCGAACATCGTCGAGCCGGAGCTCGAGCGCCGCGGCTTCGTCGTCGACCACCTCGACGGCGACATCATCCGCACGCACCTCTCGAAGGGCCTCGGCTTCTCGAAGGAGGACCGCGACGCGAACATCGCGCGCATCGGCTGGGTCGCCTCGCGGCTCGCGCGCGCAGGCGCGGTCGTGATCGTCTCGGCCATCTCGCCCTACGAGGAGATGCGGCGCCATGCGCGCGGGCTCGTCGAGCAGCACGCGCCGTTCGTCGAGATCCACGTCGCGACGCCGCTCGAGGAGTGCGCACGCCGCGACCCGAAGGGCCTTTACGCGGCTGCGTTCGCGGGCGAGATCGACGACTTCACCGGCGTCTCGGCGCCGTATGAGAAGCCGCTCGACCCGGAGCTGCGCCTCGAGACCACCGATCTCACGCCGCCCGAGTCGGCCGCCCTCGTCATCGACCGCCTCGAGGAGCTCAACCTCCTCCCCGCGCGCGTCGAGGCCGAATGAGCACCAGCACTCGAGCCCTGCCCGTCCTCTCGCACCTCGACGAGCTCGAGTCCGAGGCCGTCCACATCTTCCGCGAGGTCGCGGCGGAGCTCGAACGGCCGGTGCTGCTCTTCTCCGGCGGCAAGGACTCGATCGTCCTGCTCCGCCTCGCCGAGAAGGCGTTCCGGCCGGGCAAGTTCCCGTTCCCGATCATGCACGTCGACACCGGGCACAACTTCGCCGAGGCGATCGAGTACCGCGACCGGCGAGTCGCCGAGCTCGGGGAGCGGCTCGTCGTCGCGTCGGTGCAGGAGTCGATCGACAAGGGCCGGGTCGTCGAGGAGACGGGCCCGCGCGCGTCGCGCAACCGGCTGCAGACGACGACGCTGCTCGACGCGATCTCCGAGCACGGCTTCGACGCCGCGATCGGCGGCGCCCGCCGCGACGAGGAGCGGAGCCGCGCGAAGGAGCGGATCTTCTCCTTCCGCGACGACTTCGGCCAGTGGAATCCGCGCGT
>DASXJG010000069.1:0-5115 GCA_036497525.1 Gaiellaceae bacterium
GCGGATCATCCACAAGGCGCTCGAGCGCGGGAAGCCGGTGATCACGGCGACGCAGATGCTCGAGACGATGGTGCACTCGCCCGAGCCGACCCGCGCCGAGGCCAGCGACGTCGCGAACGCGATCCTCGACGGCACCTCCGCAGTGATGCTCTCCGGCGAGACGGCGGTCGGCGAGTACCCGGTCGAGGCGGTCGCCTACATGGACCGGATCGCGCGAGCGGTCGAGCCGAGCCTCGACTACCGCCATGAGCTGCCGGAGGCGAACGAGAATCCGACGATCGGCCAGGCGATGTCGAACGCCGCCTGCGACCTCGCCGAGGCGCTCCAGGCCAAGGCGATCCTCGTCCCGACGTTCACCGGCCGGACGGCGAGCGCTGTCGCGCGGCTGCGGCCGCGCCGCCCGATCGTGGCGCTGACGCACGTCGACTGGGCGATGCGGCAGCTCGCGCTCGAGTGGGGCGTGACGCCGGTCCTGATCACCGAGACCGGGGACGTCGAGGACCTGTGGCGGCACGCGGTCGAGGCGGCGCGCGGGGCCGGAATCGTCGAGGACGGCGACAGAGTCGTGATCACGGCAGGCACGGCCGTGAACATCCCGGGCACAACGAACGTCATCAAGGTCGACGTGGCCTAGCGCAGGACCGCGGGACCGGCCGCAGAACTCCGGCTGAATGGCTGCGAGCAAGAAGCGCCGGCGGCGCTTTGCTGGTCCGACCGCGCGTCGCTGGTTCGCGGTGGCGGCGCTCGCCCTCGTTGCGCTCCTCTACTACCGGCCGCTGCACGACTACCTCCAGGCGCGGTCGCAGCGCGCCGTTCGGGTCGCGGCCGTTCACAAGCTGCAGAAGCAGCAGTCCTCGCTCGAGCGCCGGCTGCGGCGCGCCTGGTCGCTGCCCGTCATCGTGCGCGAGGCTCGGGCGCTCGGCTACATCCGGGCGGGTGAGCACCTCTTCATCGTCAAGGACATCCCGCAGTGGAAGCGCAGGCAGCATGGAGGAAGTAGGAGGAGCAGCGGCTCCTATGCTGCCTCCAGTGGTCACGGACGCTGATCGGGAGCTCGTAGCGCGCCAGCTCGGGCGGGAACCGCGGACGCTTCGCGGCGTCGCGGTGCGCTGCCCCTTCGGCGCTCCCGCCGTCACCGAGCAGAGCCCGTACGCCGCGGACGGCGAGCCGTTCCCGACGACGTACTACCTCACGTGCCGGCATCTCGTGGCCGCCGTGTCCCGGCTCGAGGCGGCAGGCGGAGTCGAGCGCTGGAGCGAGGCTACGCGCGGCGAGCCGGCGCTTGCCGCGAGCCTCGCGGCCGGAGACGAAGAGCAGCGGCGGCTGCGGCGCGAGCTCGCCGGCGAGGCGATCGGCAGGGACGGCGGCGCCTCCCTGGACTACGGCATCGGCGGCTCTCGGCGCGGCGGCAGCCTCAAGTGCCTTCACGCGCACGCGGCATTCGCACTCGCGCGTCCGGGCTACGAGCTGGGGGAGCGCATCCTCGCCGAGATCGAGCCGCTCTGGCCCGAACGGTGCTGTTCCCGATGACTCGGAAACCATGAGCCGCGTCGAGGTCGCGCGACAGGAGTGGGAGGAGGGGACGCGCCGGCTCGAGACCGCGCGCGCCGACGGGCCCCGGTACCGGCAGCTGCTGGAGCTGCAAGGGCTCGTGCTCGACGAGCTGCGCAAGCAGATCGGCCAGACCTATGCGCTCGAGGAGCTCGTCAACGCCTACGGCGACGCCGACCGCTGGGCGCGCGAGGTACTCGAGGAACGCGCCACGGCACCGGGCTGGCAACGCGACCTGACGACCGTTCTGGCCGCCGCATTCGACGTCTACCAGCGTGGCGCTACGGACTACGAACCATGAGGATCTTGGCGTAGAGGGCACATCCACGTGTAAAAAGTGGGAGTTTTGGTCAACTTCCAACCATGAGTTACGCCGGTGACACTGCCCGCCGCGATCCCGAATGGCTGACGCTCGGGCAGGCGGCGCGCTTCCTCGGCGTCGCCCAGAGCACAATCCGCAAGTGGTCGGACCAGGGCCGCGTCCCGGCGTTCTACACCCCGGGCGGACACCGCCGGTACCGCCGCGGGGACCTCGAGGCGTTCCTCGCCCGCTCGGGGCCGGGGCGGCAACAGGCCGGTCCGTCCGTGCTGCTCGTCGACGACGACGAGAGGATGCGCGAGCTCGTGCGGATCGAGCTCGAGCGGGAGGGCTACGACGTGCAGGAGGCCGCGAGCGCCGAGGAGGGACTTACGGCGATCGAGACCCGCAGGCCGGAGCTCGTCCTGCTCGACGTGATGATGCCGCACGTCGACGGCTGGGAGATGCTGCGTCAGATCCAGGAGCGGCACGGCGTCGGCGCGATCCCGGTTCTCATGTTCAGCGGACAGGTCGACGCAGAGGCGCGACGGCAGGCCGCGTCGAGCGGAGCCCGCGGCTTCGTCGGCAAGCCGTTCGACCTCGGCGAGCTCGTCGAGCAGACGAAGGCGATCGTTCCGGTCTAGTCGGCCGGCCTCGGACCGCTACGGAAGGTCGCAACCCTACGGGAGCTCTTCGGCGGTGCGGAGCAAACCCGCGCCGAGCAGGCCGAGCGCCCCCAGCAAGCTGATGTAGAGCCCGATCCCGCGGCCTGCCGAGACGAAGTAGACGTCCGGAACCGAGATCAGCCGGATCAGGACGAAGATCACCGCGAGCGCCCCGAGGCCGATTAGCAGCAGCCGGTCCGGCACCGCCGCAGGTAGCACGATCCCGGCGGCGCGCAGCCCCTCGAGGATCAGGGTCGCGAGCCCGACGAAGAAGACGAGCTTGCCGAGCGACCCGCTGTGCCACCCGGACACCGACAGCGTCAAGCCGTTCGGCAGCGTCCCCGAGTACCAGCTCGTGAACGCGGAGATCGTGAGGACGAGGCCGGAGACCCACGCGAGCCGCGTTCCCCAGCTGCCCACGAGCGGCGCCGTGCGCTCCGGCCGCGGAGGCCGCTGCTCGGGAGCCGTCCGGAACGGGCGGGCTGGCTCTGGCGTCTGCACAGGCGCAGTATGGGCAAAGACGGCACCGGGCGCGCGTTCGGCGCGCCTTTTCGGAGTCGAGAGAGCCGCGGGCCGGCACCGCCGCGCCTGGTCGAGTGAGCGCACGCCGTCGCAGGCCCCGTCTGGGCGGAATACTTTCGGGAGAGTGAGCAGCCTGCTCGATCTCGAATCGAGGGACGTCCGGGTGCCGGCGCCGTCGCTCGCCGTCCTCGTCCGCGCGGTGGCCGCGGCGGCGGTCGCGGCGACCTCGGTCGAAGCGCTGCAAGCGCTCGCCGAAGCGGCGCGGGCGGTGTGTGCCGCAGAGATCGCTCTTCTCCGTGCTCCCGACGAGACCGGCGAGCGGCTCGAAGCCGTCGCGGTGTCGGCCTCCGAGGCACTCGCCGCCGAGCTCGAGGGGACGGTGCTCCCGGCGGCTGAGCTACCCCGAGCGGCGCTCGACGAGGTCGCCCAGGCCCCGGCCGCCGTGCGCCGGCTCGCCGAGCGCAGCGGCGCCACGCGGCTCCTGCTCGTGCCTGCGCACGCGAACGGCCATGCCGTCTCGCTCGAGCTGCTTCGCGCGGGTGAGCCGTTCAGTTCGGAGGAGCGCCTCGCCGCCGAGCTGTGCGCGGCGCACGCGGCTCTCGTCCTCCGAGCCTTCGCAGCCGGCGGCGACGCGTCCTCCCTGGCCCGGCCGGCGCTCGAGCTGGCGGGCGAGGCGCTCGCGGCCGCAGTGCACGAGCAGGACACGGCCGCGGAGGTCGTACACCTCGCCGCGCGCGCCACGGGTGCCTCGGCCGCGATCCTCTGGGAGAGCCGCGACGGAGGCCTCGCCCCGCGCGCAACCTGGGGCATCGGCGCAATCTTCGACTTCGCGGCCGCGCTCGGGGCCGCGGAGCACTCGCTCACCGAGGCCGGCTCAGTTCCCGCGCAGGCTGCCGAACGGCTGCCGAAGAACGGCCTCGTCTCGACGACGCTGCAACTCGGCAGGCCTCCGCTCGGCGTACTCCAGCTGCTCCATTCCGAGGGTGAGGAACCGGACGCCGAGCAGCTCGCGCGGCTCTCGACATTCGGAGTCCGCGCCGCTCATGCGCTCCGCACCGGCGAGCGCGCCCGGCTGCTCGCGCTCGAGCTCGAGCGGACGCGGGCGCTGCTCGAGGTGATCACGCAGGCTACTGCGGAGCTTTCGGTCTCCCACACGCTCGAGACCGCGGTCGAGCGGGTCGCCGAGCTGCTCGGCGTCGACCGTGTCGCCGTCTACCTCCGCGCAGAAGGCGACGGCGAGCTCGAGGAGGCGACGAGCCGCGGGCTCGCGGGCCCGCACGAGCGAGTCGCCGACGGCCTGCTCGACCTGGCGCTCGGACCTTCCGGCAACCGGAACGTCCTCCAGGTCTCCGACGTCGTGCACGAGCCACGCCTCGCCGCCGTCGCGGCGGTCGCCCGCGAGACCGGAATAGGCTCGGCGCTTGCGGTTCCCCTGATGGCCCGCGGCGAGGTCGTCGGGCTGCTTGCGGCGTATCCGGCAGGAGAGGCCGACGCCGCCGAGCACGAGACGGCGCTGCTCGCCGCGCTCGCCGGGCAGCTCGCGGTTGCGGTCCAGAATGCGCAGCTCCACGAGCAGACGACGCGGCTGGCGGAGGAGCGCGAGGCGGCCTTCACCAGAGAGCGGGCGGCGGCGAGGCGGCTCCGCGCGCTGTACGAGGTCTCGCGCTCGTTCGCCCAGAGCCTCTCGTTCGAGGAGACCCTCGACACTCTGGCGCGGACGATCGTCGAGGTGCTCGATCTCGACGCCGCCGTGGTGCGCTTGCCGGACGAGCGGCGCGAGCAGCTCGTGCCGACCGCGATCCACGTACGGGACTCGCAACTTGCCGCGGCTGCCCGTGCCATCCTGTTTCAGCCTGTCCCGTTCGGCCAGCGGAACGTGCAGCGGCTCTTCCGCGACCAGCGGAGCTTCCGGCTCGGCCGCGGCCGTGGCGAGCAGTTCCTGCCGGCACTCGCACCGTTCCTCGAGCGGGGCTGGACGGGCGCCGTCGTGCCCGTCGCCCTGCAGACGGAGGTGCTCGCATCGCTCGGGATCTTCTCCTTCCGGCCCGGCAATCCGCTCTCGGACGAGACGATCGAAGC
>DASXJG010000070.1:0-5347 GCA_036497525.1 Gaiellaceae bacterium
CCCTGCTCCCGTCCGATCGGCTGGTCGGCCGCGGGCTCGACGAGCTCCTCGAAGAGCGCGCGGAAGTGGCGCATCGCCTGCCGGAGGTTCTCGGTCGAGTCGCTCCCGTCGGCGCTCGCCTTGGCGAGAGTGTGGCCCTGCCGGTAGTTCTCGACGACGTGTGGATGGTCGACGGAGACGTCCGCGGCACGCTGCTCGAAGTCCTCGACCGGGTAGCCCCGCTCCTCCATCACGGACTGGATCAGGCTGTCCGCGCTTGCGACCGCCGTGCGCGGGTCGTCGACGAACTGGACCTGCACGCTCTGCCACCGCTCGAGGTAGCGCTCGTGCGCGGCCTGCGACAGCGGCCGGATCTCGAGCCGCTGCCGGCGCTCTTCCCGCGCCTGGAGCTCTGACTCCGCGTCGCGCTTCGAGTCGGCCGCGCCGACCGTACGGTCGTACTCGGGCCCGAACCGATCCTGTAGATGGCCGGTCTTCCTCCGGGCCATCGCCTGCCAGGCGACCACGGCGATCACGGCAACGACGACCACGGCAATCAACACCCAAACCCATGCGGGCATGAGCAAGCACCTCCCTTGTTCCCCATGCGCAAGCGACCCGACGCCGCCTGCGTAGGTTCCCAACGGCCGGACCCGGGAGACGGGTACGCGCCGACAACCGGAGTACACACTCCGGTTGTTGGCATACTGGCCTGATGAGCGCCGCGACCGCCGAGAAGCCGCTGCGCAGCGATGCCCGCCGCAACCGCGAGCAGTTGGTGGCGAGCGCGCGCGAGCTGCTGGCCAGCGAGGGCGTCGACGTCTCCGTCGACGAGATCACGCGTCACGCCGGGCTCGGGATGGGAACGCTGTACCGCCACTTCCCGACCAAGGAGGAGCTCGTCGACGCGGTGCTCGAGGACGCGTTTGCCGAGCTCGTCCAGCTGGCCGAGCAGGCGGCCGCCGCCGAGGATGCGTGGGCGGGCCTGACCGGGTTCATGGAGCAGGCGCTCGCCTCGCACGCCGCGAACCGCGGTCTCAAGGACGTGCTCGCAACCCAGGAGCACGGCGCTCGGCGCCGAGCAATGCGCGAGCGGATCCAGCCCCTGCTCCGCAAGGTAGTCGAGCGCGCGCAGGCACAGGGCGCGCTGCGCCCGGACTTCACCGCCGAGGACCTGTCGCTCGTGTTCTGGGCGGTCGGGCGCGTGATCCAGACCACCGCCGACATCGCGCCGGAGCAATGGCGCCGGCATCTCGGGTTTCTCCTCGACGGGCTGCGTGCATCGGCGGCGACCCCACTGCCAGTGCCCGCGCTGACCCGGCGGCAGCTCGCAAGAGCGGCCCGCAGGAAAGAGCTGTGAACGCGGCTACCCCGGAGAGGCTGACCGGGCGGGCGCTGTGGACCGTGTTCGGGGCGCTGATGCTCGGGATGTTCCTGGCCGCGCTCGACCAGACGATCGTCTCGACTGCGCTGCCGACGATCGTCGGCGACCTCGGCGGCCTGAACCACTTCTCGTGGGTCGTGACCTCCTATCTGCTCGCGTCGACGGTCTCGACGCCGCTGTACGGAAAGCTCGGCGACATGATGGGCCGCAAGCCCGTCTTCCTCGCGGCGATCCTCATCTTCCTCGCGGGCTCGGTGCTCGCCGGCCTCTCGCAGACGATGGCCCAGCTGATCGGCTTCCGCGCGCTGCAGGGAATCGGCGCCGGCGGGTTGCTGGTCGGGGCGCAGGCGATCATCGCCGACATCGTCCCGCCGCGGCAGCGCGGCCGGTACATGGGACTCATCGGATCCGTCTTCGCGGTCGCCTCCGTCGCGGGGCCGCTGCTCGGAGGCTTCCTCGTCGAGACCTTCTCCTGGCGGTGGGTCTTCTACGTCAACGTGCCGATCGGGGCGTTCGCCGTGGTGGTCGTCGTCACGCGCCTCCACCTGCACACACCGACGATTCGGCACCGCATCGACTACCTCGGCGCAGGCCTCCTGGCGGGTGGGGTCAGTGCGCTGATCCTCGTCACGACCTGGGGCGGCAGCGAGTACGCGTGGGGCTCCGCGACGATCGTCGGGCTGGCGGCGGTCGGCATCGCTCTGCTCGTGCTGTTCGTCTGGCGGGAGACGAAGGCCGAGGAGCCGATCCTGCCGCTCTCGCTCTTCCGCTCGAGCGTCTTCAGCATCGCGAACTCGATGGGGTTCACGATCGGCATGACGCTGTTCGGAGCGATCATCTTCATTCCCCTCTACCTGCAGCTCGTCTACGGCGCCAGCCCGACGAGCTCCGGCCTGCGGCTGCTGCCCCTGATGGCCGGATTGCTCGTGGCGGCGATCCTGTCCGGCCGCTGGATCAGCCGCGTCGGCCGTTACAGGATGTTCCCGATCGCGGGCACCGCGACCCTCGTCGTCGGTATGTTCCTGCTCTCGCGGCTGACGGTCGCGACCGCGCCCTGGGTCGCCTCGGTCTACATGCTCGTCGTGGGAGTCGGGATCGGCCTCGTCATGCAGGTGCTCGTGCTCGTCGTGCAGAACGACGTGCGGCCGCAGGACATCGGCGTCGCCACCTCGACCGCGACCTTCTTCCGCTCGGTCGGCGGCGCGTTCGGCGTCGCCATCTTCGGCGCCATCTTCGCCACCACGCTCGCCGACCGGCTGGCGCTGCTCCCGCATGCCGTCACGGCCAGGCTCGGCGGCGGCGTGCATCTCAACCCCGAGCAGGCAAAGCATCTGCCGCCGGCTGTTCGCGAGGACTTCCTCAATGCCTTCGCCCATTCGCTCCACGGGGTCTTCCTCTTCGGGACGGCCCTCGCCGTCGTGCCGTTCATGCTCTCGTGGTTCCTGAAGGAAGTGCCTCTTCGGGACACGCTCAGTCCGGCCGGCGAGCTTGCCGAGGTCGAGGAGGCGATCGGCGGCGCGACGCCCGACGAACGGCTCGCGGCCGCGACCGACTAGCTCAAGATCCGAAACCGGCGGCCGCGCGTAGAGCGCTATGCGCGTATGGCCGCCATCGAGGATCGCCACAGCGAAGTCGGAGACGAGCTCGAGCGCCTCTACGAGGAGCACGGGGGTCGCGTTCGCGCGATCTGCCTCGCGCTGCTGCGCGACCGCGACGAGGCGGAGGACGCCGCCCAGCAGGTCTTTCTCTCGGCGCTGCGGTCGCTGCATCGCGGGACGGTTCCCCGCGACGCCGGGGCGTGGCTGGCGACGATCGCCCGCCACGAGTGCTGGGCGCGCGCCCGGCGTCCGCTGGTTGTGCCGCTGCACGCCGGCCTGCACGACGTGAAGGCCGAGGATCCGTCGGCGTCCGCGCTCAGCCGCGCGGAGCTGGACGAGACGTGGCGTTCGGTCGCCGCTCTTCCCGGACGCCAGCGTGAGGTCCTGCTGCTGCGGGAGGTCCGCGGCCTCGGCTACGACGAGCTCGCGGAAAGCCTGCAGCTGAGCCGTCCGTCCGTTCGCTCGCTGCTCACGCGGGCCAGGCGCACGCTGCGCGGGCAGCTCGAGCGCGGCGCGGCGGTGCTGACGGGCGGCCCGTGGCTCAACGCGTTCGGGCGGCTGTTCGGCGACGGGTCGAACCCGGCGCTCTCCTCGGTCACGCGGACGGCCGCCGTCGGGCTCGGCGCCGTCGCGATCACCTGCGGCGCGGTGGTCGGGCCGCATCTCGTGGCCCCGTCGCATGCGCATAGCTCGCCGGCGCGCGCGACCCATGCGCGCGTCTCGCACCTGCCGACGAGCGTGGCGGCTCCGACCGACGATCGAGGGCGCTCCGAGGACGTCACGCGGACGGTGGAGACGCATCGCGGCCGGAGCAGCGGCGACGACTCGAGCGGAATCGCGACTCGCGACCGCCGCGGACACGACGGCGGCACCCAGGCAGCAGTCAGCTCGAGCGGCTCCGGATCTTCCGGCTCGGAGTCATCCGGTCGCGACGGCGGCGGCTCGACAACGAGCACGAGCGGCGGCTCGAACGAGCTGTCCTCATCCGGCTCGAGCTCTGAAGGACCCAGCTCTGAAGGGTCCAACACCACGGTCACCACCGTGAGCAGCTCGGACGGAGGCGGCGGCTCGTCGGGCCACGACGGCTCGGGATCGGGAGGCTCCGACTCCGGCAGCTCGGGCGGCTCGGGCAGCTCGGACGGGCTGGACGGCGGCGGTGGTTCCGGCTCGGACGGGGGATCCTGAGCGCGCAGGAAGGGCTTGGCGAAACAGAGCCTGTGCGCCTTGAAGCGGTAACACGCTCACCGGCACCGGCAGGTGTCGGACCACCGGTTCCATGCACACACTTGGCACAGACTCGAGTTGAAGCGGTCACACGTTCACCGGGCGGTGTCGGACACCGGTTCCCGAGACCGGTTCCCACATTTGGCACAGACTTGAGTTGAAGCGGTCACACGCGCACCGGGCGGTGTCGGACACCCGGTTCCCGGGCGGTGTCGGACACCGGTTCGGAGGCGGCTCGGACGGGCTGGACGACGGCGGCGGGCTCCGGCCCGGACGGGGGATTCTGAGGTTCCCGCGCGACTTTTTCGCGAGCGCCGACTCCTTGTGTGCATGAAGTCGCGGCGACTCTGAGCCGCGAGAAGCAAATCGCTCAAAAGGAGATCGGATGAAGAGGCTACGGATGTTGTTCGTGCCTGCGGTGCTACTTGCCGTGGGGCTCGCGGTGGCGCTGCCGGCGCAGGCGCGGGCGGGAAGCTTCTCCGGCGTCGTGGTCGCGAAGCAGCGGGCCGGCGGGACGATGCTCGTCGCAGGGGCGCACGGCGCCGGCGTCACCGTCCGCGGCCGGCTCGCGCGGGCGCACGTCGGTGACCGGATCGCCGTCACCGGGGTGCGGCTGCACGACGGCACTCTCCACGCGTCGACGTTGCGGGTGCTGTCGCACGCGCGGCATGCGTCTCTGCGTGGGACGGTCGTCCGCAGGATGGCCCGCGGCACCCTGCTGGCGAGCGGTCACAGCGTCGTCCTGATCCATCGCCGCAGCCGGCACCTCTCGTCGACGTCAGATCACGGCGGCTTGCAGAGCGGCGACGTGGCGCGGTTCCGGATCCGCTTCGACGACGACGAGGCCTTCGAAGATGGACAGCCCGTCCAGGTCGGACAGGCGAGCAACGCCCGGATCGAGGGGACGATCGTCTCGCTCTCACCCTTCGTCGTATCGCTCGAAGGCCTGCCGCTGACGATCACCGTCCCGGCCGGGGCGAACCTACCGTCCGGCCTCGCGCCGGGGCAGCGGATCGAGCTCACGGTCCAGGTCGGGAGCGGCAACACGTTCACGCTCGTCGCAGTGGACGAGGTCGAGAACGAGGACGCGGGACAGGAGGTCGAGGTCAAGGGCGTCGTCACGAGCTCGACGGCGTCGCAGATCGTGATCCAGGCGAACGGG
>DASXJG010000071.1:0-58537 GCA_036497525.1 Gaiellaceae bacterium
GACCAGGAGGCATCGAGCGCCCTGCTCGACGCGGGCGCGACGACCCTGCCGGTCGAGCTCAGGCGGCGGATTCTGGAGGAGGCGGCCGGTAATCCGCTCGCCCTGATCGAGCTTCCGGCAGCCGCGGCCGACCTTGGGGCACGCACGCCGCAATCCGGGCCCCTGCCCCTGACTGCTCGGCTCGAGCAGGCGTTCGCATCGAGACTGACGACGCTCGGCACGGACGTGCAGAGGCTGCTTCTCCTGGCGGCGCTCGACGAGATCGACCTGCCCGAGCTGAGCCGGGCGGCAGGAAGGCCGGTGGGCCCCACCGACCTGGCGCAGGCCGTCGACGCCGGCCTCGGGACGCTCGACTCGGGAGGATTCCGCTTCCGGCATCCCCTGATCCGCTCGGCGGTGCAGCAGGCGGCGACGGCCGCCCAGCTTCGCAGTGCCCATGCCGCGCTCGCCGGGGCGCTGGCGGATGAGCCGGACCGCGCCGTCTGGCACCGCGCCGCGGCCGCTCCCGGACCGGACGAAACAGTCGCCGAAGAGCTCGACGCCGCGGCGCAACGGGCGATGAATCGCGGTGCCGCCGACGTCGCGGTCTCTGCCTTCGAGCGTTCTGCAGAGCTGACCGCCGACGCACAGCGCCACGCGATGCGGCTCTACGCCGCCGGCGACCTGGCGCGCGAGGTCGGCCGTTCGAGCGACGCCGTCCGTCTGCTCAGGGCAGCTCGGCAGATCGGGCTTCCGCCTGCCGAGGACGCGATGGCCTCGTTCAATCTGGAGATAGCCGAGAGCACGTGGTCGGGATCGGCCATGATCCGCGACTTCGCGCGGATCGCCCGTGAGCTGGCGGACAGCGGCCAGGGGGAACGGGCCATCGACGCGCTCGACACGATCTCCGTCCGCGCCTACTGGGAGCGGCTCGACGACGAGACGCGGCGGGAGGTTGCCTCGATCTCCGACGAGATCGCAGTTCCGTCCGACCATCCCACCCGCCTCCACGTCCTCGCGTCGGTCGATCCGCTCGGGAGGGCCGAACAGGTCGTCGGGCAAGTCGGACGCCTGTCCCCAGTCGGCATCACGGACCCGCAGCACCTCTTCGAGGTCGGCGCCGCCGCGTCGTCGGTCTGGGCAGAGAATCTGGCGCTCCCCTTCCTCAGGGCAGCGGCCGCCGGGGCTCGGGCGCAGGGTCGGCTGAGCCTCCTTACTCACACGCTCGCGTTCGAGGCCTGGGCCCACATTCGTCTCGGCGCCGTACGCGAGGCGATCACCCGTGCGGCCGAATCTGCACGAATCGCCGAGGAGGTCCGCACGCTGCGGTACATGGTGGCCGCACGGCTCGCTCAGGCCGTCGCAGGCGCGGAGCAGGGTGAAGACGAGACCCCCGAGCGCCTTATTGCCGACGCCGAAGCCCTCCTCATCCCGCTCGGAGCAAACCCGATGCTTTCCCTACCGGCGTTCGCGCGCGGCAGGCTGGCACTTGCCGGGGAGCGGTTCGGCGAGGCGTACGAGCACCTCGCCCGGATCTTCGACCCGGAGGGCGCCGCGTTCCATCCCTTCGTCCGCGGCTGGGCGCTCGCCGACATCGCAGATGCGGCGGTGCGCGGCGACGGCGACGTCGATGCGGTTCGCGGCTACGTCGCCGAGTGGGAAGAGATCGCCGTGGCGACGGGCGCACCTCATCTGCAGGTCCAGGTCGCGTACGCCGCGGCAATCCTGGGCCAGGACGCCGGGACGGAACAGCGGTTCCGTGATGCGATCGCGGCCGCCCAGGCGCAGTGGCCGTTCTACGTCGCACGCGCGCAGCTCGCCTACGGCGAGTGGCTGCGTAGGCACCGGCGCATGACGCAGTCTCGGGCACCCTTGCGTGAGGCAGCCGAGACGTTCGACGCTCTCGGCCTCGTGCGGTATGCGGAGCGGGCACGCCGCGAGCTGCGGGCCTCGGGCGAAACCGTCCGCCGCCGCGATCCGAGCGCCTGGGCTCAGCTGTCGCCGCAGGAGCTTCAGATCGCGCAGCTGGCGGCCGAGGGCCTCTCGAACCGGGAGATCGGCGAGCAGCTCTACCTCTCCCACCGAACCGTCGAGTCCCATCTCTACCGGCTCTTCCCGAAGCTCGGCGTCACGTCCCGCGCTCAGCTGCGGGACGCGCTGGACCCCGCTTCGAGCTCCTGACGAAGTGCAGTGAATCCACGTAAGCGACCCGGCATCGCCGGGGCTAGCGTCGCTGCTCGGTACTGCAATTCCGAAAGGAGCCCAGTTGACAACCGCAATCATCGGTGTCGGCAACCTCGGGGGCACGGTTGCCAGACACCTCGTGGCGGGCGACGAGCGCGTCGTCCTGGCCGCGGCCGACGAAGCACACGCCAAGGCGCTCGCCGACGAGCTCGGCCCGAACGCAAGCGCCGCCTCGGTGGAAGACGCGATCGAAGGAGCAGACGTCGTCGTGCTCGCGACCTGGCTCGACCAGACGAGGGAGTTCCTCCCGGCCGACGCCGGCCTGCTCGAGGACAAGATCGTCGTCGACCCCTCGAACCCGATCGGCTTCGAGAACGGCCAGATGATCCGGACGCTGCCGGAGGGCGTGTCGTCAGGATCCGTGGTCGAGGGCTTGCTCCCCGCGAGCGCGCACTACGTCAAGGCGTTCGGGTCGCTCGGCGCCGTCGAGCAGCTCGCGACGAGCGCGAACCGCGACCCGCGGGTCGTGCTCTTCTACGCCACCGACGACGACCAGGCCGAGGCAACGGCCCAACGCCTCATCAAGGCAGCCGGCTTCGAGCCCCTCAAGGTCGGCGGGGTCTCCGAGGCGGGCCGGATCGAAGGCCCCGACGGAGAGCTGCAGGGCCGGATCTTCGACCTCGAGGAGGCGCGGGCCACCATCGCAACCGAGGAATCGAAGGCGTGAGCGATGTCCGCTGAAGCTGCGACACCCCCCGTGGTCGCGGCCGAGGACCGCCGCCGCTGGCTCGCGCTCGCCGTGATCGTGACGGCGCAGTTCATGGTCGTGCTCGACATCTCGATCGTGAACGTGGCGCTGCCGTCGATCAAGACCGATCTGGATTTCTCGCAGGAGAACCTGCAGTGGGTGATCACCGCCTACTCGATCTTCTTCGGCGGGTTTCTCCTCCTCGGTGGACGGCTCGCGGATCTGTTCGGGCGCCGGCGCCTGTTCATGGCGGGGCTCTCCTTGTTCACCGTCAGCTCGCTGCTCGACGGGCTGGCCTGGTCGGAAGGGTCACTGATCGCGTTTCGCGGCTTGCAGGGTCTTGGCGCCGCGATGATGTCGCCCGCCGCACTGTCGATCCTTACGACGACCTTCGCGGAAGGTCGCGAGCGCAATCGGGCTCTCGGGATCTGGGGCGCCGTGGCTGGCAGCGGCGGCGCCGTGGGCGTGCTGCTTGGCGGCATCCTGACCAGCGCATTCAGCTGGCCGTGGATCTTCTACGTCAACGTCCCCGTCGGTGTTGCCGTCCTCCTGCTCAGCCCCGTGCTCTTGCGCGAGAGCCGTGCGGATCTGTCGTCTCGCTCGTTCGACTTCGCGGGCGCGGTGGCGATCACCTCCGGGCTGATGTTGCTGGTCTACGGGATGACTCGCGCCACGCAACACGGGTGGGGCACAGCCGAGACCATCGGGCTCCTGACGGCCTCGGCAGTTCTGATCGCGTCCTTCTTCCTGATCGAGTCGCGCACGAAGGCGCCTCTGCTGCCGCTGCGGATCTTGCGGCTACGGACACTCGCGGGATCGAACCTGAGCGCCCTGATCGCGACCGCCGCCGTCTTCTCGCAGTTCTTCCTGCTGACGCTGTACATGCAGCAGGTCCTCCACTACTCGGCGCTCAAGACCGGGGTCGCCTACGTCGGGCTGACGGTGACGACCATCGCCCTCTCGGCCGTCGCGCAAGGGCTCGTGACGAAGTTCGGAGTCAGGCGCATCCTGCCCGTCGGGCTGGCGCTCTCGACCGTCGCCCTCGTGCTCTTCGCGCAACTGCCCGTCGACGGCCACTACTTCTGGGATCTGTTCCCAGGCTTCGTCATCAGCGGGCTCGGGCTGGCCTTCGTGTTCATTCCCATGTCGATCGGCGCACTGACCGGAGTCCGCCCCGCGGATGCCGGAATCGCCTCCGGGCTGATAAACACGAGCCAGCAGATCGGCGGAGCGGTCGGCGTAGCTGCCGCCACCACGATCGCGACCACCTTCACCAGGCATTACGTGGACTCGCACGCAGGAGTCAGCCCGCTCAGCGGCGCTGCGCTCACGCACGGGTTCGAGGTCGCCTTCTACGCCCTCGCTGCCACCGCCGCCGTCGGTGCCGTGGTCGCGGCGGTGCTGATCCAGCCGCAGCCGGCCCAGGCCGAGCGTGAGCCGGAAGGCGGCGAGCAGGTACCCGCTGCTTCGCAGCACACCCCGGTCTGCCAGGCCCGCCGCGCCCACGCGGCGCAGCCCCAACCCAGTTGACGACAACCCGAAAGGAGTCACGATGACAACCGAGGCGACACCCGCCACCTCCGTGCTTCCCGACTACGCCCCGCTGCCGGAGACGGCTCGCGGTCCGGCGCTCAACGAGCAGGGCTACTACGTCGGCCGCGTCGAGCGGAACCTCTACTTCGTCACCGACGGCACCTACATGTGCGCGTTCCTGACCACGTCGGACGGTGTGGTCGTGCTCGACGCGCCGCCGACGATCGGGAACAACATCCACCGCGCGATCGACGAGATCGCCTCCGCGAACGGCGTCAGCAACAAGGTCGAGTACCTCGTCTACTCCCACCACCACTCCGATCACGTCGGCGCTGCCTCGCTGTTCGACAAGAACGTGACGCGCATCGGCCACGAGGAGACCCGAAAGCTGCTGCTCCGCGACAACGACCCGGCGCGGCCGCCGAACGAGGAGACGTTCCAGGACACGCAGACCCTCGAGATCGGCGGCGACCGGATCGACCTGGCCTTCCACGGCCCCAACCACTCGCCCGACAACATCCTGATCCACCTGCCCGACCACGACACGATGATGCTCGTCGACATCTGCAACCCGGGCTGGGTGCCGATCTACCGCTCCAACCTCTCCGAAGACATCCCGGGCTACCTCGAGGCGCCGGAGAACGCATTCGCCTACCCGTGGAAGCACTTCATCGGCGGTCACATGGGCCGGCTCGGCACGCGGGACGACCTCGCGCTGCACCAGCAGTACATGTCGGACATCTCCGACAGCGCGCGGAACGCGATCGACACCGTCGACCCGACGCCCTACTTCGTGAAGTACGGCGAGAACTTCTGGGCGGCGCTCAAGGGATACCTCGACGAGTGCGCGGCGACGACGGCCGCACCCGTGATCGAGAAGTACACCGGCGTGCTCGCGGCGGCGGACGTGTTCACGGAGGACGTGTCGTTCGAGGTGATGCAGTCGATCCGCCTCGACCTCGGCTACGGCGCCCAGGTGCACCCGTGACGGCCACGGTCGACACCGCGACCTTTCCCGACTACGCGCCCATCCCCCGGTCGGCGCTCGGCCCGGCGCTCAACGACCAGGGCTACTACGTCGGCCGCGTCGAGCGGAACCTGTACTGGATCACCGACGGGACGTACCAGTCGGCGTTCCTGACGACGTCGGACGGCGTCGTCCTGCTGGACGCGCCGCCAACGATCGGCAACAACATCAAGCGCGCGGTCGACGAGATCGCCTCCGCCGACGGCGTCAGCAACAAGATCAACTACCTGATCTACTCGCATCACCACGCGGACCACGTCGGCGCGGCCTCGCTCTTCGACAAGAACGTGACCCGCATCGGGCACGAGGACACGCGACGCTTACTGCTGCGGGACGGCGACCCGGCCCGGCCGCCGAACGAGGAGACGTTCCAGGATCGGCGCACGCTCGAGATCGGCGGCGAGCGGATAGACCTCGCCTGGCACGGGGCGAACCATTCGCCGGACAACATCATCATCCACCTGCCCGACCACGACGCGCTGATGCTGATCGACATCGTCAATCCGGGCTGGGTGCCGGTCTACGTCTCCAACCTGACCGAGGACATCCCCGGCTACCTCGAAGCGCCCGAGAACGCGCTCGACTACCCGTGGAAGCATTTCATCGGCGGCCACGTCGGACGGCTGGGGACACGCGACGACGTGAAGCTCCACCAGCAGTACATGGCCGACATCGCCGACAGCGCGCGGAACGCCATCGACGCCGTCGATCCCAGGGCCTACTACGCGCACTACGGCGAGAACAAGTGGGCCGCCGCCAGAGGCCACCTCGACGAGACCACGCGGCTCGCCGCGGAACCGGTGATCGAGAAGTACACGGGCGTGCTCGCCGGCGCCGACATCTTCACCGAGAGCACGGCGTTCTGGGTGATGGAGTCGATTCGCCTCGACCTCGGCTACGGCTCGCAGGTGCACCCCTGATGGCCAGCCTTCCGGTCCGTGACCCGGTTGGCGATCACCTCCTCACGCCGAAGAACTCCGCGCTGGTCCTGATCGACTACCAGCCTCCCCAGTTCTCGGCGGTCCGGTCGATCGATCCCGAGCTCCTGCGGGAGAACATCGTCTCGGTCGTGAAGACGGCCAACGCGTTCAAGCTGCCGATCGTCCATTCGACGATCAACGTCGCGACCGGGCGCAGCGAGTCGACCGTCCCCGAGCTCGCGGCGCTGCTCGAGAACGATCCGCCGATCGACCGGACATCGACGAACGCATGGGAGGACGCCGACTTCCTCGCCGCCGTCCGCGCCACCGGACGGCGCAAGCTGATCATGTGCGCTCTCTGGACGGAGATCTGCATGGCCTTTCCCGCCCTCGACGCACTACGCGAGGGATATGACGTCTACCCCGTCGTGGACGCGATCGGCGGCACGAGCGAGGAGGCGCACAGGGCGGGGCTCGAGCGAGTCGTGCAGGCCGGTGGCAGTCCGGTGGGCTGGGTCGCCCTCGCGGTCGAGTTGCAACGGGACTGGGCGCGGGAGGAGACCGTCGCCGACGTCATCGAAATCGTGCTCACAAAACGGCTGCTGGCGGCGGAGGGTTGACGACAGGGAGAATCCAGGAATGACCGTTCGTAACCGACCTCGCAAACGTGCTCCGCTCGCCGATCCGAAGGCGCGCGAGTTCCTGCGCAAGGCGGACCCTGTTCTCGGGCGTCTGATCGACGAGCGGCCCGACTTCCGGCCGCGCTCGTGGACGGACGAGCTGCCGCCGTTCGACGCCTTCGGGACGCTCATCTTCCAGATCGCGGGACAGCAGCTGTCAGTCGCGTCGACCCGGGCGATCATCCGGCATCTCCAGGAACGGTTCGGAGGGCACATGCCGTCCGCGGCCGAGGTGCTCGCTGCCGATCCGCAGGTCCTGCGCGACAGCGGCTTCTCCGCTCGCAAGGGCCAGACGATCCGAGACCTCGCCGAGCGGTTCGTCGACGGACGCCTGAGCGACCGGAAACTCGCGCGCATGACGGACGAGGAGGTCGAGGAGACCCTCACCGAAGTCCCCGGAATCGGGCTCTGGACCGCCCGCGGGTTCCTGCTCGTCGCGCTCGACCGGCCCGACGTGTTCCTCTCGGGCGACCTCGCGCTCCGCCGCGCGATCCAGCGGGCATACGGCTTCGACCACCTGCCGACCGAGGACGAAGTGGCGGAGGTGTCGGATCGCTGGCGGCCGTATCGCAGCCTCGCCGTCAGCTATCTCTTCGCGTCCGAGTACCAGGAACGACCGTAGGTGGCCGTCGCCCGGCCGCCCGCCGTTCGTGTCGAGGGCGTGTTCAAGCGGTTCGGCTCGACCACGGCGCTGGCCGGCGTCGACCTGGAGGTTCCGGAGGGCATGGTCTTCGGGCTCCTCGGCCCGAACGGCGCAGGCAAGACGACCCTCATCCGCATCCTGGCGACGCTGCTCCAGCCGGACACGGGGGAGGCCGAGCTGCTCGGTCACGACGTCGTCACCGAGGCGGCGGAGGTCCGCGAGCTGTTCGCTCTGACCGGCCAGTTCGCCGCGGTCGACGAGCTGCTCACGGGACGCGAGAACCTCGAGATGTTCGGACGTCTGTTCCGGCTGTCGAGCGCGGAGGCGAGCCGCCGTGCGACGGAGCTGCTCGAGCGCTTCGAGCTCGCCGACGCCGCCGACAGAAACGCGAAGACGTACTCGGGCGGCATGCGACGGCGGCTGGACCTCGCGTCGAGCCTGCTCACGCAGCCGCGCGTGCTGTTCCTCGACGAGCCGACGACCGGCCTCGATCCTCGGAGTCGCAACGAGATCTGGGACATCGTCCGCGCCCTGCGACGCGAGGGGACGACGATCCTCCTGACCACGCAGTACCTCGAGGAAGCGGATCAGCTCGCGGACGAGATCGCAGTCATCGACCACGGCCGCGTGATCGCCGAAGGGACCGGCAACGAGCTGAAGGACCGGGTCGGCGGACACATCCTCGAGGTCGAGCTGACCGACGCGGGGCAGCGTGAGGAGGCCAGGGCCGCGCTGGTTCGCATCGGTTGCGGCCAGCCGGAGGACGACGGGCGCCCGGACCGGCTGACGTTGCCGGCGCCGCGAGACAGCCTCGTCCTCGTCGAGGAGGCCGCGGCCGAGTTGCGTCGCGCCGAGATCGGTGTCAGCGAGCTGGGCCTGCGTGGACCGACGCTCGACGACGTCTTCCTGCAGCTGACCGGCCAGCCGCCGAGCGAAAACGGGAGACCCGAGAGCGCTGTTGCCCTCCCCGGGACCCCGGCGAAGCGGCCCCGCCGCCTGTGGCGCCCACACGCCCCGTCACTGCGAGAGGCCGAGACCAGCCTCATCGACACGGCCGTCGTGACGATGCGGAACCTCCGTCACTTCTGGCGCCAGCCCGACCTGCTCATCTTCTCGACGATCCAGCCGGTCATGTTCGTCCTGCTGTTCGTCTACGTCTTCAGCGGCGCCATCGGCAAGTCGCTGCCACCGGGGGTCAGCTACGTCGACTACCTGCTTCCCGGAATCTTCGTCCAATCGGTGACCTTCCGGGCCAGCCAGACGGCCGTTGGCCTCTCCGAGGATCTGCGGCTGGGCGTGATCGACCGGTTCCGCTCGATGCCAATGGCCCGTTCGGCGGTGCTGGTCGGGCGCACGACCGCAGACCTCGTGCGAAACATCCTGATCATCGGCCTGATGATCGTCGTCGGGTATCTGGTCGGCTTCAGCTTCCAGGCAGGCGTCCTCGCGGCGCTCGGCTGTGTGGCCATCATCGCCGCGTGGGGCATCGCCCTCAGCTGGATCTTCGCCTTCGTCTCCCTGGTCGTCCGCGGCGCCGAGAGCGCGCAGACCGCCGGATTCGTGATCCTGTTCCCGCTGGTCTTCGCGAGCTCGGTCTTCGTTCCCGTCCAGACGCTGCCGGACTGGCTGCAAACGATCGCCAAGGTTTCGCCGGTGACGCTGGTCGCGAACGCGGCCCGCACGTTCGCGTCCACCGGTGGCGTGTCGGATTCGCTGGGGTGGGCGCTCGTGTGGATCGTCGGGATCCTGGTGGTCTTCGTCCCGCTCTCCGTCTGGCGCTACCGCCGGATGAGCTAGGTCATATCGCCGCGGCGACCCGGTCGGCCGCCTCGTCGCATTCGCTCAGGCGATGTAGCGCATCGTCGGCGGCGAAACGAGCTGCCACGCGCACGACCTCCGCGCCGAGCGTCTCGAGCTGCGCGCGGACGTTCGGGTCTCGAACCTGCCCCTCGTCGTCGAACGCGCCGTGGGCGCCGGCGACGGGAACCACATAGGGAACGGCCCAGCCCCGAAGCGCGCGAACGGAGAATTCCATGGTGTTGATCCCCTGCAACCCGTGAACTCCGCCGGCGGCGCTGATCAACCCGATCACCTTGTCGTGGAGGAACGGCGGCTCGCGCCGGCCGAGCACGTGCAACCAGTCGAGGGCGTTCTTGAACGCTCCCGAGATCGTTCCCTGATAGAGCGGGCTGCTCCAGAGCATCCCATCCGCGCGGTAGCACTCCTCCACCAGACGCTCGGCCGAGCCGATCGGCTGCTCGTGGTCGGGATCGAACATCGGCAGGTCGAGCTCCTGCAGGTCGAGCAGCAGCGTCTCGGCACCGGCTTCAGCGGCGCCGTCGAGCGCGACCTGTAGCGCCGCCCGGCTTCGGGATGTCCCCCCGAGCGAGCCTCCCAGGCCGACAATCGACAGCTTTCTCTCGTGCTCCGGCATCGACTCGAGAGTCTCGCTCATGGACGGTGCGGTACGCAGGGGGGTCGTGGGTACCGTGGCTCGAATGGCGCGACTGACGCTGGTGGGCAGCGGGCTTCCCGAGGACGAGGACGACGCACTCGACGCGTACTCACAGGTCGTCGTGACCCTTGCCGAGCGAGTGACGCCGTCGGTCGCGAATCTCCGCGTCACCCGCCGGGTGCGCGGTGGACGGGTCCTCGCCGGCGGCGGCAGCGGCGTCGTGATCACGCCGGACGGCTTCCTCGTCACCTCGGCGCACGTCGTGGGAGGCACCCGCGGCGCCGGCCGCGCGTCGTTCTCCGACGGCCGCGACGTCGAGTTCGCGGTGATCGGCGCCGATCCACTCTCCGACCTCGCGGTGGTGCGACTCGACGCCGAAGCGTTCACGGCCGCGGAGCTCGGCGACGCCGAGCGGCTCCGTGTCGGTCAGCTCGTCGTGGCGATCGGGAACCCGAACGGCTTCGCCGGCTCGGTCACCGCAGGGGTCGTCTCGGCGCTCGGACGCTCGCTGCCGACGCGCTCCGGAGTGAACGTGCGCGTCGTCGACAACGTCATCCAGACCGACGCTGCGCTCAATCCCGGCAACTCCGGCGGGGCGCTTGCCGACGGCCGCGGCCGTGTGGTCGGCATCAACACCGCCGTCGCGGGTGTCGGCCTCGGCCTGGCGGTGCCGATCAACGCAGCGACGCGGCAGATCATCGGGGCCCTGATGACGGAGGGCCGCTTCCGCCGCGCCTATCTCGGAATCGGCGGCCAGCAGCGGCCGTTGCCGCCGCGCCTCGCCCGCGAGCTGGGCCGCGCCGGCTGCGTCGAGGTGGGCGAGGTCGTCGACGACGCGCCTGCCGGCCTGGCAGGCGTTCGGCCCGGCGACCTGATCGTCGCCGTCGACGGCCGCCAGGTCGAGACCATGGGAGAGCTGCAGCGCCTACTCGTCGGCGAGCGCATCGGTGCGCCCGTCACGTTCACCGTGGCACGGCACGAGCGCGTTCTCGACATCGTCGTCATCCCGAACGAGCTCGCTGCGTAGGACGTGCGGTCGCTAGGCGTCCACGAGAGCGACCAGAGTGCCCATCTGCTCGCCCTCCAGGCGAAGCGCGGCCCAGCTGTCGCCCCCGTCCGGGCTTTCCCAGATCTGACCGTCGGCCAGGCCGGCGAACAGCCGGCCGTCGGCGGCGAGAAGCGCGTACGGCATCGCCCGTAGCGGCTCGGGGAGGCCGCCGGCGAGCGGCTGCCAGGGCTCGCCGCCGCGTCGGCGATAGATGCGGGCTTGCGGGTCGTCGCCGCCGTGGGCGGCGAACGGGCCGGTGCTCGCCGACAGGTACCAGCAGTCGGCGTCGTCCGGATCCACGGCGACCGACCACGTGTAGCGGCGGTCGAGCCCCTCGTCGGCCGGCTGCCAGCTCTCGCCTGCGTCGGTGCTGAACGCCGCACCGCCGCCGCTTGCTTCGTACGCACGACCCGGCGTATGCGGATGCCACGCGAGCGAGTGCACATCCGGCTGGGCGCCGGGGCGGTGATCCTGCCAGCTCACGCCGCCGTCGCTCGAGCGCATCAGGCCGCCCAGCTCGATCCCGATCAGGAGCAGGCCCGCGTCGTGCGGGCTGGGTGCGATCCACCGCACGTGCGACGTCCACGGCCGTGGCGGGAAGCTCCACCGAGGCTGCGAAGGGAGCTCGAGCAGCGCATCGAGCTCGCTCCAACTCTCACCCCTGTCGTAGCTGCGGAAGAGCCGGCTCGGCTCGGTCCCGGCGTATACCGCCCCATCAGCTGCACTCACGGCGAGCGAGAACACCGCCGGCTCCGGCAACTCGCAGTCGATCCAGGTTCGTCCGCCGTCGACGCTGCGGCGCATTCCGCCTTCACGTAGTCCGGCATACAGAGTCTCCTGATCGGCCGGGTCGACCGCCAGGCACTGTGCTCCGCTCGCCGGCAGCGACAGCGCTACCGTCCACGCCCCGCCCTCCTCGTCGAGCCGGGCAATGCCGTCGCCGGTGGCGGCGTACAACCGCGCCATCGACACAGCCTATGAACTCGAACGTCCGAGGCGTCGTAGATCCTGGCGGGATGGAGCGCATCGTCCGCTTCCCCGTGAAGACGGTCCTCACGGTCCTCGGGCTGATCATCGTGGTCTGGGGTCTGCTCCACGTGATCGTCATCGCGCGCTCCGTGATCGTCTACGTCTTGATCGCGATCTTCCTCGCGCTCGCGATCAACCCCCTCGTCGAGTTGCTCATACGACGGGGCATGCGTTCACGCGGCCTCGCGTCCGGAACGGCGTGCCTCATCGTCGTCGTCGCGATCGCCGGCATCAGCTACGCCTTCATCCCGACGCTCGTGGACAACGTCAACAACTTCGTCGACGCGGCCCCCGGTTACGTCCACGACCTGACGCACGGCAGGGGGCGGCTCGGCTTCCTCGAGACGAAGTACCACGTCGTGGAGAGGTTGGAGCACTACGTCAAGCACGGCGGCGCGAAGAAGGTGCTCGGGCTGTCGGGCGCCGCGGTCACGGTCACGAAGGGCGTCCTCAACTTCATCGTCGGCACCCTGACGGTCGCATTCCTCACGTTCTTCATGCTGCTCGAGGGTCCCGCGTGGACGGAACGCTTCTTCGGGCTGATGTCGCAGGAGTCGCAGAAGCGCTGGCGGGCGGTCGGACACGACATCTACCGCCAGGTCGGCGGCTACGTCACGGGGAATCTTGCGATCAGCGTGATTGCAGGCGCGCTGTCGACGTTCGCGCTGCTTCTGCTCGGTGTGCCCTTTGCGGTCGCACTCGGGCTCCTCGTCGGACTACTGGACCTGATTCCGCTCGTGGGCGCGACCCTCGCCGCGATCGTCGTCGCGGCGGTCGCATTCCTGCACTCGCCCACGGCCGGAATCGTGATGATCGTCTTCTTCATCGTCTACCAGCAGTTCGAGAACCACGTCCTGCAGCCGCTCGTGTACCACCGGACGGTCGCGCTGTCGCCGCTGGTGATCCTCATCTCGGTGCTGATCGGCGCGGAGCTCGCCGGGGTCCTCGGTGCGCTCGCGGCGATCCCGGTCGCCGGCGCGATCCAGGTGCTGATCCTCGATTTCCTGCGGGCGCGGCGCGAGCGGGCGATCGAGCCGGCCACCTGACCGGAGTTATCCCGCGGCGTCCTCGTCCGGAATGAACCTGCGCAGCGAGTCCGCCGCAGGAACGAAGTAGTAGGCGCCGGTGAGCGGGCGCGTGAAGCGGGTTAGCGCGTCGCGGGGCCCGTCACCCAGCCCGGCCATGCCCGCGAGCATGTCGGAGAGCCGCTTCTGGTCGGCGCTGAAGCCGACGAACATGGTGCCGTGGTTCGTGACGGTGCCGTACGGCATGTTGCGGCGGAAGATCTTGCCGAAGTTGTCCTGGTCGGTGCTCGCGACGTGCGAGTTCTCGGGCTTGTCCTCGATCTCCGTGCTGTCCGGTTTCAGGCGACCGATTACCGCCTCCTGCTCGGCGACGGACAGCGACTCCCACATCCGCGCGTCGTGCTCCCACTTCTGCAACAGCAGGATCGTGCCCGAGCCTCCCGGCTCCGCTTCCGGGACGAGCGCGAACTCGGGCGCCTCGATCAGGGTCGGATTCTCGCTCCCGTCGATGAAGCCGGTGAGATCGCGGTCGTGCATGTACGGCCAGCTCGAGGTCTCGTCGACGACGGTCCCGAGGTCGCTCAGCTCCGCGATCGAGTTGCGCGCGCACTCGAAGACGACGTCGTAGGCGCTGCCGGACAGCCAGAGGACCGCGTCGTGCTGTGTCGCCGGCATGACGAAGCCGTCCGGGCCGACAAGCTCGTCATCGAAGTCGCTCACAGCCGCGGGCGCGTCCTCGGGAACCACCTCGGCCCACAGCGACGGCCTGAAGCCGACGACGAGGTTGACGCCGCCCATCGTCGTCCGGGGCTCCCGCAAGCCGGCAATCGCCGCGACGAGGTCCGCGGCGCGCGCGGGTTGAGCGTCGAACTCGAGGTAGGCGTGCGACGCCGTCCCGAGCGCGAAGATGCCTCCCTGGGGCGTCTTCATCGGGCCAGTGTCCCACTACCGGGCTGAGTCGTGCTCCGGCTTGGCGGGATGCCGCGGCTTTCCCTATTCGTTGTAATGGGGTGATGGGGATGTTCTTCCACGACCGCGGCGAGGCGCCGCCCGAGCGTCCGGCCGATCCCGAGCTGCGGCGCGCGAACCTGCGGCGGATAGGTCCGCTCTTCAAGCCGTACTCGCGGCGGCTCTCGGTGCTCCTCGGGCTGATCGTGTTCAGCGCGGGCCTCGGCGTCGTGCCGGCGTTCCTGCTCCGCCGCGTCCTGATCGCCATCCAGAACCACGACACCCGCCAGGTCTCCGTGAATGCGGCCGCGATGATCGTGATCGCCATCGTCGCGGGCATCCTCGGCGTGGTCCAGACGCTGCTCTCCAACCAGGTCGGCCAGCGTGTGATGCACGACCTCCGCGCAGCGGTGTTCCGCCACCTGCAGCGACTCTCGCTCGCGTTCTTCACGCGTACGCGCACCGGCGAGGTGCAGTCGCGCATCAACAACGACATCGGCGGCGTGCAGAGCGTCGTCACCAACACCGCGACGAACATCGCCTCGAGCGGGACGACCGTGGTCGCGACGATGATCGGCATGCTGCTGCTGAGCTGGCAGCTCGCCCTCTTCGCGTTCGCGCTGATCCCGATCTTCGCCGTGCTTACGCGCCGGGTCGGCAACGAGCGGCGGCGGATCGCGAAGACGACCCAGGAGTCGCTCGCCGACATCTCGAGCATCGTCCAGGAGTCGCTCTCGGTCAGCGGCATCCTGCTCGGGAAGACGATGGGGCGCGGCGACGAGCTCGCCGACCGCTTCCAGAGCGAATCGCAGAACCTGGCCGATCTCGAGGTGCGCCAGCGGATGGCCGGCCGCTGGGTGATGGCCTCGATCCAGACGAGCTTCGCGGTCATGCCGGCGGCCGTCTACTGGCTCGGCGGCACCGTGCTCAGCAGCACGATCTCGATCGCGACCATCGTCGCCTTCACCACGCTGCAGACGCGGCTCTTCTTCCCCATCGGCTCGCTGCTCGGCGTGAGCCTCGACATCCAGACCTCCCTTGCGCTCTTCGACCGCATCTTCGAGTACCTCGACGAGCCGGTCGACATCGAGGAGGGCACTATCGACGCCGCCCAGGCGGGGGACGTCGTCTACGACCACGTCTGGTTCCGCTATTCGGACGACGTCTGGACTTTGCAAGACGTGAGCTTCGCCGTCCCGGCCGGGACGACGACCGCGCTCGTCGGCGAGACGGGTGCCGGGAAGACGACGCTCGGCTATCTCGCGGCGCGGCTCTACGACGCCGACCGCGGCTCCGTCTCGATCGGCGGCGTCGACATCCGCGACCTGAGCTTCGCCGCGCTCTCGAGCCTCGTCGGCGTCGTGTCGCAGGAGACGTATCTCTTCCATGCCACGGTGCGCGAGAACCTCCGCTTCGCGAAGCCCGACGCGAGCGACGAGGAGCTCTACGCGGCGGCCGAGGCCGCGCGCATCCACCACGTCATCGCAGCGCTTCCCGAGGGCTACGACACGGTCGTCGGCGAGCGCGGCTACCGCTTCTCGGGAGGCGAGAAGCAGCGGATCGCCATCGCGCGCACGATCCTCCGCAACCCGCCGATCCTCGTCCTCGACGAGGCGACCTCCTCGCTCGACACCGAGACCGAGCGGCTCGTGCAGGAGGCGCTCGACCGGCTCTCGGAGGGTCGGACGACGATCGCGATCGCACACAGACTCTCGACCGTCAGGAACGCGGACCAGATCGTCGTGCTCGACCGCGGCCAGGTCGTCGAGCGCGGCCGGCACGAGGAGCTGCTCGCCGCCGGCGGCCGCTACGCGGCGCTCGTCAGCCGCGACGCAGAGCTCGAGCCGCCGGCGCTCGTCTAGCGACGGCGGCCCCATTTAGTCTGAGTCCGTCAGCACAACGTCGGGAGGACGCCATGAACTCGATCGCCTGGAGCGAAGTCACCCATGACGACGTGGTACGCGCGATCCACGAGTACGACCGATTGGGCGCAGAAGGGTTCTTCTCGAAGCACGGCTTCGGGCCGACCACAACCTACGACCTCGTCTGGGAGGAGCGGCCCTACCCGCCGAAGGCAATCCTCGGCACCGCACACGAGCTCGCGACCGGACGCCGCCTCGAGTCCGGCGACTTCGAGGGCGGCAAGGCCGGAGCGGTGAAGATCCTCGGAAGGCTCGGATTCACCGTCCAGCCAAAGCACGGCTGACCCGGCGGCGGCACGCTCATCGTTCGTCCCTCGGCGCGTCGACCGTGATCGGCGCATCGAAGTTGTCCATGCGGTTGCGCATGAAGTGAGCCGTCGCGATCATCTCGAGGCGGCGAGTCTGATACGTCCGGCGGTCGACCCAGAGCTTGAACCAGGCGGGCGTGGCCGGATCGAGAAACGACACGACCCAGACCGGATCGCCACGGACATGTGCGAGGCGCAACAGGTGCGCGTCGGTGAAGCGAGCCGGCCAGAACGGAACCGGCTCACTGACCGGCGGATCTTGTGCGGACTCCCGCCAGGGTCCGCGGCGGGACGCGCGATCCCAGCGGCGTCTGCCGACGATGATCGAGCCCGAGCCGTCCGAGTTCACGTACTCGAGGCGGTCCGGCGCGACCTCGTTGTACCTCGTCGTCACCTCGTGCTCGGCATCCGAGGCGAGGCGCGAGCGGATCACGAGCGTACGCAGGTGGTCGATCTTGGCCGCGGCGCGGCGCACGATCGTCGTGGCGTCGCGAGCCGGGAGGCGGGCCGGAGGATCGAAGGTGAGGGTGCTCGCGGAGGCTCCCGGCGTCTCGACCCGCAGGAGGATGCTGCCCAGCAGCCCGGCGGCCGGCGCGGTGGCGTGGTAGCAACCCGCGCCACAAGAGGTGGCGGCCGCGAAGCGCGCACCAGCGCCGCTCTCCACGATGAAACGCAGTCCAGCCCGGGAGACCGGGCCGTTCGGCCCGAGCACGGTCGCGCGTAGCGCGATCCGCGAGGCGATCCGCGCGATCCCGAGCCCGACGGCGAGGTCACCGTCCTGGGCAGCGAGAACGACGGTTCGATTCGGCGCTGCCGTGTGGGACGAGACGTAGTCGCGGCCGGGCCGGACGTTTGTCAGGACGGCGACCAGCGTGACCACGACGGTAAGCGCCGCGAGCTCCGCGAAGACGTTACGGCGAAGGCGCCTCGCCACCGCCGACCCGCGCTCACCGTCGTCGACATTCCGCGCGAGCGCGGGTGTCAACCGGTAGCGGTTCAGCCAGCCGATCAGGACCAACCCGGAAAAGACGACCGTCTTGGCGAGCAGCAGGCGACCGTAGCCCGTCGTCCAGAGCTGCGAGAACGAGCTCAGCTCGCCGAAGGCGCGGATCACGCCGCTGAGGCCTACGAGCGCGACCGCGACGACCGCGATCCGCGAGTAGCGCACAACGAGCGACAGCCCGCTGCGGCTAGACGACGAATCCGCCGTCCGCACCACGAACGACAGGATGAGGCCGAGCTCGAGCGAGCCACCGATCCAAAACGCCGCCGAGGCAAGGTGGACGAGATCCGCAGGCACGCTCACGCCCCTCGCCACGCCCTGCTGCAGCGCATGCCCCGTCACCGTCGGGAGGGCGAGGAGCAGGAGCGCGGCCAGCCAGGCGGCCGGCCTGAGCGCCCTCACCCGAAGCGAGGCCAAGGCGGCCACCGCGGCCAACGCGGCGACAGCTCCACCGATCTCCATCCGGTACCCGAACGTCGTGCCCGAGGTGCCCGGCTCCAGCGCTACCGAGAGGTACGCCCCGAGTGCGGCGACCGCCAGCGCCGGGGCAAGGATCAAACCTTCTGCCCGGCGCAGTCTCCCTTCGAGCATCTCCCCCTCGCCCGCGCGCACCGCGGGCCGCCAGACGAGCAGGCCGAACAGGGTCGCACCCGCACCGACGAGGAGTCCGGCGAGCAGGAGCCAGCGGCTCGCGACCGCCCAGAACGGCGGATCGCCGCTTCCGGCCGAGAGGACGGTGCGCGGCGGCGGTCCCCCACTACCCACCTTGAAAGCGAAGACCCCGGCGATCAGGTGGCCGTCGTCGACGTCGATCTCGCGCCAACGGACCGTGTAGTCCCCGTGGTCGAGGTGCGGCCGGAGGGGCAGGACGATCTCGGTCGGCTTTCCGGTAGGCACGAACGGACGGCCGGCCAGCACGGAGCCGCCCCCGTTGCGCACGACCTCGATGTCCGGCGCCGGCCGCACTCCTTCGTCGAAGAAGAGCCTCACCACCCTCGGAGCACGGACCATCTCCGATGCAGCCGCGGGCTCCGACCGAACGAGAAAGGCATGCGCCGCGGCCGGGGCAGGCCAGAGGAGGGCCAACGCCGAAGCTGCGGCGACCAAGCGGAATCGACCGATTGCTTGCCTCCCCGTTTAGAAGGATCCCTCACCCCGAACCCTGCCCACCGAGTGCGAACGCCGGCTACGTGGCAGGCCGCAAATTCACGACTGCGGCTAGCCGGTACGTCGGTTTCCAGGCCGCCGCGATGCTCGGCGGCCGGCGGCAAGGCATCGTGATCGGCAGATGTTCCGTCGCACCCCACTCCTCCTCGGCGCGTTGCCGGTCGCAGTCCTGGCTCTGGCGGCCTGCGGCGGCAGCGCGTCGAACGCGCTTCCCACCACGCCCAGCGGGCACCCGGCGACGGTCGGCGTCGCGAGCACCGGGCTCGGCGACGTCCTCGTCGACCGGCAGGGGCGCACGCTGTACTTCTTCGGACGCGACTCGGGAACGGTCAGCTCTTGCATGGGTTCATGCGCTGCCAACTGGCCGCCGCTGAGCGCCGGCCGAAATCCCGCGATCGGAAGCGGCGCCAAGGCAGCCGACGTCGGAACCACGAGTCGCCCGGACGGGAGAAGCCAGCTCACCTACAGCGGCCATCCCCTGTACACCTTCGTGAATGACAAGAAGCCGGGCGACACCAATGGCGAGGGCATCAAGGCGTTCGGCGGCTCGTGGTTTGCCGTCTCCCCGTCCGGATCCAAGGTCGCGCCCGCGTCCAAGCCGCAGGGCGGCGGCGGCTACGGCGGCTACTAAACCGGCGCTTCTCCTGGAACGCTGACCGGGTTGCCCATCCGCTGCCTCATCGTCGACGACAATCGGGAGTTTCTCGACAGCGCGTGCGTGCTGCTCGAGCGAGAAGGCATCGCGGTAGTCGGGGTCGCGACGACGAGCGCCGACGCGCTGCGACTCGAGAGGGAGCTCCGGCCGAACGTCGTGCTCGTCGATCTCCGTCTCGGCAACGAGAACGGCTTCGATCTCGCGAGTCAGCTGAGCGCCACCGTGATTCTGATCTCCACCCACACCGAGGACGAATACACCGAGGCGGTCGCGGCCAGCCCGGCGGCAGGGTTCATTTCCAAGGCTCATCTGTCGGCGAGCGCGATCCTGCGCCTTGCCGGGGACGCGGGCGATTGAGGAGGGCGCTAGCGGGCGTTGAGGTACGTGACCACCGCAAGCACGCGGCGTTGGTCGTCCTCCCCCGAGGGCAAGCGCAGCTTCCTCAGGATTGAGCGGACGTGCTTCTCCACCGTCGACTCGGTGATCCACAACGTGTGCGCGATGCCTGCATTCGAGCGTCCCTCGGCCATCAGGGCCAGCACTTCGAGCTCCCGAGGCGAGAGGACGTCGAGCGGGTCGTGAGCACCTCGCGCCGCCACGAGCTCCTGCACGAGCGCAGGATCGACGACCGATGCTCCCCTGACGATCCGCTCGAGCGTCGCGACGAACTCGTCCACATCGGTCACGCGACTCTTGAGCAGGTAGCCGCTCCGCTCGCCGCTCGAGAGCAACGCGGTCGCCCGCTCCACCTGGACGTACGCGGACAGCGCGACGACGGCGGTCTCGGGGAACTCCTCGCGTATCGCCTCCGCGGCTTCGAGCCCTTCGCTCGTGTGCGTCGGCGGCATCCGGATATCGACGATCACGAGGTCGGGCCGAAGCTCGCGCACCAGCTCGAGCAGCTCGGAGGCGTTTCCGCACTGACCGACGACGTCGAACCCCGAACGCTCGAGCAGGCCGGCGAGACCCTCGCGCATGAGGACCTCGTCGTCGGCCACCACGACCCGAGTCGCGATTGTGCTCACGGCAACGATTATGGGGTACCGTGAAGTGATGGGCACGTCCGCCGCCCCGGCGGATCAGTGGAACGACACTGCCCACGAGCTGCGCAGGCTCGCGGAGGAGCAGGCTGCATTGCGCCGGGTCGCGACGCTCGTGGCGTCGGGGGCATCGTCGACGGAGGTGTTCGAAGCCTTGGCCAGGGAGGTCGCGCAGGTCCTGGACCTCCCGAACGCGGCGGTCTGCCGGTACGAGGACGGCGGCGCGGCGATGACGGTCGTCTCGGTGTGGGGCTCCCGTCCCCACAGCTTCCACCCGGGGTCCCGCTGGGAGCTCGACGGCCCGTCGGTTTCCCGGGAGGTGCTGCGCACCGGCCGACCGATACGGGTCGAGGATTACGCTGATCTTCCCGGGGCGCTGGCCGCGGAGGCGCGCGAGGGCGGTTTCGACAGGGTGGCCGGCGCACCGATCTTCGTCGACGGCCGAGTCTGGGGAATGGTCGCGACCTCGTCTACGGACGCGCCGTTCCCGGAGCACGTCGAGGACCGGCTGTCGGAATTCACCGACCTCGTAGGCATCGCAATCGCGAACAGCCAGGCTCACGACGAGCTCGCTCAACTCGCGGAGGAACAGGCGGCGTTGAGGCGGGTGGCGACACTGGTTGCAGCAAGAGGTGCCGGAGCGGGAGAGGTGTTCGAGGCCGTGAGCGCGGAGGTGGCGGCGCTGATCGGCGCGGACGGCTCCGCTCTCATTCGCTACGAACCAGACGGGACCATCACCACCGTAAGCAGCTGGACGCCCGAGGGAGGCTTCAGCAACCTCGGCATCCGCTACCCGCTCGAAGGCAGCGTTTCGGGGCTGATTCTGGAAACCGGCCGGCCCGCCCGCGTCGACCGCATCGCAGAGGCGCAGGGCGAGGCGCAGGAGGCCGCCCGTGCGTTGGGCTTTCACTCCTCGGTAGGAGCGCCGCTCACTGTGGATGGCCGCCTATGGGGTGTGTTGGCCGTCGCTTCGAAGAGCGAGAAGCCGCTGCCCCGCGACACCGAGGAGCGACTGGCCGAGTTCGCAGAGCTCTTCGCGACCGCGATCGCGAACGGCGAGGCACACGAGCAGCTCGAGCAGCTCGCCGACCAACAGGCGGCGCTGCGGCGGGTGGCGACGCTGGTTGCAGCGGACGCGCCAACGGCAGAGGTGTTCGATGCGGTAACCGCCGAGGTGGCTGCCTTGATTCCCGCGGATACCTCTGCTTTGACGCGGTACGAGGCTGACGGCAACTTCACCTCGGTGAGCGGCTGGGCGATCGAGGGCCCTCACAAGTACGTCGGGAGGCGCTACCCGCTCGAAGGCACCGTATCGGGCCTGATCTTCGAGACGGGCCAGCCCGGGCGGGTCGACAACTACGCCGAAGCGCCCGGCGAGGCTTCCGAGGTCGCCCGCGAGCTGGCGTGGCAGTCGTCGGTGGGAGCCCCGGTCACGGTCGAGGGCCGCCCCTGGGGCGCCTTGGTGGTCGTCTCGAAGACCGAGCAGCTGCTGCCGCCCGAAACGGAGCGTCGACTCACCGAGTTCACCGAGCTCGTGGCGACTGCAATTGCAAACAGCCAGGCACACGAGCAGCTCGAGCAGCTCGCCGACCAACAGGCGGCGCTGAGGAGGGTGGCGACGCTCGTTGCAGGGGGTGCGGAACCGGCAGAGGTGTTCGAAGCCGTGAGCACGGAGGTGGCGGCACTGATGGGCGCGGACGGCTCCGCTCTCACGCGCTTCGAGGAAGACGGGGCCGTGACCGCAGTGAGTGGCTGGACGGCCGACGGCGGCTACAACTACGTCGGGAAGCGCTACCCCCTCGAAGGCACGGTGTCGGGGCTGATCTTCGAAACCGGACGGCCCGGCCGGATAGAGAACTACGCCGAAGCGCCGGGCGAAGCGCCCGAAGCCGCCCGCGCGATGGGCTGGCATTCGTCCGTTGGAGCACCGATTACCGTGGACGGCCGCCTTTGGGGCGTTTTGGCCGTCAGTTCGAAGACGGAGCAGCCGCTGCCTCCCGAGACGGAGCGGCGACTGATGGAGTTCGCGGAGCTCTTCGCGACTGCGATCGCAAACAGCCAGGCACACGAACAGCTCGCGCTGCTCGCCGACGAACAGGCGGCTCTCCGCCGGGTGGCCACGCTCGTCGCCCAGGGCGCGGCTCCCGACCACGTCTTCGACGCCGTCCGGCGCGAGGTAGCGCGGATGTTCAAGACTCCGCTCAGCGTGCTGATGCGCCACGACGCCGACGGGTTTGCGACCGTGCTCGCGACAGCAAGCGGCTACCTCGGCCCGGTGGGGAGGCGCTGGCGCGTCGCGGGCGATAGCAGCGCGATTGCGCGCGTCTGCGAGACGGGTCGTCCCGCACGCGTCGATTACACGCGTCCCGGGCAGGGATCGATCGCAGCCGCGGCTCGCGGCGAGGGGGCGCGGTCGGCGGTCGCCGTGCCGGTCGTCGTCGAGGGGACTCTGTGGGGCGTAATGGCCGTCGGCACGCGCGACCCCGAACCGCTCCCGGGCGACCTCGAAGACCGGCTGTCGAAGTTCACGGAGCTCCTCGCGACGGCCATCGCCAATGCCGAGGGCCGCGCGGAGCTGGACGCCTCACGGGCGAGAATCGTCGCCACCGCCGACGCAACTCGCCGGCGGATCGAACGCGATCTGCACGACGGCGCTCAGCAGCGGCTCGTGGCGCTCGCGCTCGCGCTACGCGCAGCGCAGTCGACTGTGCCGGATGAGCTGGATCAGCACCGAGACGAGCTCACACGAGTTCTCGAGGGCCTGACGGCCGTGCTCGACGACCTCCGCGAGACGGCCCTTGGAATCCATCCTGCCGGCCTCTCCGAGGACGGCCTGACCCCGGCGTTGAAGCGCCTCGTCGCCCGTTCGCCGCTTCGGGTCAACCTCGACGTCCGGACAGACGGCCGCTTCCCCGAGCCGGTCGAGGTAACGGCCTACTACCTCGTCTCCGAGACGTTGACGAACGCGGCGAAGTACGCCGAAACGCCGGTCGTAGACGTCACCGTGACGGCCGGGCTCGCAGCGCTACACGTCGAGGTTCGCGACGCGGGGCGCGGCGGCGCGGATCCGGCCGAGGGCTCGGGCCTGATCGGGCTGCGCGACCGCGTCGAGGCGATCGGTGGAACTCTGCGCCTGTCGAGCCCGCCGGGCGCCGGCACCTCACTTTCGGTCGAGTTACCGCTGCACCACCCTGCAGACTGACCGGGCGAAAGAGGAGGCAGACGACTCTTCGTCCGCTCCCCCGATCTGCGTTCCACTCGGTCTGCTGGAATGCGCAGCGCATGGCGGAACCTTGGGACTCCCGCCAGGAACGAGGGAGAGGGCATGCCTACACCGATCGATCGTGACGAGCTCCAGCGGCTGCGCCGGGAGGAGAATGCCCACCTCGTCGAGGTGCTCCCGGCGGAGGATTTCGAGGACGAACACCTCCCCGGCGCGATCAACATTCCGCTGAAGACGCTCGACCGTCGCTCGACCGCATCCCTCGAGCCGTCGAGACCGGTGATCGTCTACTGCTACCACTACCAGTGAGACCTGAGTCCACGAGCCGCGGCGCGGCTCGACGGGCTCGGCTTCACCCGCGTGTACGAGTACACGGCCGGCAAGGCCGATTGGGGCTCGTTCGGATTGCCGCTCGAGGGAAGAGCGGATAGCAGCACGCGCGTCGGGAGCGTGACTCGCACGGACGTGCCGACGTGCCGGCCGGACGAGCTCGTCTCCGCCGTGGCCGAGCGCGTCGGAGACGAGTGGGAGATCTCCGTCGTCACGAACGAGCGCGGCGTCGTCGCCGGTGTCCTCGACCGAGCTGCGATTCGTTCAGGAGAGCAGATCCTGGTGGAGGAGGCGATGTCCCTCGGGCCGCGGACGATTCGGCCGAGCGCACGAAAGGGCAAGATCGAGCAACGGATGCGCGACCAGAACCTCGCTCACCTGCTCGTGACCCGCTCCGACGGCACTCTCGTCGGCGTGTTGCGGCGCGACGATCTTTGAGCGTCCAGACCGCGTCGCGCGCGCTCGCACGATCCGGCCGTCACCACGTGTGGCGGCCGGATCGTGCGCGTCCGTCAGCCGACGGTGAAGACGCCCTTCATCCCGGCCTCGGCGTGGCCGGGAACGGTGCACAGGTAGGGGTACTTGCCGCTCTTCGTGAACGCGACGGCGAGGTTCGCCGTCCCGCCCGGCTGGATCAGCGCCGTCTGCTTGCCGTTGATCCGGAAGTCGTGCGCCACATGGCCGACGTTCTTGACCGCGAACGTCACCGTGCCGGGCTTCGCGGCCGACTGTGCCGAGAGCTTGAAGAAGAATTCCCCGGCCTGGACCTGGATCGCGGTGCCCTTCGTGCTCGTGGACGGCGCGGTCGTCCCGCTCCCGCCGGAGCTCGAGGTCGGCGCGGTCTGCGTCTTGGCGCCGCCCGCGGGCGCGTTCAGCGAATAGGCGACGATCTCGGGCTTTTGCCCCTTGCCCATCGGGAAGCTCGCGACGGTAATCAGGGTGTCCCCGTTGACGACAACCGGTGAATTCGTTCCGGCGGAAAGCTGCTTCTGCCAGACGATCGCACCGTTGCTCCTCGAGAGCGCAGTCACCTTGCCGTCCAGCGTCGTGGTGAACACGAGGTCGTTCGTGACGGTGGCGTCGCCGTAGGCCGAGCTCGGCAGGTGCCGGTCCCACAGCACCTTCCCCGTGGCCACGCTCAACGCAACCACCTCTCCGGTTCCTTTCGTGATCGCGGCGTTGGTCCCGATCTTCTCGGTCTTGTTCTTGAACGTCGAAGACAGGTCGTTGATCGGGACGTAGACCACCCCGTCCGAGAGCGCCATGTTCGTCTCGACGCCCCCAAGTGTGCCGGGGTAGTAGACGTACGGGACCGTCGCATGCAGCTTGTGGTGCAACGCCAGCACGGCATCGTTGTCATGACCGTTGTGCTTCCCGACTGGGGTCTTCCACAGCAGCTTCCCCGTCGTCGCGTTCATCAAGTAGACGTAGCCCATCTTCCCCGAGTCGACGATCACCGGCTGGCCACCGGTCTCGGTATAGATCGGCGAGACCTGCATGTCCCAGTCGTGGAAGTCGTTCGGAATCGCCTGGTAGTACCACTTCAGCTTCCCGCTGCTCGGCGTGAGGGCGACGGTGCTGTCGTTGTAGAGGAGCGTGGTGGGATGCTCGGTTGCCTGGTCGATCGACCGGTACGGGTTGGCGATCCCGAAGTAGACCGTTCCATCCGGTCCGATGGCCGGGGTGTTCCAGGCCCCGCCCGTGCCCAGCGTGCCGCCGGCGCTGCGGTCGGCAGGGCTCTTCGTCTCCTGGAACCTCCAGAGCACTTTGCCCGTCTTCGCATCGAGTGCGTACGCCAGTCCGCCGTTCAGCTGGCCGGAGGTCGACAGGTAGACGCGGCCGTCGTGCACCTGCGGCGCGATGTTGAAGCCCTGGCCCTGCTTCGCCGCGAGGTTCGCCGTGCGCCAGAGGAGCTTTCCTGTCGCGGCCGAGAGTGCGAACGCGTAGGCAGGCATCTCGCCGTACACGGTTCCACCCACCACGGCCACGCCGTTCGGTCCCTCGCCGAGCGGCATTCCGCTCATGTGGCCGGCGTGGTACGTCCACAGCACCTTGCCGGTCTTGCTGTTCGCGGCAAATACGTTGTAGCCGAGGTCTTGGAAGTAGATCGTCCCGTCCGGGCCGACCACGGGGGTGTTGGCGTAGTAGCCGAAGCCTCCCGCGTGGGTGAGAGGGATCCTCCACGCCACCCGGAGCTTCGACACGTTCGTCGAATTGATCGGGCTGCTGACGGCGCGCGTGTTCTGCAGGTCCGCGTTCGGCAGCGACCACGTAGTCACTGCCCGCGTCGAAGTGCCGCGCGAACCGGCGCTCTTGTTCGTGGACGAGGCACTACTGGACGAGGATCCGCCGCAACCGCTGACGGCGAGGACCGCCGCGACGACGCCCGCCCCGGCGAGAATCACCGCCCAGCGGCCGCCCCCTCGGGCCTTGTTGATCAGTGACATCGTGTCTGCTCCCTTCGAGCTCGAGTGCTTTTAGAACACGATCGCCCCGGGGGCAGTGGCTACGCATCGCCGACAGCCGGAAGGTTTCATGGCCGCTAGCCGGTACGAACGTTGGACGTTCTCCGTGATGCGTTCGGAGGGCAGCTGCGGCATCGTCACCTTCATGGCAGCACTCGCCGGTCCGACCGCGTTCCGCAACGCAGTACTCGATCTCAGCGCCGAGCCGACGCCTGTGAACGTACGGCGGTACCTCGCTGCAAGCCGGCTCCTCGACCGCGACGCCGCGCGAACGCAACCGCGCGCGAGACCACAGGTCTCGGACCGCCGAGGGCAGCCGTGAACGCCATGAGATCCCGCACGCTCGCGCCGCTGCTTCGCCGCTGGGGACTCCCGGTGTGTTCGATCTGCTTGCGTGTTCATGCCCGCGGAACCTGGCTCGAGCCCGGGGACGCGATCCGCGAGCTGCGCACCTTCGAGAGCACTGTCCCACCGCGCCTGCGGTCGGCGATCTGCCCCGAGTGCGAGACGCAGATTGCATCCCGGAGGGCGGCCTGATGAGCCTCTCCGCTCTCCTGGGAACATCTCTCGCTCTGGCGATGGCTCTGCTCGCAGTGGCGGTCACCTACCTGAGCGAGCGCCGGATTCCCGGCGGGTCAACGTCGCGCTTCAACAAGAGCCGGCGGGGGAAGATCGGTCCGCATGGCACCGAAGAAAACAGAGCTTGACGCCCGGCTTCAGGATCTCGTAGAGAGACACGACTCGCTGGTCGAGATCGTGCACCGGCTCGCAACTCATGCGTCTGTGGTCGCAGTCGCCGTGCGCGACCCTCAGGCGGTGCCGCCGACCGACCTCGACGCCGCTCTGGCTGGAATCGCGGAAATCAGCCGCAGCTGGCCCCCGAGCGGCGGGCACTCATCTAGCGCAAGCGCTTGAGGCTCTTGCGCTTGTTCCGCTTCTTGAGCTTCTTCGCGTTGGGCTGAAGCGCTCTCTTGAGCCCCGCTCGAATCTGTGACGCTTCCTCGGGACTCAATGCGAGCGCGACCCGACGTGTGTCGGATCGAGTGATTCGTATGCGCCCGTCGCCCGGGCTGAGAGCAACGTCGAACATCCGCTCCGGCTGGGTCGCAGTAGCCATCCAGTCATATTTCGGCTGCGAAAGCGGCCTCCTTTAGGGCCTCCGCGTCGCCGGAGTCAGGACTAGTCGGTTCGAAGGCTTGCGATCGCCCGCTCGATTGTCCGCGCTTGCTGCGCCCAGGTCTTGGCCGGAGCTGCGCCCACGATCACGGAGCTGGTGTGAGTGCCCGCCACGAGACACGCGATCTCGCGGTAGCGAGTTCGCGACGTGGGATAGCTGTCGATCACGCACGAGCCCGTGCCGGAACGGAACCGGAGCCCGTGCGCGCTGGCGATCAGACGAACGTCCTTCGTGTGTTCCTCGTCACCCACGTGCTCGATCCGGAAGCTCGGCCAATTCGCTAGCGTCTCGGTTCCCTGCCGGGGAGTCGCGTTGAGGTACCCGCGGATGAAATGGCCGCGGCCGATCAGCCCCACCGAGGCCGTCCCCGGGTCGGTGCGAATCGTCCTCCAGGTCCTGGGGTAGCCGAAACTTGCGGCGCCGGACGGAAGCCGCGCAAGCGTCCAGCCGCGCGGCGGAGGCTGCGGATGCAGCCAGCGAAAGGCGGGCGCCTGACCGTTGGCCGACGCGCCTGCGTCTGCGGCGCCGCCGCAGACAGCGAGGAACGCAGCGACGGTCGCGGCGACAACAACGAGCCGCCGCGACCCTCCGATCATCCGCTCAGATATTTCCATCGCCGTCGCTCGGACCGCCGTTGTTGTCCGAGTCGTGGTCGCCGCCGTTGTTCTGCGGGATCCCGTTCCCAGCAGGCCGGGGCAGAACCTTGGCTCCGGCCGGCGAGACTGCGTACCACTTCGAGCCGAAGGCGCTGACGCCCTCGCCGTGAGTCTGGCCCTTGCTCTTGTCCTTGACGAACGTGTAGAGCGGGTGGTGGTTGTAGGTCACCTGGCGGCGTCCGTCGGCGCGCTTGATCGTTCCGATCAGGGACGCTTTCGCGCCTCCCCCGACGGCAGGCTTGCCGCTCGCGATCAACGGCGGCCAGAAGGTCGCGCACTGTCCGGAGCACGAGCTCTTTCCGTTTCGGTCCTTCCCGAACAGATAGACCGTGTGTCCGCGGGAGTTGACGAGGACACGGCCCAGGCTGGTCTTCGCGGTCGAGACGACGGTCCCGCTGCTGGCCGAAGCGTGCAGCTTGGGCGGGTTGAGCAGAAGCACGGCTGCGGCGAGCAGTGCGAGCGCAGCAGCTGCGACCGTCAGCTTTTGGGGCAGTGAACGGGCAACGCCGCTCTGGTGGTTCGGTGGCATCAGGGCCTCCCTGAGGTTTGTGATCAATTCGTTCCGGCCCACCAACGATCGCGGCGTAGGGGTGCGCACCGCGTCCTCGTCAGCGCCCATTTCGACTCCTCGCTTCCAGCAGCACCGACTGGCAGGTAGCGGCTATGTGGGCCCGACGAGGGACCGGCCCGGGTCGTTCTGCTCAGGCAGGTGAAGAGGTCGTCGAAGCTGCACGCGGCGGCGGTCGCGTTTCGAGCTGAGCAAGAAAACCGGCAAGCCAGGACTGCACGGCGGCCGACACTGCCGGCAGATCGGCCTTGAGGCTGTGGTCGCCGGGCACCTCGATCACCGTTCGCCTTGTGCTCGCAGGTGGGATGCCAAACCGGTCGCGCGTTCCTTGCACGACCAGGGTCGGAACCGCGACCTCGTCCAGTTCGGGAAGACGGCTCGTGGCCGGAGCCACCCCGGCTCGCCTGGGCGGCTGCAACGGGAAGGCCAGGCACACCACCGCGACCGCGTCGGTGATGCCGGCGGTACGGCAGGCAACCCGCGCGCCCAGGGAGCGACCTCCGACCAGCAGCGGCAAGCCTCGGAGCTCTCGCTCGCGTAGCCGGGCAACTACCGCGACCCACGCAGCGTCGAGCTGGGCCGCCGGGGCAGGCGAACGTCGCCCTGCTACCCGATAAGGCTGCTCCACCAACGCGACGCTGACAGCCTCTCCGAGCGCAACGTCGCATGCCGCCACCAGATCACGGGCCTCCACCCCTCCCCCCGCGCCGTGGCCGAGCACGAGCCCCGCGCGCGGCCGATCGGCGGCATGCAGGTAGACCCGCGCCTGCCCTGATGGCGACTCGACGTTGAGCACCTGCACCTGACTGATGCTGACAGCCGCGAGCCCGACGACCCGGAGCGGTCGCTATACGGCGGCAGGCGGGATGTTGATGTTCATCCGGAAGAGGTTGTCCGGGTCGTACTTCGCCTTCAGCACAGCGAGCCGCTCGTAGTTCACGCCGTAGCCGGCGCGCGCGAGCGCCTCCTCCTCCTCGCCGAGACCCGGGAAGTTGAGGTAGACGGCTCCGGTGGAATAGCGCTCCATCGCGTCGAACACCTCCCTGGCCCAGGCGATCGCCTCCTCGTTCTGCGCCGGGTCGGTCCAGCTCGCCTCGGCGGTCACGAGGAACTGCGTGTCACGGCCGCCATAGGCCGTCTCCTCCTCGGCGACGCGGCTCATCGCGCCGCCGTGATGCCAGATCACGATGTCGCTGAGCGGCGCCGGCCTGCGGCCTGCGAGCTCGACGATGTCCCCGATGACCTCGTCGGAGAGCTCGGTGACCGAGCGGGACTTCCAGTAGCGAAGCTCTCCCTCCGGGAAGATCGCGTCGAAGCCGCTCTGCAGGCCGAGCCAGGGCCAGGGACCGCTCGCGTCCACGACCGGAGACGCGAGCTCGCGCAGCGGCTGCACGATCCGCTCGCCCTCTTCGACCGGGCCACTGTAAGCAGCCGCAACGACGACGACGGGAGTGCCGTGGATCTCCGGCGGGAACGGCTCGACGGGCGGCACGCTCCAGCAGATCGCGAGCGAGCTCAGCTCCTCGGGCGCGGTCGCCATGAAGTCGCGCCAGGCGGGCAGGATCGAGGATGCCACCTCGAACGGGTAGAAGATCGCGCCGACGAACACCATCGGGCCGACGGGGTGCGCTCGGAACTCGAACGACGTGACGACGCCGAAGTTGCTGCCCGCGCCGCGGACGGCCCAGAACAGATCCTCGTTCTCCGTCGCGCTCGCGCGGCGGAGCTGTCCGTCGGCGGTGACGATGTCCACCGACACAAGGCTGTCGATCGAGAGCCCGTGCTTGCGGCGCAGATGACCGAGCCCCCCGTGCAGCGTCAGCCCCGCCACGCCGGTCGTCGAGACGACGCCGCCGGGCACCGCGAGGCCGAACAGCTGCGTCTCACGGTCGAGGTCGCCCCAGGTGGCCCCGCCCTGTACGCGCACGGTCTGCGAGGCCGGGTCGACGTGAACGCCGCGCATCTGCGAAAGGTCGAGCACGATCCCGTCGTCGTTGACGGCGTTGCCGGCGACGTTGTGCCCTCCCGCCTTGATCGAGAGCGTGAGCCCCTGCTCGCGCGCGAAGTTCACCGCGTCGACGACGTCGGCCGCGCCGCTGCACTGGACGATCAGCGCGGGATGTCTGTCGATCAGCCCGTTCCAGATGGAGCGCGCATCGTCGTACCCGGGATCACCCGGCATGAGCACCGGTCCGCGAACCTGCCCGGAGAATGCCGCCACCGAATCTGCGTCGATCTTCACGTCCGCCGCGACCTTGCTCGCCATCGTCTTCCTCCCCTGAGAGCCTGCGTGGATTGGCGCGAGCATACGCCGGGAGGGACAGCCGGCCAACGTCTGGGACCGCCGGATTTAACGGACATGTAAGGACTCGCCGACTCCGCCGCAATCCCGCCAGCCAGAATGGGAAGATGCAGACCGTCCTCGTTGTGGATGACGAGCCGATCGTGCGCGACGTCGTCGTCCGCTACCTCGAGCGCGACGGCTTCCGGACCTTGACGGCCTCGGACGGAGACGCGGCGCGGTCGCTGATCGAAGAGCGCGAGCCGAGCCTCGTCGTGCTCGACGTCATGCTTCCCGGCACGGACGGGCTGACCCTCTGCCGCTGGATCCGCGACCGGTCCAGCCTGCCGGTGATCCTGCTCACGGCGCGCGGCGAGGAGGCCGACCGGATCGTCGGACTGGAGCTCGGCGCGGACGACTACGTCACGAAGCCCTTCTCGCCGCGCGAGCTTGCAGCGCGCGTGCGATCAGTCCTCCGTCGCAGCAACGGCAGCTCACTGCCGCGCGAGACGATCGCCTTCGGCGAGGTCGCCCTCGACGGCAGCAGCCGCGAAGCCCGGCTCGCCGATACCCCCGTCCAGCTCACCGCGAAGGAGTTCGAGCTGCTCTGGTTCCTCGCCTCGCACCCGCGCCACGTTTTTTCCCGCGACCAGCTCATGGCCCGCGTCTGGGGCTACGAATCGGCCGTTGACACCGGGACGGTCACCGTCCACGTGCGGCGGCTGCGGGAGAAGATCGAGGCAGACCCCAGCCACCCCCGCCACCTCCACACCGTGTGGGGCGTCGGCTACCGCCTCGACCCATGATCGCGCTCGCCCTGGTCGTCGCCGCCGGCAGTCTGGCCTCGGGGCTCGCGCTTGCGTACCTCCTGCGGCGTGCGCCGACCGTCGGGATCCAGCTGGCCGGACTCGCCCTGATCGCCGTCTGCGTCCCGCTCGCGGCCGTGCTGCTGTCGGGCTGGGTGATGTTTCACATGGGCGCCGACCGAAAGATCCTCGCCGTGGCCGCGGGCTCCGCCACGGCCGCGGTCTTCGCCGCCTTCGTGCTCGCACGCTCGATCACCGGCTCGCTGCGCCGCCTGGGCACGACGTCGCACACGCTTGCCGCCGGAGAGCTCTCCGTTCGGGCGCCGGTCGAGGGCCCGCGGGAGATCGCGGAGCTCGCCGCCTCCTTCAATGCAATGGCCGCGGGCCTCGAGCAGCTCTTCGACGCCCGCCGCGAGCTCGTTGCCTGGGCGAGCCATGACCTACGTGCTCCTATCGCGTCGCTTCAGGCGATGCTCGAAGCGATCGAGGACGGCCTCGCATCTGCCGAGGACTACCTGCCGACGCTTCGGGAGCAGGTGCGGACGCTGTCGGCACTGGTCGACGACCTGTTCGAGCTCGCGCGCATCGACTCCGGCGTGCTCACCCTCGAGCTTCGGCAGACGCCCGTCGCACCGCTCGTCACCTCGGCGTTGCAGTTGCTCCGGCCCGAGGCCGAGGCGCGCGGCGTCGCGCTCAGCTCGGAGGTCGACGAGCAAATGGAGGCACAGCTGGCACCCGACAAGATCGAGCGAGTGCTGTTCAACCTCGTGACGAACGCGCTGCACCACACCCCCTCGGACGGATCCGTGGCCGTCCGCGCGGAGCGCCGTGCCTCCGACCTGCTCCTCCGTGTCGAGGACACCGGCGAGGGACTGCCGGCCGAGGCGCCGGGACGGATGTTCGAGCGCTTCTGGCGGGCGGATCGAGCCCGCAGCGGCAGCGGTGCCGGGCTCGGTCTCGCCATCGCCCGAGGGCTGGTCGAGGCCCACGGCGGCCGCATCTGGGCCGAGAACCGTCCGCAGGGCGGCGCCTGCGTCTCCTTCACCCTGCCGACCTGATCAGCCGTGCAGCCGTGGGAGGCGGACGCATCGGCGCCCGCCTCCCACGCGACGATCAGTCGACGACGATTCCGGAGGGGGTTGCGCCGGCCGGGCCGGCGGTCGGTGAGCTGGTGAGCTCGGTCAGGGTGCCCCCCTGGACGGAGAACGCGTTGATCTGGTCGCCTCCGCCGTTGACTACAAAGAGAGTGGATCCGTCAGGCGAGAGCCGTGCGTCCTCGGCGCCGTTGCCGTTCTCGATCGGAGTGTTGCCGATCGCAATGAGCGATCCGTCTGTGTCGATCGAGTAGCTGGCGACGGTCGAGGAAGCCGTATTGACCGTGAACAGGTACTTGCCGTCGTGGCTGATCTCGATCCAGCAAGAGGCGGTCCCGGCGTTTGCGAAGGGCGACGCTCCGATCGGGGTCAGCGTTCCGTCGGCCGCATCGGTGTACGCGGAGACGCTTCCCGGTGCGGGGCCGTTCGCCGCGGTGTGCGCATTCGAGACAAACAGCTGAGCCGGATCGGCCGGGTTGAACTCGCTGCCGAATTGGCCGAACACGCCTGCCTGGTGCTCGAACGGCGAGCCGGGTGCCGCGGACAGCAGTCCGTCCGCGCCGACCGTGAAGCTGTCGATCTCCGAGGTGCCCACCCGGGCTCCGACGAGTTTCGTGCCGTCTCCGTCGAAGAGGACGTCCCCCGGTTGTGAGCCGGCCGGAAGAGAGACGGTGGAACCGAGAATCGGCCGCAGGTGGCCTCCTTGGTTGAGAGTAAAGCCGGTGTAGTTCGGGTTCACGGGATCCGCGTTGGCGACGTAGACGAGACCATCATCGACGGCGATGCTCACAGGGTTGCCACCGTTCGACGACACGATGTCGGCGATCTGGAGCGACCCGTCGGGCTTGATCCTGAGCACCGAGATCTGGTTGCTGCCTGCGTCGACCGCGAGCAGATAACGGCCGTCGGAGCTGAGCTCCAAGGAGCCCTGAGACGCGTTCGCGTGCCCGGCCCCGGCGCCGCCTGCCGCAAACGGCGAGCCGGCAATCGGCGTGAGCGATCGGTCGGCGTGCCGATAGAAGCCCGCGACCGTGTTCGCGCCGGTGGTGTTGTCGTTGATGTACACGTGGCCGACCACCGGCGACGCCTGAGGAGCGGGCAGCGACGCCGAAGCGTCGACGGCGACGATCATCGAAACGACCCCCGCGAGAGCGGCAACAACCGTGAAGCCAAGCTTCGTCATTCCGTGAGTACCTCCTGATCGGCGCGAGGCTCATTCCCCGCGCGCCCGACCACGCTCGCAATCAACCCTGACCCGCTGGTTACCGGTGTATGAATGGTCCCTTAACTCGACTCGATCTTCAGTGGGCCCCCCACTTCCGCCGGCCGTGTATGACTCCGACCGTGGGCTTTGCCGCGGCCGCCGGCCGTTACGAGGAGATGACGTACCGCCGCTGCGGGGCGAGCGGTCTGAAGCTGCCCGCGATCAGCCTCGGCCTCTGGCAGAACTTCGGTCACGAGCGCCCGCTCGAGACGTCCCGCGCCATTCTCCGCCGCGCGTTCGACTCCGGGATCACCCACTTCGATCTGGCGAACAACTACGGGCCGCCGTACGGCTCGGCGGAGCAGGTGTTCGGCGAGGTGCTCCGTCTCGATCTCGCGCCATACCGCGACGAGCTCGTCATCTCGACGAAGGCGGGCTACGACATGTGGCCGGGCCCCTACGGCGAATGGGGCTCGCGCAAGTACCTGCTGGCAAGCCTCGACCAGAGCCTCAGCCGCATTGGGCTCGAGTACGTCGACATCTTCTACTCGCACCGCTTCGATCCCGAGACTCCCCTCGAGGAGACGATGGGGGCCCTTGCGTCGGCGATCAGCCAGGGGAAGGCGCTGTACGTGGGCATCTCGTCGTACTCGGCCGAGAAGACCCGCGAGGCGGAGGCGATCCTCCGCGATCTCGGGGTGCCCCTCCTGATCCACCAGCCGTCGTACTCGCTCCTCAACCGTTGGATCGAGGCCGAGCTCCTGGACACGCTCGGCGACCTCGGCGTCGGCTGCATCTGCTTCTCACCGCTCGCCCAGGGCGTGCTCACCGATCGCTACCTCGGCGGAATCCCGGAGGGGTCGCGCGCGAGCCGGTCCGGCTCGATGTCGCCGGACCAGCTCACCGAGGAGACGATGGCCAAGGTGCGCGCCTTGAACGACATCGCCCAGCGGCGCGGTCAGACGCTTGCCCAGCTCGCGCTGGCCTGGACGCTCCGCGACCCGCGCATGACCTCGACACTGGTCGGAGCGAGCAGCGTCGAGCAGCTCGAGCAGAACCTCGGCGCGCTCCGGAAACCCGACTTCACCGCGGCCGAGCTCGAAGAGATCGACGGGTACGCGACCGACAGCGGCATCAACATCTGGGCAACCTCGAGCGAGAGCTGACGGCTGCGCGATGCCGGGGGCGGGACTTGAACCCGCACGGCCCGAGGGCCACCCGATTTTAAGTCGGGCGCGTCTGACCAGTTCCGCCACCCCGGCCGGGTGAGCGTAGCGCCCGCCGCACGGGCCGATACCCTGCCGCCCGATGTCGCTCGCCCTGATCACGCCACCGATCCATCACGCGATCCAGGCGTTTGCGTGGGCCGGTGTCGTCGGTCAGGTGATCATCGTCCTGTTCCTGCTGATCGGCCTGCTCACGCTCGTCGGCGTGCGCGGCCCGCTCGCCACGTTGCGCGGTTGGCTCTGGGGCTACGAGCTGTGGGCGGCGTTCGTCGTCGCGGCGATCGCGACCGGCGGCAGCCTCTTCTTCTCTGAGATCGCGGGCTTCCCGCCGTGTGAGCTGTGCTGGTTCCAGCGGATCTGCATGTACCCGCTCTCGATCCTTCTGCTGCTCATGGCCTGGAACGGGGACAACCGGGCCGCGCGCTACCTCTTCCCCCTTCCCATCGTCGGGGCCGGCGTCTCGATCTACCACCTCCTGGTCGAGAACGGTGTGGTCAAGGAGGCACACGCGTGTGTGGTGTCTGCGCCGGGCGGGTGTGCCACGAAGTGGATCAACGAGCTCGGCTACATCACCATCCCGACGCTCGCGCTCACCGGCTTCCTTCTTCTCATCGGATTCTTGCTCCTTGCAACCACCGGAGCCGCCGAAGAGACGGCTACCCTTCCCGCTCATGCCGAGCGGTAAGAGAGCAAGACAACAGCGCAGGGAAGCGGCCGTGACTGCGCCGCCGCCCGTGCGCTCCAAGGGCGTAGGCGGAGCCCGCGCTCGCCAGGCGTCGCCGCGCGTCCTCGCGATCGTCGGCGGTGTCGTCCTCCTCGCGGTCATCGCAATCGTGCTGGGAGTCGTCCTCAGCAGCGGCGGCGGCGGCGGAGGCGGCGGAGGCACCGTCACCAAGAGTGACCTGAGTGGCTTGCCGGCGGTCGGCAATGCGAACTGGTCGGGCCAACTGGACGGCGCATCCGACGCCAACGCACTCTTCGACGGCATCCCGCAGACGGGCCTCGTACTCGGCAAGCCATCGGCGCCGGTCGAGATGGAGATGTTCATCGACGTCCAGTGCCCGTTCTGCCAGGACTACGAGGTCAACAACCTGCCCACGGTCGTCAAGGACGACATCAAGTCGGGGAAGGTGCAACTGCACCTGCAGCCGTGGGCCTTCATCGGCGGGGCGGGCTCGCAGTCGTTCAGCGGCCGGCTCGGCCTGATCGCAGCCTCGTTCCAGAACAAGGGGTACGAGTACGCGAAGGTCCTCTACGACAACCAGCAACCCGAGGACACCGGCTGGCTGACCGGCCGGCAGATGGCGCTCATCGCGGCCAGCGTGAACGGGCTCAACCTGAGTAAGTGGCAGAAGTCCGTGAACGGCTCGGCCGTGAAGCAGATCGCGAGCACGGTCGATCGGCTCGCAACGCAGGCAAAGGTCCAGGGAACGCCGACGGTGCTCGTCGGCTGCGCGGGCGGCAACCTGCAGAACGTCACCTCGCCGACTCTCGAGCCGACCCTCGAGCAGACCCAGAACGCGATCTCCGCGGCCTCCTGCAGCAAGTAGCGCCGCCCCGGGCGAAAGCCCGCAAAGAGCGCGCATTTCCTGCTTGACGCTCGAACCGCCTCCCGAGTAGTCTCCGCGAGCCGGTTCCGATGGACTTACGGGTTCGTCGGGGCCGGCGTCTTTGTTCCGTCCGACGCGGTCTCTAGGGTTCTGCGCCCGCAATGATCGTCGGACTCCTCATCGGTCTCATCCTCGGCGCCGCCGTGGGATGGCTAGTTGTGCGCTATCGCTACGCAGCGCGCGTGGCCGTCCTCGAAGAGGCCCGCGCGGCACTTCCCGAGACGATGAAGGCCCTCGCGGCCGACGCGCTCGCCACGAACAACGAGTCCTTCCTGCAGCTCGCGAAGACTCAGCTCGAGCAGCTTCAGCAGAAGACCACCCACGAGCTCGAGCAGCGCAAGCAGGCGATGGAACACATCGTGACGCCGATCCGGGAGTCGCTCGAGAAGGTCGATGGGAAGCTGCAGCAGCTCGAAGTTGCGCGGAAGGGTGCATATTCCGAGCTCAGCACGCAGGTGCGCCAGCTCGCGGAAACGCAGGTGCAGCTCCGAGACGAGACGGGCAACCTCGTCAGCGCGCTCCGTGACCGTCCCAACGTCCGCGGCCGGTGGGGCGAGATCCAGCTCCGCCGTGTCGTCGAGATGGCGGGGATGCTCGAGCATTGCGACTTCGAGACGCAGGCACACGTCCGCACCCACGACGGGGGGCTCCGCCCCGATCTCGTCGTGAGGCTGCCGGGCTCCAAGACCGTAGTCGTCGACTCGAAGTTCGCCGGGCAGGCATACCTCGAGTCCCTGTCCGCGCGCAACGATGAGGAACGCGTCACGAAGCTGCGCGACCACGCGCGCCAGGTGCGCGAGCACGTCGCGAAGCTGTCGGGGAAGAGCTACTGGTCGCAGTTCGACTCGGCGCCCGAGTTCGTCGTGCTCTTCATCCCCGGCGAGACCTTCCTCAGCGCCGCCCTGGAGCAAGATCCGTCCCTGATCGAGGAGGGCGTGAACCAGCAGGTCATCCTGGCCACCCCGACGACTCTGATCGCCCTGCTGCGCGCCGTCGCCTACGGCTGGCGACAGGAGACGATCGCGGAGTCGGCAAAGGCGATCAGCGACCTGGGCCGCGAGCTCTACGGACGGCTGGCGACCCTCACAGAGCATTTCGCGAAGGTCGGCCGGGGCCTCGACACCGCTGTCCGGTCGTACAACGAGGCGGTCGGCTCGCTCGAGACGCGCGTCCTCCCGAGCGCGCGCAAGTTCCGCGATCAAGGCATTTCTCCCGCCGCTGAGCTCGCGGAGCTCGGAGGCGTCGAGCGGACCGTGCGTCCGGTTACCGCGCCCGAGCTCCCCGCCCGCGACGCGACCTCCGACGCCGCCTAGAACCTCAGCAGCGCGGCGACACCGCCGACCGGCTCGAGGTCGCGGTGGTCCTCGCCGATCACCTCGACCGTCCCACCGTGCGTCAGCGTCTGGTGGATCGCCAGGTCCAGCCCCGTCTCGACCGCTTCCAGGGTGGTTCCGTCGAGCGGGCAGCTGCCGTCTTGCACCTGCGCGCGACCGCAGGCAGGGCAGACGTGCGCCGATCGGTCGGCTCCCTCCTGCACGAGCAAGAGCTCGACGCGGCCGTCCGACGCGGCCTGCAGCGTTTCCTCCCATCCGGTGGCGGCGCGTCCGTTTCGCGCGGCTTCTTCCCGCCAGCGTGCGAGCAACGCCTCCTCCCGGCCGGCGCGCCACTCGTCGAGCAGCGGCTGGGCCACCTCGAGCAGGCGGGTCGCGTCGGCATGCGCGTCGACTGCGACCCAGCCCAAGAGCGCCCCACGCACCTCCGACGAGAGAAGCCGGTCGAACTCCGGTCTCGTCTCCTCGGGACCGGCGAGCACGACGCGGACGTTCCGCAGCCCCCGGACGCAGCGGTCGAGCGCATCGGCGACCTCGCGCAGGTGCCGGTCGACGATCGTCTCGATGTTGCGCTCGTAGCGCGCCTGTGACCAGCCGCCCTGGTCATGGCGGCCCGGAACGTCCGCCGTCTCGTCGACCAGCGGCGTGAGCTGCCCGCCGTGAAGCCGGTAGACGTCGCCCCGCTCGCGGCCGACGTACGCAACGAGCGCGCCGTCTCCTCGCCCGACGTTGCGGACGAGAGGCGCGAGGTACAACTGATTCGCGATGCGGGCCTCGTCGTCGACGGGCCACGGCAGCAGAAGCTGCAAGAACAGGTCGTCGAGCTCCGACGCAAAGAGCGCGACGCCCCGGACTCCATCCCGGTTGAAGTCGTTCTCGAACCAGCTGCCGATCCGCTCGAGATCGCTCGCGAGCGCCTTCCGCTCGTCGTGCGTGAGCGACGCGCGTCGCTCGTTGAGCTGCCGCTCGGCGCGAGCGTGCAGCGACCGAACGTGCGACGCCAGCTCTCCCGCGGTGGGCACACTGCTTGGGTCGAGACCGACGTAGAGGCTTACTGCGCAGCCGTGCTCTCCGCGGAAGGCGGCAAGCTCGCGTAATTGTTCCCAGGTGATCGATCCGGCCACAGTCGCCCCTCTCCTCCTCGAAGCGGATTCTATTCCTGCGAGCCGGCCGGCTCGGGAACGTCAATCCGGTCTGGATCGTTTAATACAGCAGACAAGTTTTTGGCGAGAGGAAACCGAATGAACGAGGTACATGACGTGATCGTGATCGGCGGAGGGCCGGCGGGTTACACCGCAGCCCTTTACGCTGCTCGCGCGAACCTGCAGCCGCTCGTGATCGAAGGCTTCAACTGGGGTGGCCAGCTCATGATCACGAGCGACGTCGAGAACTACCCGGGCTATGCGGACGGGATCATGGGCCCCGAGATGATGGCCGAGTTCCGGCGCCAGGCCGAGCGCTTCGGCACCCAGTTCGTCACGGACAACGTGTCGCGCGTCGACTTCTCGCGGCGGCCGTTCCGCGTCTGGGTCGAGGACGAGGAGTACCAGGCCCGGTCGGTGATCGTCGCCACAGGCGCGACTGCCCGCTGGCTCGGGCTCGACTCCGAGGAGCGGCTCAAGGGCCGCGGCGTATCGGCATGCGCGACGTGCGACGGCGCCTTCTTCAAGGACAAGCACATCGTGGTCGTCGGCGGCGGCGACTCGGCGTTCGAGGAGGCACTCTTCCTCACGCGCTTCGGCTTCAAGGTCTCGCTCGTCCATCGCCGCGATGAGTTCCGCGCCTCGCAGATCATGATCGACCGGGCGCGCGCCAACGAGAAGATCGACTTCAAGACGCCGTACGTCGTGGACGAGGTGCTCGGCGACCAGTCGATCAGCGGCGTCCGGCTCCGCAACACCGAGACGGGTGAGACGGAGGAGGTCGATGTCGGCGCGCTCTTCGTCGCGATCGGCCACGACCCGAACACGAAGCTGTTCCTCGACCAGCTCGACCACGACGCGAACGGCTACCTGGTGACGAATCCGGGAACGACCGAGACGAACGTGCCGGGCGTGTTCGCCGCGGGAGACGTGCAGGATCACGTCTACCGGCAGGCGGTAACCGCCGCAGGCAGCGGCTGTATGGCCGCCCTCGACGCCGAGCGCTTCCTGGCCGCGGAGGAGGGACACGGCGGTACCGCATTGACGGCGCCGCGCCCTGAAGCCGAGACCACGAAGGTCTAGGCCAACCGCGCAGGCCTGCACCGTCCCGCGCGGCCATGGCCTGGTGCCAGGCACCGGGACGTGGCCGTAAAGGACCGACCGCGCGGCACCAGGCGCGTTCACGCCACAACCTGTCCCTTCCGGACCAGTCCGGGTGCCTGGCACCGGGACGTGGCTCGCGGGGACACGGCCGGGGAAGACAGCGGCGCCTCGCGAGCAACTCCTCGCAGGTCTAGCTCCGTCCGCGGCGAATCGCGGCGTCGTGGGAGCAACCTGGATCGACCTGCTCGACCCGACGATGGAGGAGCTGCAGGAGAAGGCGCCGCGCGAGCTCGAGGAGACCGCCCTCGAACAGCTCCTCGCTCCGCCGCGGCACGAGGACGAGCCACGGCCGACGCTCGTCGGCCACGGCGACTACGTCTTCGGCGTCTTCCTCGTCGCGGTATCCGTGCCCGACGAGGACAGCGTCTACTACCAGGAGATCGACCTCGTCATCACGCACGAGACGCTGCTCACGGTGCGCAAGACTCCGCCCGGCGGCAAGCCGGCGTGCGACGTCGCCGTGGTCAAGAAGGCGGCGAGGCCGACAGACTCGGCGGGGCTGCTCGCGTACCGACTCGTCGACGAGATCGCCGAGCGCTACCTCGACCTGGTGGACTCACTCGACGACGAGATCGACGAGCTGGAGGACAAGGTCGAGACCCAAGCTGCCGCGATGACGAGAGCGCGCGTCTCCGCGCTGAGGCACGACCTCCTCCACATCCGCCGCACCCTGAGCCCCATGCGCGACGCAGTCCGCCGCGTGATCGACGGCACGGTCGAGGTGGAGACCGGAAAGGAGGTGTTCCCGCACAACGTCGAAGTCGCCTTCAACGCCGCCTACGACAAGTTCCTGCGCGCCTCCGACGGCCTCGACCTCGCGCGCGACCTGCTCGCCGGCGTGCGCGACTACGCCCTTGCCAAGATCGCCAACGACCAGAACCAGGTGACCAAGCTACTGACCGTCGTCGCCTCGCTCGTGCTCTTCCCGACGTTCGTCGTCGGCGTCTACGGCCAGAATTTCCGCCATATTCCCGAGCTCCACTGGGGCTTCGGATATGCGTTCTCCTGGGGCGTGATCATCGTCACCACCCTCGTCCAGCTGTGGTTCTACCGTCGCAAGAAGTGGATCTGATCCACGCGGCTAACCTGAGCCAATGCCGCACTACATCTGCCCGAACTGCAAGGAGCGCTCGATCGACATCGACCGCAAGGAGGGCCTCTACGACGAGGCCGTCGCCTGCCACCACTGCGGGTTCGGGTTCCTGTTCGAGCTCATGGACGACTACTACCCGGCGCCGACGACGGGCCTCGTCACGTGCGACCAGGAGGGCCGCATCCTCGCGCTCGGCCGCGGCGTCTTCGAGCTGAGCGGCTGGAGCGAAACCGAGTTGCTCGGGGCAGACGTCGTCAACGCGTTCGGCCTTGCCGGCTTCGAGGAGGAGAAGAACCCGGTGAAGCTCGCTCTCGAATGGGGAGTGCGCCGCCTGAACGAGCAGCTCCAACTGCGGACGCGCGCCGGGCACCTCAAGCCCGTCGTCGGCGACTTCTTTCCCGCGCTCGACGACGACGGCGGCCTGCTCGTCGCACTGACACCGGCGCACGGCTAGATTTCCGGCGGCGCCGGCAGGCGCCGGGCGATGGAGCTCGCCACCAACCGCCGCCGAAGGCTGATGGCTCCTGGATCGAGAGGAGCCGTCCATGCGGACAACCCTTGTCATCGGCGTCGCGGGAGCGCTCGGAGCCGTCTCGCGGCATCAGCTCGAGTCAGTGGTGAACCGCCACTGGGGAGACGACTTTCCGTGGGGGACGTTCGCCGTAAACGTCTCCGGCTCGTTCGCCCTTGGCGTCCTGATCGGGGTCTTCGCCCACCGCCTCAACGTGCCGCTCTGGCTCCAGGCCGGTGCGACTGTCGGCTTCCTCGGGGCGTACACGACCTTCTCGACGCTCTCGCTTCAGATCTACCGCTCGACGGCGACTGGCCACCTACCGGTTGCGTTGGCGAACGCGGTCGGCAGCCTGGTCGTCGGCACGCTCGCGCTCTATGCGGGCATCGTCCTGACGAGGGCCTTCTAGAAGGCTCTCCCACTAGGCACAATGCTCAGGTGGAGTCACTGCGGGGGCACCTCCTCGTCGCTTCGCCGGGATTGATCGACCCGAACTTCCGGCGCACTGTCGTCTTGGTGACCGAGCACACCGACGAGGGCGCGGCGGGCCTCATTCTCAACCACCCGTCGCCGGTCGAGGTCGCGTCCGCCGTGCCGCAGCTCGAGCCGGTCGTCGACGACGGCGACCAGGTCTGGGTCGGCGGCCCCGTCCAGCCGGAGGCGGTGCTCGTGCTCGGCGAGTTCCTCGATCCGGACGACGCGGCGGTGCCGCTCTTCGGCTCGCTCGGCTTCCCGTCGCTCACCGACCCTGAGGAGATCGTCCCGGCCACGACCCGTCGGCGTGTCTTCGCCGGCTACGCGGGCTGGGGCGAAGGCCAGCTGGAGGCGGAGCTGCTGGACGAGGACTGGATCCTCGAGCCCGCGCTCGCCGACGACGCATTCACGGACGATCCCGAGGATCTGTGGAGCGACGTGCTGCGCCGCAAGGGCGGCGTGTACGAGCTCGTCGCCCGCATTCCCGAGGATCCGCGCGTCAACTGAGGCGCGCGAAGGCGAACACGTAGGTCAGGCGCGGCAGCGAGAACCGCTCGCCGTAGCGCGAGGCGAGCTCGTGGACGGCACGCAGGGACTTCTCCCGCTCGTCGGGGTCCGCGGTGACGAAGGCGCTCGCGGTCGAGAGGTAGCCGACGAGGCCGTCCGGGCTCGACTCGGAGGCGCTTTCGACGATCGTCCGCCCCACCTCGCGGAACCACGGCTTGCCCGGCAGCTCCTCGTCACGGTACGGCTCGTGCCCCGCGTAGCCGATCAGCACGCCGAGCTCGGCCTGGAGAGGGTCACGCTCGTCCCACCAGTTCCAGAGCAGGGCAAGTCCGCCTTCGCGGCGGATCACACGATGCAGCTCGGGCACCGCCCTCTCACGGTCGAACCAGTGGAACGCCTGCGCCGTGAATGCTGCGTCGACGCTCTCGTCCGCGAGCGGAATCGCCTCCGCCGGGCCCTCGTACGCCTCCGCCTCCGGGACCGCCCGGCGGAGCTCGTCGAGCATCGGAGCCCCCGGCTCGACCGCCACCGCCTCGAATCCGAGCGCGACCAGCTCGCGGGTCAGCTTCCCGGTTCCCGCGCCGACGTCGAGGACCCGGGCACCTACCGCGAGTTCCAGCTGCTCGGCGGCCCAGCGCACCGCCTCCTCGGGATAGTCCGGGCGGTACCGCTCGTACTCGGCGGCGACCGTCTCGAAGCTGCGGGAGCGGGTGGCGCGATCAGACACGGCTGGAAGGGCAGAGGTCGTTCAGGACGCAATCCTCGCAGCGGGGGCTCCGCGCGTCGCAGACGCGGCGGCCGTGCCAGATCAGAAGGTGGGGGAAGCGGCCCCAGTCCGGGCGCGGGACGAGCCGGACGAGGTCGCGCTCGATCTTGACCGGGTCCTCCTGGCGCGTCAGGCCGAGCCGTTGCGAGAGCCGCCGCACGTGCGTGTCGACGACGATCCCCTGGGGCTCCCCCAGCTCGGCCGCGACCACGTTCGCCGTCTTCCGTGCGACCCCCGGTAGCCGGATCAGCTGATCGAGCCGCTGCGGCACCTGGCCGTCGAAGTCCTCGAGCAGCAGCCGCATCGTCCCGCGCAGTGCCCTGGCCTTCTGCCGGTAGAAGCCCGTCGCGTAGATGTCGCGCTCGAGCTCCTCCTCCGGGACGGCAAGGTAGTCCTCGGGCCGGTGGTACTTCTCGAACAGCTTTTGCGTGACGCGGTTGACGTTCACGTCGGTCGTCTGTGCCGAGAGCATCACCGAGACGAGTAGCTCGAGCGGGCTTCGGAAGCGAAGCGCGATCGTCGCGTCGGGGTACTCCGCCGCCAGCCGGTCGATGATCGGCCGGATCCGCCGCTTCTTCGGCCCGACGCGCTTACGGGCCTCGTGGACGTAACTACGAGGCAACGACTTCCGGCAGCCGGGAGCGCAAACGCGGCCCGGCGCAGACGAGGTCGAGAGCCGGGCAGCCGGCGCACGCGAAGTCACTCGGCGTCGGCGGGAACTCGCCCGCCTGGATGCGCGCGATCGCGGCCGAGAGCTCGGCCTCGAGCTCGGGCACGTCGGCCCGGGTGAAGACGGCCTCCACGGGCGCCTCCGGCCGCTCGAGGAAGTGGTAGACGACCTCGACCTCCTCGGCGCCGGTGCGGAAGGACGCGAGCGCGTAGACGAGCCGCTGCAGCCCGTAGTCCTCCTCGACGATCTCCTCGGGCGAAGCCTCACCCAGTGCGTTCGTCTTGTAGTCGACGACCAGGGCGCGTCCGTCTCGCAAATGAAATGCGTCGAGGAAGCCGTGGACGAGCACCCCGTCGTGCTCGAACGTGAAGTGGCGCTCCTTCTGGACGCCTTCGAGGGCGGCGACGCGGCGCGCGAGATCGGACTCGCAGTAGGCGGCGACCAAGTCGCGGACCTGCTCGTCCTCGAGCTCGGGCACGACCGGGGCGGCGAGGTCGATCTCCTCGAGCAGCGCGTGAACCAGGCTGCCCACCTCGGCTCCGGACCGGTCGGCGCCCTCCTCGAGCTCGACGGGCCGCTCGCTCAGGCCCAGGCCGTAACGGGCGAAGTACTTGTACGCGCACTGCTCGAAGGTCGAGAGCGCGGTGAACGAGAGCCGGCGCACGCGGAGGAGCGGAGGCTCCGGCAACGCGACGAGCGGCGGCAGCTCGGGAGCTGCAGGCGGCGCAGCGATCTCCTCGATCGCGGAGAAGAGCTCGAGCTGGCCTGAGCTGCCACCGTCGGCGGCCAAGCCGCCGAACTCATCTCCCCCTTCCTCAGCCTTGTGCCGGTCTACGCGGACCAGCAGCCGCGCGTCGCCGCGGACGAGCTCGAGCGGGAGGTCGCCCGCCTCCACGAGCTCCTCGTCTGCGTCGAGCCGGTCGAGCACCCACGCGATCGGGGTCGGCACCTCGCGGTCGCTGCCGAGGTCGACGGAGCCGGAGACGATCAGCCGCTCCTTCGCCCGCGTCATGGCGACGTAGTAGAGGCGCAGGCGCTCGGCCCGCTCCGCCTCCTGTCTCGCCTCCTTGACCGCCTCGTAGTCGAAGGCGCCGCGGCGTCTTGCAGTCACAGGATCCGCGACGCGGAATCCGAAGCGGCCGTCGGGCAGCGCGAGGATCTCGTCCGGCGAGGGCGGCACTCGGTCGCGCCCGGCGTCCGCGACGATCACGACCTTGAACTCCAGCCCCTTCGCTGCGTGGATCGTGAGGAGCCGCACCGCGTCGGCGCCCTCCTCCTCGGCCACCGCCTCGAGCTCCCGTGCGCCGACCGCTTCCTGCTCTGCGACGAAACGGACGAAGCCCTCGACGTCGGGCCCGCGCAGCTCTTCGTACGAGCGCGCCAGGCGCGCGAGCTTGCGCATGTTGGCGTAGCGCCTGCGCCCGTCCCACAGCGCGAGCACGGCGAGGTCGTAGTCGTGTGCCGCGACGATCTGTTCGCACAGCCGCTCGAGGGAGAGCCGCGGCATCGTCTCGACGAGCCGGTCGTAGCGCTGGCGGAACGCGCGCAGCAGCCGCTCGTCGCGCTCGGCGAGCCCGGGCGGCATCGAGTGCTCGATTCCGGAGAAGAACGGGCGCTTCGAGGCGACGCGGCGGATCAGCGCCAAGGCATCGTTCGATACGCCGACGAACGGCGATGCGAGCACCGACACGAGCGCCACGTCGTCGTACCGGTTCTGAAGCAGGCGGAGGTACGCGAGCAGGTCGACGACCTGCTGCTGGCCGAAGTAGCCCTTCCCGGTCGCCCGGTACGTGGGCAGCCCGGCCCGCCGCAGCTCGTCCTCGTACCACTCGGCGTCGGTGCCGGCGGCGAAGAGGAGGACGATCTCGCCCGGGGTCGCCGCACCGGCGTCCACGAGCTCACGCACGCGCCGCGCCACGGCCCGGGCCTCTCCGCGCCGCCAGTGGACGCCGCTGTCCTTGTAGCTCTCCTTGTCGGTGACGAGCAGCTCGACCGGATGGCCGAAGACGGGGTCGGGGAACTCGGCCGCCGCGGCGAGCTCCTGGAACTCGCCGCCGAAGTGGGAGCCGAAGAGCTCGTTGACCGCGGCGAGCACCTCGGGCCGCGAGCGGTAGTTGAGCGTGAGCGAGAGGGGATGCTCGACGGTGTCGCGACGCTCGCGGAAGACCTGGACGTCCGCATGGCGGAAGCCGTAGATCGACTGGAACTCGTCGCCGACGAAGAAGAGCTCGGTTTCCGGCGTTCGCAGGAGGTCGATGATCTCCGTCTGTAGCCGGTTCGTGTCCTGGAACTCGTCCACGAGGATCGACCGGAAGCGCGCCTGCTCGCGCTCGCGGAGCTCCGGCTGCGACCGCAGCAGGTCGCGCGCCTCGAGCTGGAGGTCCTCGAAGTCGAGCGCAGACTCGCGCGCCTTCGCCTCGGCGTACCGCCCGGCGAAGAGTGTGAGGAGCTCCTGGAGCAGCGCGCGGTCCCGGGCAGCCGCCTCGTCGAGCGCGGCCTGCTCGACCGCGGCGAGGGCTTCGCAGTATGCGGCCGCGCGGTCTCCCCGGGCCTTGAAGCCTCCGAGCCCCATCAACCGGTCGGGACGCCGGTCGCGCTCGAGCAGCTCGAGCAGCTCATTCGCCGCCTGCGACTGCGCGTCCGTCGCGTCGGGGTCGGCAGCGAGCATCGTGGCCGCGGTGCGCAGCTCCTCGACGCGCTCGCCGAGCTCAGGCCGCGGAGCGACCTCGAGGTCGAGCTCGCGGCCGGCCGCACGAAGGGTCTCGTAGACGCTCGTCAGCATCCGCCGCAGCCCGCCGCTGCCGTAGGTCGCAAGCAGCTCGAGTCGCTGCGGCTCGTTGCCGGAGCAGAACTCCGCCAGGGCCTCGCCGAAGGCCTCCGAGCGCAACACCGCTGCCTGCGCCTCGTCGAGCTCGCGGAAACGGGGATCGAGACCGGCGGCGAGCGGATACGCCCTCAGGAGCCGGGCGCAGAAGCCGTGGATCGTCGAGATCCAGGCGCCGTCGAGCTCGCGCGCGAGGTCATGCCGGCCTCGTTCGAGAAGCGCCGCGCGGATCCGCGTCCGGAGCTCGCCGGCGGCCCGGCGCGTGTACGTGATCACGAGGATCGAGTCGACGTCGAGGCCGCGGTCGCAGACCGCGCGGACGACCCGCTCCACGAGCACGGCCGTCTTTCCTGTGCCTGCGCCGGCGGAGACGAAGACCTCGCCGGCCGCTTCGACCGCGCTCAGCTGCTGCTCGTTCATGCTCGCTCGATCCGGCACATCGGCCAGAGGTCGCACCACGTCGGGCACTCGCCGCCGAGCGGGTCGTGACGGACGTCCCCTTCCCTGATCCGCTCGGCGAGCCCGGTCGCCGTCTGCCGCGCCGACTCGACCATGCCCCAGAACGCCTCCTCGTCGAGGTAGTCGTGCGAGACGTAGCCGGGCAGAGTCTCGGCCTCGGATCCGCGGACGAGCCCGCGCGGGCGGCGTGCTCCGGCCAGCGGCCGGTAGAGGCCCCCGAGCGGCTCGAGCCCGACGAGGTCGCGCAGGACGAGCATGTAGAGCGGGATCTGGAGCCGCAGCTCGCTCTCGATCTGCCGCGCCGAGTACGCGCTCTTGCCCGACTTGTAATCCTGGACGACTCCGCGCGCGCCGAACGGGTCGACGTCGATCCGGTCGATCTTCCCCGAGAGTGTGAGGCCGGGTGCGAGCTCGAGCCCGCGCTGCAGCTCGGGTGCGGCGCGCTCGCTGCCGAACGAGACCTCGAACCGGCGGGGGACGAGCGGCAGCTGCGACTCGCACTCCTCCTCGACGAGCGCCGCCAGGTCGCGCCACAGCGTCTGGTCGAGCTCCCGCTCCTGCATCTCGGTGAGGTCCATCCGGACGCCGGCGAGCGACTCGTCGAGGCAGGCGCGCATCAGCCTCGTCGCAGCCTCGAGCTGTTGCGGCTCGAGCTTCTCGACTCCAAGCTCGGCCGGGATGCGCGAGAAGAAGCGGTGCAGTGTGTTGTGGGCGACGATCCCGCGCTGGAGAGCGTCCGGCTCGGCGTCGATCTTCTTTGGGGAGAGGAACCGCTCGAAGAACCAGGCCGACGAGCAGTCGGCGAAGCGCTCGAGCTCGGTCACGCCGAAGGAGCCGCGCGAGCCGAGCTGTTCGAGGACCAGTGGATGCGTGATGCGGGTCGGTCGGTGGAAGGCGCCGCGAGCGCGCTCGAGCTTCCGCTCCCAGCCGTTCGCGCGTGCGAGCGCGTCGGCGGCCCTCGCGTCGTGTGCCGCCAGCTCTGCGAGCGCGCGCAGGCGCTCGCGCTCGGTCGGGGCCTGGTCGAGCGGCCAGGTCAGCGCCGAGAGTGGCCGGCGGCGTGTCCAGTTCCGCACGTCGTCCGGGTCGAAGAGCGCCTGCACGTCGTGCCAGAAGGGGCTCGCGTCGCGCGGGCTCCCGTCGTCGTCCGCCGCCTCACGCACGAGATAGAGCCGCTGTGAGGCGCGCGTACAGGCGGTGTAGAAGAGGTAGCGGTCGCGGGAAACCGGATCCGCGCGCTCCAGCCTCGCGCCGCGCTGGTCGAGCCCGCGCCGCGCCTCGTCGTCGAGGAACGGCGAGCCGGTCCCCCGCCGCGGCAGGCTCCCCTCCTCCAGACCGAGCACGAAGACTGCGTCGAAGCGCCGCGTGCGCGCGCGCCGGAGGTCGACGACGGCGACGCGACCCGCGTCGTCTCCGATCCTCGGCCGCAGCGCGGCGCGCTCGATTGCCGCGAGGACATCCTCGCGGGTCAGGTCTCCGCTCTGCTCGTTCCACCCCTCGAGCTCTGCCAAAAGCCGAGTCAGTGTCTCGTGGGCGCGCAGGTCGAGCCGGCTCGCGACGTCCGCGGGGGGCCGTTCGACGCCGTAGGCGTTCTGCAGCATCTGGGCGGCGAGGTCCCGCACGGCGACCACCGGATCGGCCGACGCCTGCAGCTCGGCGAGCGCCGGCAACGGAGCGTCCCGCAGGCGTTCAGCCTCCTCGATCACACGCTCCGGGGCCTGCACCGCACGCCCGCGCAAGCGTCCCTCGACGAAGTCGACCGACCGCCGCTCGAGCCCGGAGAACGGCGAGCGGAGGTAGCGGAAGAGATCGTTCCGGGTCCCTCCTCCCCACGCGAAGCGAAGCAGCGCCGCGAGGGCGTGGACGAGCGGTGTCTGCGTGAGCCGGATCTCGCCGTCGACGGCAAACGGGATGCCGAACGAGCCGAGCACCGTCTCGAGCACGCCGCGCACCCGGTCGTAGCTCGGCACCACCAGCCCGATCCGCTCGGGCGGCGTCCCGGCTCGGGCTAGCGCGAGCACTTCCTCGCCGACGAGCTCGAGGGTGCCGCGGCTGCCCGCGCCCTCGAAGAAGCGGACCGCGCCGTCGATCGGCGGCGAGTCGCCCGGCTCGTCGGAGAAGAGCGCGCGCTCCAGGTGCGCCAGTGCCGGCGGCGCGACGGCGGCGTAGCGCGGGGGCAGCTCTTCGATCGCACCGACGGCGAGGCCGGCGAGGTCCTCGGCTGTGCGGTGCAGCGCCTCGAAGGCGGGCCGTCCCGGCTCGTAAGGCAGCGAGACGGTGACTTCCGTCCTGGCGGCCAGCGCCTCGACGAGTGCCCACTCGGCTCCGGTGAGGTCCTCGAAGCCGTAGGCGAAGACGGGCTGCCCGTGCCAGGCGTCGAGGTCACTGTGGAGCCGCTCGACGGCGCTCCTGCGGAGCAGCCCGAGATCCCAGCGCCCGATCCGGTCGAGCTCCTCGCGGTAGGCGGCGTAGAGCGCGCCGAGCTCGCCGTCGACGGCAGCGGGATCAAGCAGCCCCGACTCGAGCTCGTCGAGCGCTTGCTGGAGGGAGTCGGCGAAGCCCGAGCGGGCTGCAGAGGCCGCGAAGCCGTGCAGGTCGGCGCCGTTCACGACGCGACGGACGAGCAGCGTCCGCTCGGTGCTCCCCAGGACTCTGCGTGCGTCCGCGCACCCCTTGGCGAGCTCCTTGAAGACGTCGTCGAAGGTGCCGATCGAGCCGCCCAGGAGCGCCGGCCGCAACGCGAGCAGCTCCCGCTCCACCCGGTCGACGTCCGCCCGGTTCGGCACGATGAGAAGCGGTTCCGCGAGGTCGTCGGTGCCGAGGGCATCCAGATAACGGCCGAGCAGCAGCTCGACCTTGCCCGCGTTGGCAGGCCCCGCGATGAGACGAAGCGGCACCCACCTACGCTAGCGCGGCTTCCGGGCGGATAAGGGCTGCTTGTGCCCGCGTGGTCGGCACGAGAAGCTGAGCGCCCGGGTCGTTACGGCTAGGGGAGGAGTTCGATCGTGAAGACATCATCGAAGCTTGGCGTGCTCGTGGTCGTTTCCGTCATGTTCGCCTTTCAGCTCGTCGGGTCGGCCGGCGCGCGGACCACGCCGAGATCAACCGTCGACTCCGCCGCGTACGTCAGGGCCGCCGTCGCATTCCTGAGGGCTCAGGCCCCTGCGGTCGCCGGCCTGATGTCGCCGCTGATGACGCCCGTTGGCTGCTCCTCCGGCGCCCACTCGCTCTCGCACTTCGGCGACCGGCTGTATCCCGAGATGGGGAACGGCGGCTACACGAGCCTCCACACAGTCCGGGATCGACACCTGTGTCGGCACGGTGCCGAATGGGAGCAACATCGACACCTCGACGGTCGGAACGCACTCGTTCACCGTCACCGGCACCGACAAGGGCGGCAACGTGACCACGAAGACGGTCCACTACACCGTCGTCTACGCCTTCAACGGCTTCTTCAGCCCGATTGGGAACGAAGCGGATTCATCCTTGAACCTCGTCCACGCCGGCGACCTGATCAAGATCGGCTTCGGCCTCGACGGCGACCAGGGGCTGAACATCGGCATCTTCAGCTCCACGCAGGTCACCTGCCCCATGTCCTGGATCGCCCACACGGTCCCGGCGGCCGGCGCGGGAACGAACCCGGGGCTCTCCTTCGGGGTCAGCTCGGGCCACTACAGCTACGGCTGGCAGACCTCGTCCGGATGGGCCGGCACCTGCCGCCAGTTCAGCCTGCAACTGAACGACGGCACTGCGCCTCACACGGCGATCTTCGCGTTCTTCAGCTAGGACGACCTCGCGGGGAGCGGCCTTCGCGCCGCTCCCCACTCACGCGATCGTCGCGGACTTCGGCCTGCGGCCGCGGCGGGCGGCGGCGCGGCCGGGCGTCTTGCCGGCACAGTTGTCGCAGAGATCCGCCTGCTTGGCGCCGCGGCGTGCGTCGTTGTACGTGACCCGCATCACCGCGCCCTTTCCCTCCTCGACCTCGTTGCTGCAGCTGTCGCATACGAGCACTGTCTTGCGAGCCACTATTTCCTCCTCGATTGTCGGAACTACGTGCAAAAACCCTAACCCAAACTACGCGGCCTTTCGCGCCTCACGAATACGCCACGAACGCAACAAGCTGAGCATCGCCTGCTCCTCCGGCGATAGCCCGGGATCGCGCGCCTTGACGAGGCGCAAATGACGGGGCCGAAAATCGTCGATCGTTCTTCCGTCCAAGTACTGCTCGACGACGGCCGGCGATACATACGAGCCGCGAGTCACCGCAGGCGTATTTCCGAGTTGCTTCGCGACACGCTGCATGACCGCGGAAACCGATCGCTTCTGCGCGCTCACCGATTCCGGAAGTCCGCGCTGCTCGTCCAGCTCGGCGAAGTAAACGGCAGCAAGGAGCGTGCCGCCCCAGGTCCGGAAGTCCTTGGCGCTGAACTCCTCGCCGAGATAGATCTTCACGTAGTCGTTCAGCCGCTCGCTCGTGAGGTTGTAGAGGCCGTCTTCCCAGCGGTACTTGAAGACGCGCGGGCCGCCTCTGACCTTCAGGAGCCCGCGAATCGCGTCGGCGAGCTCCTCGTCGACCAGCTCGGACCGGACTCGAATGCCCGCCTTGGACGGAAAGGAAAGCCGGATTCTCGTGCCGCGAACCTCGACGTGGCGCCTGAGCAACGTCGTCACACCGTACGTTCCTTCGCGCGCAAACCGCTCCGAGCCGACGCGGAACCAGCCGAGCGAGATGAGGCGCAACGCGACGGCCGAAACGCGCTCGCGATCGAGCTCGTCCTCGTCGAGATGCCCGGTCATTGCCGCGCGCAGCTCCGGCAGGTGCTCGCCGAACCGGATCAGCCGGTCGTACTTGGCCTGCTCCTGCGCGGCGCGATATTCCGGGTGGTACAGGTACTGCTTCCGGCCCGCCCTGTCGTAGCCGGTCGCCTGCAGCTTGGCGCCGGGCCGAGCGGCGATCCAGACGTCTGACCACGCCGGAGGAATGGCGAGCTCTTCGATGCGCTCGAGAACCGCCGGATCGCGGATGGGCCGTCCCCGCCCGTCGAGGTAGCGAAATGCGCGCTTGCTTCCAACCCGGCTCGGCATGTCCCTTTCCACAACGACACTAGACTGGCCGCCGATGCGGGACGAGCAGACGATCGTCGTCCTCGAGGGCGACGAGACAGGACAGGAGCTGCTGGAGGAGAGCCTTCGCGTGCTCGAGCCGGACGTGATCGGCGTCGAGCTCTCCTTCCCGCGCTTCGACCTCTCGCTCGAACGCCGCCGTGAGACCGACAACGCGGTCGTCCACGAAGCGGCGGCCGCGATCCGGGAGCACGGGCTCGGCCTGAAAGCGGCCACGATCACGCCCGAGGGCCGCGACGACGTCGGCTCGCCCAACCGCATCCTCCGCGAGGAGATCGGCGGCAACGTCATCGTCCGCACCGGACGCCGGATCCCCGGCGTTGCCCCGCTTGGCGGGGTGCATGCGCCGATCTCGATCGTCCGGATGGCGGTCGGGGACGCCTACGGCGCGAAGGAGTGGCGCGAGGGCGAGGGCGACGATGAGGTCGCGTTCCGCACCGAGCGCATCGAGCGGCGCATCTGCCACGGCGTCTCCGAGTTCGCCTTCCGCCAGGCGGAGCGCACCGGCGCCAAGGTCTTCGGCGGGCCGAAGTACACGGTCAGCCCGACCTACGAGGGGATGCTGAAGGAGGAGATGGACGCGGCCGCGGAGCGTCATCCCGACGTGCCCTACGAGCCGCAACTCATCGACGCGACGTTCGCGCTCCTCCTCTCCTCCGCGGGCGACCCGCTCGTGATCCCGGCCCTCAACCGCGACGGTGACATCCTCTCCGACCTCGTTCTGCCGTTGTTCGGCTCGATCGCCGGCTCGGAATCGCTGCTCGTCGCCTTCGAGTCGGACTTCGAGCCTGCCGCCATCATGGCCGAGGCCGCCCACGGCACAGCGCCCTCGCTGCAGGGGAAGAACGTGGCGAACCCGATGGCGATGATCCTCGCCGGCGCGGCGCTGCTCTCACACGGGAGCGAGGACGCGCAGCGCGCGGGACGGGCGATCCGCGAGGCCTGCCTCGAGGCCGTGGCGCAGGGTGCGCGCACCGCCGACCTCGGCGGTCATCTCGGCACCACGGAGTACACGGACGACGTCATCGGCCGCGTCCGCTCGAAGCTCGAAGTCTGGGCCGCGATCTAGCCCGCTAGGACGCGGCGGCCCGCTGCCAGGTGTCCCAGCCCTCGGCCCAGGTCTCGACGAAGAGCTGCGCCGCAACCGGGTCGAACTGGGTTCCGGCTCCGTGCTCCACTTCGGCCAGCGCATGCTCATGCGTGAGCGCACGGCGGTAGGGGCGCGGCGAGATCATTGCGTCGAAGGCGTCGGCGATGGCGAGAATCCGCGCCTCGATCGGGATTCCGCGTCCACTCAGCCCCGCCGGGTAGCCGTCGCCGTCCCAGCGCTCGTGGTGGAAGAGGACGTACGGAAGCGCCTCGTGGAACCTCCGCAGCGGCAGCACGAGTCGTGCGCCGGCGGTCGGATGCCTCCTGATCTCGGCCACCTCGTCGAGCGTGAGCGGGCCGGGCTTCCAGAGCACCTGCGGCCGCACCTTCACCTTGCCGACGTCGTGGAGCGGCGCCGCGCGGCGAAGAGACTTGACCCGCTGGCTGTCCCAGCCGAGCTGCACCGCAACCGGCTCGGCCAACGCCGCGACGCGGGCGCCGTGGCCCAGGGTCTGGTCGCGTTGCTCGAGCGCGCGGGCGATGGAGGCCAGCATGCCCGGACGGATTCCGCACCCGTGCGCAGACTCCTACTTCCAGATTCCGCCGATCGGCGTGCCCCTGCGGGAGAAGCCGAGCCGCGGCAAGCGCCACGCGTCCTCGGCGAAGCCACGGTAGGGAAGATCCTCGGCGTACGTCTTCCAGGTCTTCCCGGCGGCGGGGAGCGTGTCCGCGAGGCTGCGGGCCCGGACGACGCAGTCGGTGCAGTCACTCGTGATCCCATGCGTCGAGGCGGAGACGAGCGCGAGGTAGTTGGGCAGACTGGGATGGGCGACCGCCGTGTAGTCCGTCAACCGCGCATACCGTCGTGCGAGCGCGTTGAAGGTCGGGGCTGTGGGATTCCCGGCGATCGACGTCGCTTCCCGGTTCTCGAACACGACGAGGACGACGTGCGTGAAGTCCGGCACCCACACCGACGGCGGAGCAGTTGCCGGGACGGTTGCGCCCGCCGAGCCGCCGCCGCATCCGGAAGCGACGACTACGACCGCGAGTCCAAGGAGTGCGAGCCGCCCGACTACAGCCGGCTTTCCAGCCGCTTCCTCCCGGCACGCGTGAGGAAGAAGCCGATCACGATGGCAGCCACGATCACGACCGCGGCGTAGATCCCGTACCGCTGGATCGCATCGGCAGCTGCATTCCCGGCGTAGTACGCGACGAGCCCGACCGAGACGGCCCAGCAAATTCCTCCGAGGGCATTCCAGAACAGGAACTTCCACCAGGGCATCTTTCCCAGGCCGGCCGCCCAGGCCGCCGTGTACCGGAGAACCGTGACGAAGCGGCCGACGAAGACCACGATGGGGCCGTGCCGCGCCATCAGCCGCTCGGTCGCCGGCAGGAAGCGCTCGGAGTAGCGGCGTAGCGGCCCCCAGCGCTCGAACAAGGCCCGGCCGCCGTAGCGCCCGATCAGCCAGTAGCCGAGGTTGTCTCCGATGATCGCGGCCGCGGCGGCAACGGCGATGACCAACCAGATCGAGTAGTGCCCCTGGGACGCGAGCACGCCGAAGGCGATCAGCGCCGTCTCGCCGGGCAGCGGGACGCCGAATGACTCGAGCATCACGACCGCGAACAGCAGAGGGAGACCATGGGTCGTGAAGAAGTGCGTCACGGTACGTAGGCTATTCGCCGGATGAGGGTCGGCATTCCGCGCGAGACGACGCAAGGCGAGCGCCGGGTCGCGCTCGTTCCCGAGACCGTCGGCAAGCTCGCGGCGGGTGGCTTCGAGCTCGTCGTGGAGGCCGGCGCCGGCACTGCAGCGTCGTTTCCCGACGACGCGTACGCCGAAGCCGGCGCGACTGTCGGGGATCCGTGGGACGCCGACGGCGTCGTCAAGGTGCGCAAGCCGTCGGCCGAGGAGCTTGGGCGGCTTCGTGAGGGGCAGCTGCTGATCGGCTTCCTCGAGCCGCTCGCAGACCCGTCCGGGATCGAGGCGCTCGCGGGCCGCGGCGTGACGGCGTTCGCAATGGAGTCGATTCCGCGGATCACGCGGGCGCAGGCGATGGACGCGCTCTCGTCTCAGGCGACGGTGGGCGGCTACAAGGCGGCGCTCCTCGCTGCCGAGCAGCTGCCGCGCTTCTTCCCCATGCTCATGACGGCCGCCGGCACCGTCCCCCCTGCGAAGGTGCTCGTGATCGGGGCGGGCGTGGCGGGGCTGCAGGCGATCGCGACCGCTCGGCGGCTGGGGGCCGTGACGACCGGCTTCGACGTCCGTCCCGTCGTCCGCGAGCAGATCGAGAGCCTGGGCGCGAACTGGCTCGACCTCGGCGTGACGGGCGCCGAGGCGGAAGGCGGCTACGCGCGCGAGCTCACGCCCGGGGAGATGGAGGCGCAGCAGCAAGCCCTCGAGGGACGGATCGCGGACTTCGACAGCGTGATCACGACCGCAGCCGTCCCGGGCCGGCCGGCGCCGAAGATCATCCCGGCCTCAGCCGTCGAGGCGATGCGGCCCGGCTCGGTGATCGTCGACCTCGCCGCCGAGAGCGGCGGCAACTGCGAGCTGACACAGGCGGGCGAGATCGTCGAGCGCTCCGGCGTCACGCTCGTGGGCCTGACGAACCTTCCGAGCACGATGCCGTACCACGCATCGACGCTCTACTCGCGCAACATCCAGGCGCTCCTCCTGCACCTTGCGCCCGAGGGCGAGCTCGAGCTCGACTGGAGCGACGAGATCACGAGCGGCGCCTGCGTGGCCGGCAAGCAAGAGGTCGCGGCTTGAGCCACAACACCCTGCTCGTCTTCGAGGTCACGATTCTGGTCCTCGCGATCTTCCTCGGCTTCGAGGTGATCTCGAAGGTGCCGACGCTGCTGCACACGCCCCTGATGTCGGGCACGAACGCGATCCACGGCATCGTGATCGTCGGCGCGATGATCGTGCTCGGCGTCGATCACAAGGACACGTTCACGTGGGTGATCGGGTTCGTTGCCGTCGTGCTCGCTTCCGCGAACGTCGTCGGCGGCTTCGTGGTCACCGACCGGATGCTCGAGATGTTCAAGAAGCGCGAGCCGCCGAAGCCGGACGAGAAGTGAGCTCGAACACCGCCAACCTGCTCTACCTGATCACGATCGTCACGTTCATCCTCGCGCTGCGCGACCTCTCCAACCCGGCCAGCGCACGGCGCGGCGTTCAGATCGGGGCGGCAGGGATGGTGCTCGCCGTCGTCGTCACCTGGATCCGGATCGGGACCACCAGCTGGTGGGCGATCGCGCTCGGGATGCTGATCGGCGGCGGCTCCGGCGCCGTCGCGGCCCGCAAGGTGCGCATGACGGCGATGCCGCAGATGGTTGCGCTCTTCAACGGCGTCGGCGGCGGCGCAGCGGCGCTGATCGCACTCGCGGAGCTGCACCGCATCCTCCCTCCCCCGGGCACGCCGACGGACGACGTCTCGCTCGCGATCGTCCTCTCCGCGCTGATCGGCGCGATCTCCTTCTCCGGCTCGATGGTCGCGTTCGCCAAGCTCCAGGAGCTGATCCAGGGCCGGCCGATCACCTATCCGGGCCAGCAGTTCGTCAACGGCGCAATCTTCCTCACGGCGCTCGGCCTCGGCCTCGCGCTGGTGGCGGGCGTGCAGGACCAGTGGCTTCTCTGGGCGCTGGTCGCGCTCGCGCTCGCGTTCGGTGTCCTCTTCGTGCTCCCGATCGGCGGTGCCGACATGCCCGTAGTGATCTCGCTGCTCAACGCGTTCACGGGCCTGGCCGTAGCCGCCAGCGGCTTCGAGCTCGAGAACAACGTCCTGATCGTGAGCGGCATGCTCGTCGGCGCCTCGGGGACGCTGCTGACCGTGATGATGGGCCGCGCGATGAACCGCTCGATCGCGAACGTGCTCTTCGGCGCGTTCGGCAAGATCCAGGAGAGCGGAGCGGCTGCCGCGTCGGACACGGACGGCGGCAGCGTCCGGAGCGCGAACGCGGAGGACGTGGCGGTCATGCTCGCGTACGCCCACAAGGTCGTGTTCGTGCCCGGGTACGGGCTCGCCGTCGCGCAGGCGCAGCACGACCTGCACCAGCTCGCAGATCAGCTCGAGTCGAAGGGCGTCGAGGTCTCGTATGCGATTCACCCCGTCGCCGGCCGCATGCCGGGCCACATGAACGTGCTCCTCGCCGAGGCCAACGTGCCGTACGACGAGCTGCACGAGCTGGACGAGGCGAACGGGGAGTTTCCGCGCACCGACGTCGTGGTCGTGGTCGGCGCGAACGACGTCGTCAACCCCGACGCCCGCAACAACCAGGGATCGCCGATCTACGGGATGCCGATCCTCAACGTCGACGACGCGCAGGCAGTCGTCGTCCTCAAGCGCTCGATGAACCCGGGCTTCGCCGGGATCGAGAACCCGCTCTTCTACAACCCGAAGACGGTGATGCTGTTCGGGGACGCGAAGGC
>DASXJG010000072.1:0-10610 GCA_036497525.1 Gaiellaceae bacterium
CCGTGGAGGCGGCAGTCGTAGCCGAGCCGCCAGTACCAGCAGCGCGTCTCCTGGAGGAGATTGCCGCCGAGCGAGCCCATGTTCCGCAGCTGCGGCGACGCGCCGAGCCGGCACGCCTCGCGCAAGGCGTCCGGGATCGCCGGCTCGGCCTCGAGCTCCGCGAGCGTCGTGCCTGCGCCGATCACGCCGTCGCGGACGCCGCGCGGGACGATCCCCCGCACGTCGACGAGCCGCTCGGCCTCGAGCAGGCCCTCGCGCAGCAGCGGCACCACCTCCGTCCCGCCGTGGACGAAGACTCCGCCATCGAGTTCCGCGACGCTAGACGGCCGCAGGAGCTCCACGCTTCTCCTTCTCCCTGGCCGCCTCGAGCGCGCGCAGCATCTCCTCGCGCGAGATCGGCAGCTCGTGCACATCGGCGCCGGTCGCGTCGCGCACCGCGTTGGCGATCGCGGCGGCGATGGGGACGATCGGCGGCTCGCCGAGCCCCTTGGAGCCGAGATTCGTCAGGTGTTCGTCGGGACGGTCGACGAACTCGCAGACGATCTCCGGTACGTCCGCGATCGTCGGCATCCGGTACGCGTCGAGCGAGGTGGTGAGGATGCCGCCCGTCTCGGGGTCGAGCAAGCGCTCCTCCGAGAGGGTGTGCCCGATTCCCTGGATGACTCCGCCCTCGACCTGGCTGGAAGCGCCGAGCGGGTTGACGATGCGCCCGACGTCGTGGATCGCGGCGACGCGCTCGACCACGATCTCGCCGGTCTCCACGTCGACGCCCACTTCGACGACGTGGACGCCGAAGGTGAGGACGCTCATCCCGGTCGGGTTCGGGCCGCGCGCGCCCTTGCCGAGGATCTGAGACTCCTCGAGCACCGCGACGATCTCCTCCAGCGGCGTGCCCTTCGGCATATCCCGCTGCTCGGCGATGTCTTCGACCTGCTCCCGCGCGTCAGCAGCGGCCGCCCGTACCGCCGGGCCCATCGACGGCAGGGTCGACGAGCCGGCCGAGATCGAGGCGTACGGCCCGCGCGCAGAGTCGCCGAGCACGACATCGACGTGCTCGAGCGGCAGTCCGAGCTCCTCGGCGGCGATCTGCGCCATCGCCGTCCGCGTGCCCGTGCCGATGTCCTGCATCGCCGTGATCACGGTCGCGCGCCCGTCAGAGCCGAGACGCACCCACGCATAGGAGGGAGGCCCGCCGCCGCCGTACCAGATCTGGCTCGCCATCCCGACTCCGCGCTTCCACGTCGCGTCCGACCTCGCCCGCACCTCGTGCCGCCGCTCCCAGTGCGGCTCCGCGCGGCGGTAGCAGTCCTCGAGATTCTTGGAGGAGAAGGGGGTCCCGTCGTTCGAGTTGGCGTAGTTGCGCCGGCGCAGCTCGAGCGGGTCGACGTCGAGGCGCGCGGCGAGCTCGTCGACCAGGCACTCGAGCCCGAACGTCCCCTCGACGAAGCCGGGCGCCCGGAACGCCTTCATCGGCGGCGTGTTCAGCTGCGCGCCGTACGTGACGGTGCGGACGTTCTCGCAGTCGTAGAGCATCCGCATCGGCCCTTCGGTCGAGGCGTTCCAGCCCGACCAGCCGACGGAGTTCGTGAACTCGCCGTCGAGCGCGACGATCGTCCCGTCGCTGCGCGCGCCGGCCCGAAGCCTCTGGATCGTCGCGTTGCGATTCCCGGCCGAGGTGTGCTCCTCGCGCCGCGTGAGGGCGCAGCGCACCGGCCTCCCCGTCCGCTTCGCGAGCTCGGCGGCGATGTACGTGTACTCGTCGGGGCTGTTCTTCGAGCCGAAGCCGCCGCCCATGTACTCGCACACGACGCGCACCTTGTCTTCGGGGAGCCCGAGCGTGTCTGCGACCGCCTGCCGGATTCCCCAGATGTACTGCGTCGAGATGTAGACGTGGAGCACGTCGCCCTGCCACTCGCACACCGCCTGGTGCGTCTCGAGCGAGTTGTGGAGGACGGTCTGCGTGCGGTAGGTGGCCTCGACGACGACGTCGGCCTCCGCGAACGCGCGCTCGACGTCGCCGCGCGCGTAGCGGCGCGGCTCGGCGTCCGTGAGGAGCGCTCGCTTGACGGCGTCGTCGGGATCGAGCACGACCTCGAGCTCCTCCCACTCGACCTCGATCGCCTCGACGGCTGCGCGAGCCTGCGAAAAGGTGTCGGCCGCGATCGCGGCGACAGCCGCGCCGGCGAAGCCGGCCTCCTCCTCGAGCCCGTGCGCCTCGCCCGGGCCCATCGCCGCCCGCACCCCGGGAAGCTCGAGCGCCGGCGCGAGGTCGATCCGCCGCACCTTCGCATGCGCGTGAGGAGAGCGGAGGACGGCTGCGTGGAGCATCCCCGGCAACTTGAGGTCGGCGGTGTAGCGAGCCTCGCCGCGCACGCGCTGCGGGGCGTCCTGCCGCGGCGCCGGCCGTCCGACCACCGCGAGCGGCCCTTCCGGCCACTGCTCGAGCGGATCCTCCTCGACGACGATCCAGACCTCCTCGAACCGGCCCTCGACCTCTTTCTCGGTGCGGATCAGCCTTGCCAACTGAGAATCGCCTCCTCGATCTTTGGATACGTGCCGCAACGGCAGATGTTCCCTGCCATCGCGTGCCGGATCTCCTCGCGTGTGGGCTGCGGGCTCGCCGCAACGAGCGCGGCGGCCGAGACGACCTGCCCCGGTGTGCAGAACCCGCACTGGACGGCGTCGGCGCGCACGAACGCGTCCACGAGCGGATGGTCGCGCAGCCCCTCGATCGTCGTCACCTCGCCGTCGACCGCATGCGCGAGCGTGATGCAGGAGAGCCGCGGCACGCCGTCGACCTGCACGGTGCACGCGCCGCAGTGACCTTCGTTGCACGCGATCTTCGTCCCGGTGAGCCCGAGCTCCTCGCGCAGCACGTGCGCGAGGCTCGTTCCGACCGGCGCGTCGAGGAGGTGCTCGCCGCCGTTCACGATCAGCCTGAGCTCGGTCATGTGGAGGTCACTGCCACGGTGTCGGCGATCTGAATCAGCCGGACGGTGGTACGCGCCACGAGACGGCGCTCGCTGTCGTCATCCGCCTCGGGCAGGGTCCGCCACAGGTCGCGCGCCGCCTCGAGCAGCTCGCGGATCTGCCCGAGCTCCTCCCGGTGTGCGCCGTTCGGCTCCTCCGTCGCGTTGAGCGCCAGGCCGAGCGCGCCGAACGCATCCGGTTGCCGGATGAAGAGAAGCGGCATCGCCATCGACACGTACTGGTGGATGCGTGCGTGCGCGAGCGGCTGCTCCAGGATCTCGTGACCCCGGGGCTGCGACGGCTCGAGCGGCGCCTCGCCCTCGGCGATCCGGGTCGCGTTGCCGGCGAACATGTCCCGCAGCTGCCGGTCGTCGAAGCCGGAGACCTGGGCCGCCCGCAGCGAGAGGAGAAGCGAGCCCGGCTGCCCGCCGTACGGGTAGTCCGAGGCGTAGACGATCTGCTCAGGTGGCACGAGCCGCAGCAGGCCGAGCAGATCGATCGCGCTCCACACCGAGGTGTCGAAGAAGACACCGCGCTTGCCGGAGAACCGATACGCGAGGTTGGCGAGGTCGGCGATGCCGGCGTGCGCGAGGATCAGCTGCGCTCCGGGGTGCGCGTCGAAGAGGTGCTCGAGCTCGGCGGCGATCGGCGGCAGGCCCCGGCCCGCATGGATGAGGATCGGGACGCCGCGCTCGGCTGCGAGCGCGAAGATCGGCGCGAGCCGGTCGTCGTCGAGCAGGAACTTCTGTGCTCTCGGGTGCAGCTTGATCCCGCGCGCTCCGAGGTCGAGGCAGCGGCGCGCCTCCTCGATCGGCTCCTCGTCGAGCGCGAGCCGCACGAACGGGATGAACCGTCCTTCCGAGCGTGCCGCAAACTCGAGCGACCGATCGTTGCCGGCGCGGAAGCTGGGGTGCCGGTCGGGCTCGTCGAGGCAGAACATGAAGGCACGCGAGACCCCGTACCGGTCCATGACGCCGGTGAGCTCTTCGTAGCGCCCGACCATCCCGTCGATGTCCGTGCCGAGGTGCGTGTGGGCGTCGAAGATGTCGACGTCGGCAGGGAGGTCGGCGAGCAGCCGCTCGTCCCACTCGGCTCCGACCTGCCGTGCTCGCTCGAGCGCCTCCACCAAGCGGAATCTAGCCGCCGTGTACCCCCGTTCGCGGATGCCTGACGACTTCGGGCCGACTCCGCAAAGGACACTTTCGGTGCTGCGCGGGCCGCGGTAGCAAGGGGAGCCTCGTCCCTCGTCCCGGATCGGAGGCTCCATGAAGCGCATCCACGTGCTCGTCCTGCTCTCGGCTCTCGCCCTCCTGCTCGCGGCAGCGTCCGCGAACGGCAGCGGCGCGGGCAGCGTCGTCGTCGGCGAGGTCTTCGCCGCGGGCGGCAACACCGGCGCCGCGTACGTCAACGACTACGTCGAGCTGTTCAACCGAGGCGCGAGCGCGGTCGCCGTGGACGGCTGGACGCTCCAGTACGCGTCCGCGGCCGGCACGACGTGGCAGTCGACCGCGCTCAGCGGGTCGATCCCGTCGGGCGGGCGGTACCTCGTGCAGCTCGCCTCGGGCGGCGCGAACGGAGCGGCCCTGCCGGCGCCCGATGCGACCGGCACCGCGAACCTGGCCGTCACCGGCGGCAAGGTTGCCGTCGTCGATGTCGCCACGTCCCTCTCCTGCGGCGCTTCCCCGGGTAGCTGCTCGGCGGTTCCGGGAGTCGAGGATCTCGTCGGCTACGGCGGCGCGGGCGACTACGAGGGGAGCGCTGCGGCGCCGGCCGGCAGCGCGACGGCGGCGGTCGCCCGCGGAGGCGGCGGCTGCATCGACTCGGACGACAACGCGGCCGACTTCGCCACGGCCGCGCCCGATCCGAGGAACTCGTCAGCGCCCGCGAGCGCGTGCTCGGCGCCGCCGCCTCCTCCGAACGGAGCGAGTGCGTCTGGCACGGTCGACGTCGACGTGCAGCCGGTGCTCTCGATCGCGCTCGACCACGCAACGCTGAGCTTCCCCGCCGCCGTTCCGGGCACCGTGCCCGACCCGCTCCCGGAGCAAGTCACGGTGACGAGCAACGACCCGAGCGGCTACACGCTCGGCGTCCACCGGACGGCCTTCTCGCCGCACGACCTACCGCTCGGGATCGGGGTCGGAGGCGGCGGTCTCACGGCGGTACCGGTCGCGCCCGCTTCCGACCTGCTCCTCGCGACGGCGAGCGGCCCCAGCGCGGACGGCGGCGACCTGTGGGCGACGAGTGTCGGCTTCGTGTCGCCCCTGCCGGTCGTCCCCGCAGGGCACTACACCGCCACGCTGACGTTCACGGTGATCGGGAAGTGAGACGCGCGCTTGCGGCGGCGCTTCTCGCCACGGCTGCGGCATCCGTCCCGGGTGCCGCGGCCGGCGGGGGCATCGGGCTCAGCGCGACCCCGCTGCGTCTGACGCTCAGGGGCGGATCGGTCTCGGCGATCACGGTGCGGAACCCGGGCAGGCGGGCGCTGCTCGTCGACGTGTCGCGGGCCGGATTCGCTCGCTCGCTTCGTGGACGTCCGCGCGTGCGCCCGGCTCGCGGCACGGTTGCGTGGCTGCGGCTGCGGCCGCGACGGCTCCGAGTCGCTCCCGGCGAGAAGGCCGTCCTGCATGTCGCTGCCACGCCTCCGCACCGGGCCGAGCCCGGCGACCATCCCGCGCTCGTCCTCCTGACGACGCGGCCGCTCGACACGCGTCGCGTGCGCGTGCGGCTCCGGCTAGGCGTCATCGTCGTCCTCCACGTCCGCGGCCGTATCGTGCGCCGCCTCGACGCGCGTGCGCTCACGGTGCGACGGCGCGGAACCCGCCGCCTCCTGGAGCTGCGGCTCGTCAATCGCGGCAACGTGACCGAGCGGCTCGGCCGGGACGGGTTGCGCCTCGCGCTCGTCGCCCACGGCCGAACGGTGGCGAGGCTACGGCCGAAGAGCCGGGAGCTCCTGCCGCGCAGCGCCGGCATCGCGGAGTTCACGTACCGCGGGGCGGCACGAGGCCGGCTCCTCGCGCGGATCGAGCTGCGGCCGCCCGTGCGCGGTCAGCCGCGCGCCTTTCGGATCCGCCTCTGAATGCCGATACCCCAGTCGTGGACAGGCGTGTCGTCTGGATCTTCGTCGGCGTCGGCTCGACCCTGGGCGGGCTCCTGCCGGTGGCATGGGGCGGCAGCGCACTCGGCCTCGCGTCGCTTACGCTCGGCTGCCTCGGCGGCGTTGCGGGTCTCTGGTTGGCAGTGAAGCTGGCCGGCTAGCGGCCGTACAGCTGGTCGATCGCGTGCTCTAGCTCGTCGAGCCGGGCCGCGCCGAACGCGCGGATCGTTCCATCGGAGTCAACGAGCACATTCGTCGGGACGCCGCGCACCCCGAGCGCGCCGGCCAGCTCGAGGTTCGGATCGAGCAGCATCGGCCCCTTGATGCCCCACATCTCGCAGAAGCGCTCGACCTCGGGCCGCGGCTCGGTTCCCTCCCAGATATCGACGAGCACCACTTCGAGGCCCGACCGGGCCCCCTCACGGACGCGCAGCTCCTCGAGGAACGGCGCCTCCGCGTTGCACGGTCCTCACCAGGAGGCGAAGAAGTTGAGGATGTACTTCTTCTCCGCCCAGTCGTGGTTCGTGCGCCGCTCGCCGGTCCAGTAGTCCTCGAGCGCGAACTCCGGGAGCTTGTCGCCGATCCACGGGCTCGATTCCTCGAGCACCGGCGCCGGCGGCCGCGCCGCGAGCAGATCCTCGACGATCGAGATCGTCTGGCTACCCGCGTTCGCCACGAGGATGCGACCGTCGTGCGGGTCGACCACGACGCCGCCGGGGCCGTGCCCGACCGGGATCTGCGACCACTCGGCGCCGTCGGCCACACCGAGCACGCTGACCGAGCCGGCGCCGCGGTTCGTGACGTAGACCCGGTCGTGCGAGGGATGGACGGTGAGCCCGACCGGGGCCGAGCCGGTGCGGATCTCCTCCACGACCTCGATCCTGTCGAGATCGACGCGGGAGACCGTCCCGGCGATCGAGTTGACGATGAAGGCCTCGCCGCGCTCGGGGACGATGCCGATCGCGCAGGTGCCGATGCCGAGCTCGAGCCGGCCGACGTCCTCGAAGGAGTCGAGGTCGTAGAAATTGGCCGAGGCGGCGACGAAGTTGACGCAAACGGCGAGGCCGCGGGTCGGGTCGACGCCGATCGCCCCGGCACCCGGCTCCGCGTCGACGGTCGCGACCGTCTCGAGTGTGTCGAGGTCGATCACGCTCATCGTCGAGCCGAGCGAGTTGCCTACGTAGAGGCGGCGGAGCTCCGGGACGTGCGTCAGGCCGGAGGGATACCCGCCCACGCGCACCACGGTCTCGACTTCGAGCGTCGCCGAGTCGATGATCGTCACCTGGTCGGAGTGCGCGTCCGCGGTGAAGACGCGTCCGGTCTGCACGTCGAGACCGATGTCGATGGGCTCCTCGCCGGTCGGGATCTTCGCGATCACCTCGTGCTGCTCGAGGTCGACGACCGAGACGAAGTCGCTCCGCGAGCACGCGACGAAGGCGCGGCGGCGCGCGACGTCGACGGCGATTCCCTCCGGGTCGAGGCCGACCGGGATCTCGGCGACCTGCCGCCAGGGTGAGCGCGAGTCGATTCGGCACGCTGCGCCGACCGGGAAGGCTGCGTCCTCTTTCTCTTGGGCCGTCGCCATTTGACCCGCGAGTATTGCCGTTGCGCGAGACGAGCCGGCGGAGAAGGCGCTGCACGATCGCTAGGATCGGCGGGAAGTGCCGGACGCCGTACTCATGTACGCGGACTCGATCCGCTCCGCCGATTTGCGCCACGCAGTCCCGCTCGCAGTGCCGGACCCGTTCCTCTACGCCGAGACGAATGGAACGCGGCATGTCTTCTCGAACTCGATGGAGGCGACGCGGCTCCGCGAGCTCGGCCTGTTCGAGGTGCACGTGTCCGAGGAGTTCGGGATCGACGAGCTGATCGCCTCGGGCCTCGACCGGCGCGAGATCATGGCGCAACTCGCGCTGCGCTCCGTCCAGAGCCTTGGCTCGAAGAGCTTCGCGGTGCCCGACGACTTCCCCGTCTGGCTCGCCGACCGCCTGCGGGCCGACGGCTTCGAGCTCGAGGTCGACCAGGAGCTCTTCGACGACCGCCGCCGCGTGAAGACCGAGGCGCAGCTCGCCGGAATGCGCCGGGCGCAGAAGGCCGCCGAGGCGGCGATGGACGCGTGCCGCGAGCTCCTGCGCAGCGCCGAGATTCGCGGCGACGACCTCGTGCTCGACGGCAAGCCGCTGACGGTCGAGCGGGTGAAGGCGGCGATGAACACGACCTTTGCGGCGCACGACACGACGGCGGACGAGTACATCGTCGCGCCTGGCGGGCAAGGAGCTGTCGGTCACGACATGGGCTCCGGTCCGATCCGGCCCGGCACGCCGCTCATCGTCGACATCTGGCCGCGCGACAACGGCTCCGGTGTCTACACCGACATGACTCGCACCTTCGTGGTCGGCGAGATTCCAGGCGACGTTCTCGAATGGCACCGTCTCGTCAAGGAGGCGCTCGACCGGGCGATCTCGGAGATCCGTCCAGGCGCCGACGCGCGCGCGATCTTCGAGGGCACCTGCGAGATCTTCGAGGCGGCGGGCGAGCCGACTCTCCGGACGAAGACGCCGGGCGAGCCGCTCGTCGACGGCTTCTTCCACGGGCTGGGACACGGCGTCGGCCTCGAAGTGCACGAGGCCCCGGGGATGGGCGTGGTCTCCGACAAGAAGCTCGTCCCCGGCGACGTCGTCACGGTCGAGCCGGGCCTCTACCGCGCCGGTTACGGCGGCGTGCGGCTCGAGGACATCGTCCTCGTCACCGACGACGGCGTCGATGTCCTCACGGACTATCCGTACGACCTGGAGCCGTAGCCCGAACAGGGGGTGGATCAGGTGCGGCCCTGTGTTATGAGCAAGAGAGCGGTGAACGGCGTCATGTCTCCTCCGAAGCGGCACCCTTCGCGTCCACTCATGTTCGCGGCCGGCGCTCCGCTGCATCCGCCCCGCGGCCTCATGAGCGTCGACGCCGCCACCTTCGCGGCTTTCGACGTCCACGTCGAGCTGCGGCGCCTTCTGTGGGGCGCTGTAAGCGTGCTCGCCCTCGTGCTCTGGCTCTGGCACGCGTCGCTCCGGTAGCGCAGTAGCGCAGTAGCGCAGTAGCGCAGGTTACATCGCTCTCCGAGCGGGAAACACTCCGGGCATACACGGAACGGCACCGGGGGGAGCCGCGAGAGCGGCGCGCCGGGGCCAAAAGGAGGCGGTTGGAATGGCAGCACTCGACGCTGAGACCGCTCCGTCATGGATGCCGGCTGACCCGGCTCCTCTCGGACTCGGGGCGTTCGCGCTCACGACGTTCATCCTCAGCGGTCACAACGCGAGCTTCATCCCCGACCTGATCTGGGTGGGGCCGGCGCTCTTCTACGGCGGGCTGATCCAGTTGCTCGCCGGGATGTGGGAGTTCCGCAACCGGAACGTCTTCGGGGCGACGGCGTTCTCGACGTACGGCGGCTTCTGGCTGTCGCTCGGGGTCATCGTCATGCTCGCGTCACTGTCGACGCACTTTGCGGCGGCGTTCACCGGGCCGAACCTGCCGAATGCGGTCGCGTGGTTCCTCGTCGCATTCGCGATCTTCAACACGTACATGCTCCTGTGGAGCACGCGGGTGAACCTCGCCGTCTTCGGGGTCTTCCTCACCCTGGAGGTGACCGAGATCGTGCTCGCGATCGGCTTCTTCCGCGAGGCGCACGGCTTCAGCCCGTACGTCACCCACGTCGGAGGATGGATCGGCATCGCCACGGCCGCAGTCGCGTGGTACACGTCGGCAGCGGGAGTCGTGAACGGAATGGCGGCAAGGCCGGTCGTGCCGGTCGGCGGGCCGCTCTGGGGCCGGGTACCTAGACTTGCCGAACCCGCAGCCCGCTAGAGAACGGAGGCCGAAGAGTGGCAACGGAGACGGGCCAGCATGCGATCGACACGATGCTCCTCGAGGAGCGGCGCTATCCGCCGCCCGAGGACTTCGCGTCGCAGGCGAACGCGCAGGCCGACATCTACGACGTCCCCTTCGAGGAGTTCTGGGAGCGTGAAGGTCGCGAGCGGGTCACGTGGTTCGAGCCGTTTGGCGAGCTCTACGAGTGGGAGCCTCCGTACGCGAAGTGGTATCTCGGCGGCAAGCTCAACGTCTGCTTCAACTGCGTCGACCGGCATGTCGAGGCCGGCGCAGGCGGCGTCGTCGCGTACCACTGGGAGGGCGAGCCGGAGGCCGACACGCGCACGATTACGTACGCGGATCTCCAGAAGGACGTCGTCCGCTTTGCGAACGCCCTCAAGAAGCTCGGCGTGAAGAAGGGGACACCCGTCGGCATCTACATGGGGATGGTCCCGGAGCTGCCGGTGGCGATGCTCGCGTGCACACGGATCGGCGCGCCGCACACGGTCGTCTTCGGCGGCTTCTCGGCCGACTCCCTCTCGGGGCGGATGAACGACATGAAATGCGAGGTCGTCATCACCCAGGACGAGGCGTGGAGGCGCGGCTCGAAGATCGGGCTCAAGACGGTCGCTGACGAGGCGATGGCCGACGCGCCCGGCGTGAAGCAGTGCGTCGTCCTCCGTCGCACGGG
>DASXJG010000073.1:0-12757 GCA_036497525.1 Gaiellaceae bacterium
GCCGCGAACAACCGGCACGTCGGCCAGCGAAGCGACGAACTCCGCCGTCAGCCGCGACTTGCCGACGCCGGCGGCGCCGAGGATCGTGAAGAGGTGGGAGCCGCGCTCCGAGCGGACGCGTTCCCACGCGTCGTCGAGCGCCCGCCGCTCGCGCTCGCGGCCCACGATCGGGATGTCAGAGCGGCGGCTTGCCTCACCCACGGCGGCGAGTAGCGGATAGGCCGGCACGGGCTCCGATTTCCCCTTCAGCTCGAGCTGCCGCTCCTCGCCCAGCTCGACTGCGTCGCGCACGAGCCGCACCGTCCCCCCGCCGATCAGGACCTCGCCGGGCTCCGCCGCCTGCTCGAGCCGCGCTGCGACGTTGACCGCGTCGCCGGTCGCCAGCCGCTCCTCGGTGCCCGTGACCACCTCGCCGGTGTTGACGCCGATGCGTCCACGGATCCCGAGCTCCGGCAGGGCGTCGCGCATCTCGACCGCGGCCCGGCAGGCGCGCAGCGCGTCGTCCTCGTGCACGACCGGCACTCCGTACACGGCCATCACGGCGTCTCCGACGAACTTCTCGACCGTGCCGCCGTGGCGCTCCACGATCTCCTTCATCCGCTCGAAATAGCGGGCGAGGAGCGCGCGCAGCGCCTCGGGATCGGTCGACTCCCCGAGCTCGGTCGAGCCGGCGACGTCGCAGAAGAGGACGGTGACTGTCTTGCGCTGCTCGCGCGGGGCCGCCGCAGGCGCCACGGGCGCGCCGCACTCGAGACAGAACTTCGCGCCCCCGGGAAGCTCGTGCCCGCAGGCGGCGCAGACGGTCATCCCGCGAGGCTACTACCGGAGCCGGTCCGCGCCTATCTGGGCAGCTCGCGCTGCTGGTCCCGCAGCGCGCGAATGATCTCGCTGTAGCTGCCTCGCAGGTCGCTCGGGACGTGCCAGACGTCGACCGTGCCGAAGAGTGCGATCACGCGCACGCGCACGACCGGAGCATCTCTGCCGGCGGCCTCCCGGCCCCACTGTCTCCTGTGGCCGAAGACGGTCAGGCCCATCACGTCGACCCCGACCTGCTCGGGGACGTAGATGTCGACGTTCCCGAACAGCACGAACAGGTAGGCATCGGTCTCGAGGCCGGCGATCTCCGCCTCGCGGAGGTCGAGATCCACGTCGGCAAAGCAGGAGACCACTGCGCTTCTACGCCCCATCCTCAGCCTCCCGCGCCGGACGATGTGCGCGAAGAAGCCGACCGTCGCGCGGACCGGACGGAGCATCCGCCGGCCGCCTGCCGCTACCGGCAGCGCCGAGCCGACGGCTTCGAGATCGCTCACGGTGCTCGCGCGGTAGGCGAGCTCGACGCGCTCCGAGAACTCCTCGAGCGTGAGCCGCCCCGCCACGAGGTGCTCGCGGAGCTCGAGTGCCGCCCGCTCGCGCTCCTCGTCCGAAGCGCGGGTCGAGTCCTCGTCCAAGGCCCTAGCGGAGGCGCGCGGCTACCAGCTGCGCGACCTCGGTCGGCGTCGTGCCGACCTCGATCCCGCGCGCCTCGAGTGCCTCCTTCTTCCCCTGCGCCGTGCCGGAGGAGCCGGAGATGATCGCGCCGGCGTGGCCCATCGTCTTGCCCGGCGGCGCCGAGAAGCCCGCGATGTAGGCGAGGACCGGCTTGGTCACGTGCTCGGCGACGAACACGGCGGCCTTCTCCTCCTCGTCGCCGCCGATCTCGCCGACGAGCACGATCAGCTCCGTCTGGTCGTCGGCCTCGAACTTCGCGATCACGTCTACGAAGGAGGAGCCGACCACGGGATCGCCGCCGATGCCGACGATCGTCGAGTTGCCCAGGCCGAGCTGCGCGAGCTCGTGGCCGATCTGGTACGTGAGCGTCCCCGAGCGCGAGACGAGGCCGACGCTCCCCTCACGGAAGATCTCGGCGGGGATGATCCCGGCGTTCGCTTTGCCAGGCGAGAGGACGCCCGGGCAGTTCGGCCCGATCATCGTCGTCCCCTGGCCGCGGAAGTACGTGTACGCCCTGAGCATGTCGTGCGCCGGAATGTGCTCGGTGATGCAGATCACGGTGCCGACGCCGGCGTCGACCGCCTCGTAGATCGCGTCCACCGCGAACCGGGCCGGCACGAAGATGAGCGACGTGTCGGCACCGGCCTCGTCGACGGCCTCCGCGACGGTGTCGAACACCGGGACGCCTTCGACATCCTGGCCGCCCTTGCCGGGCGTGACGCCGGCGACGAGGTTCGTGCCGTAGGCGCGGTTGCGGAGGCCGTGAAAGCGTCCCTCCGAGCCCGTCAGCCCGGCCACGACGAGGCGGGTGTCGTTGTCGAGGATGATGGCCACTAGGCGCCCGCGCCTTTGATGCCCTTGAGGACGACGGTCGGCAGCTCGAACCGGCCGTCGCGAACCCGGTCTCCGAGTAGCTCGCGGACGCGCTCGCGGTCCTCTGCAGGCGTCTCCGTTCGCGCGAGCCAGGCCTCGAAGCCCGTCTCGCGGACCAGGTAGGCCTCCTCGGCGACGCGGAGCCCGGCGAGCTCGAAGAAGCTGTGCCACTCCGCGACGCCGTAATTGCGGACGTGGCTCGGGTCGCGAAGCCGATCCGCTTCCTCGGAGGTCTCGCTCACGAAGACGTTGTCGCAGATCACGACCCTGTGGCGTGCAACGCGCGTCATCTCGATCAGCGCGGCCAGCACGTCCGGGAAGTGGTGCGCCGCGATGCGGCAGGCCACGGCGTCGAAGCTCGCGTCGGCGAACGGGAGATGGTCGGCCGGCGCGATCACGTCGGGCTCCATCCCCGGTGCGGAGTCGACGGTCACGACCTGGGCTCCGAGATCTCGCACTCGCCGCGCCACATGACGCCCGCCGGTGGCGACGTCGAGCACGCTCACGTCCGGGCCGGGCTCGCACCACGCGACCACGAGGTCGAGGTCCTCACCGGCCGCGTGCGTCTTGCTCTTACGGTACTCGTCGGCGCGGTCGCTCCAGATGTCCGTCATGACGCCTCCGCCGCGAGCTCCACGGCCCGCCGGGCGCCGTCGAGCATCGTCGCCTCGGGATAGATGTTCTCGCGGCCGGCGTCGGCGAGGATCTGCCGGCCTTCCTCGGCGTTCGTCCCGTCGAGCCGGACGACGATCGGATAGCGCGACATGTCGAGCCGGTCGAGCGCGGCGAGGATCCCGCGCGCGACCTCGTCGCAACGTGTGATCCCACCGAAGATGTTGAAGAAGATCGAGCGCACCTGCTCGTCGCGCGTGATCACCTCGAGCGCGTCGACGACTCCCTCGGCGCTGCCGCCGCCGCCGAGGTCGCAGAAGTTCGCGGGGCGGCCGCCCGCCTGCGCCACGACGTCCACCGTGGACATGCCGAGACCCGCGCCGTTGGCGAGCACGCCGACGTCGCCGTCGAGCTTCACGTACGTCACGCCCTTCTCCCTCGCAAACGTCTCGATCGGGTCGGCAGCGGTCGGATCGCGCCATTCCGCGATGTCCGGATGCCGCGGCAGCGCGCTGTCGTCGACCGTGAACTTCGAGTCGAGCGCCTTGACCTCGCCCTCCGGCGTGACGATGAGCGGGTTGATCTCGCACAGCATCGCGTCGAACTCGACGAAGGCGCGGTAGAGCTTCTCGACGATCGCCGCGATCTGCTTCTGCTCGGACGGATCCTCGACTCCGCCGCCGTAGACCAGGCGCCGCGCGACCCACGGCTGGAAACCCTCGAGCGGGTCGACGTGGAGCCGGACGAGAGCATCGGGATTCTCTTCCGCGACCTGTTCGATCTCGACGCCGCCCTGCGTCGTGAACATGAAGAGCGGCTTCTTCGCGCCGCGGTCGAAGGTGATCGAGAGGTAGTACTCGCGCGCGATGTCCGACGCCTGCTCGATCCAGAGCGTGCGGACGACGTGGCCGTTGATGTCGAGCCCGAGGATGTCGCGCGCCTTCGCCTCGGCGTCGGCCGGATCCTCGGCAAGCTTGACGCCGCCGGCCTTGCCGCGGCCGCCGGTCAGCACCTGCGCCTTGACGACGACGGGGCCTCCGAGCTCCTCCGCCGCCGTGCGCGCCTCCTCGGGCGAGACGGCGAGGCGCCCCTCGGAGACAGGGATCCCTACCCGCCGGAAGAGATCCTTGCCCTGGTACTCGTAGAGATCCACCGGCGCCGGACACTAACGACGCGACGCCGGTGGACCGCGCAGTTCAGGGGAGACTGCGCGCTTGACCTCTAGTAGCCGGGGTAGGGGCTGGTGGTGGTGGTGGGGTACGTGGTCGTTCCCCCGCCGCCTCCGCCGCCGGCCTGTGCGTGCTTGACGGCCCGGCCGGCCGAGTTGACTCCGTACCACTTGCCGCCGAAGAAGTCGAGGCCCTCGCCGTTCGCCTGCCCGGCGGCCTTGTCGAGCTTGAAGTAGTAGAGCGGATGGCCGGCGTACGTCACCTGCTTCGCTCCGGTCTTCCGCTTCGTCGTCCCGAGCAGCCCGGCCTTGACGCCGGCGCCCGCGGTCGGCTTGCCCGCCATCAGCGGCGGCCAGTTGGTGGCGCACTTGCCGTAGCAGGCGCTCTTCCCGTGCTTGTCGGCCAAGAACAGGTAGAGCGTCTTGCCCGTCTTGCCGGCGAGCACCTTTCCGAGCTTCGTCTTGTGCAAGTTGACCGTGCCGCTCGCAACGGAGCCCTGATGCGTGACGGCGGCCGCGGCGGCTACGCCGGCGGCGGCGAGAGCGACCGCGGCGACTGTGGCCAGAGCGATTCTGATCTTCATTCGTCTCCTCCTAACTGGGGTCGCCGGTGTCTACGCGCATCGTCCCGCGCCGGATTTGTAAGTACTAGTAGCCGCCCCCGCCCGACGACCCGCCGGACGTGACGGGGTTCCCCGACGAGTCGAGGACGTACCAGGTGCCGCCGAAGCTCTTGATCCCCTGGCCGTTGGAGTCGCCGGGCCCCGAGTCGCCGGAGTACTCGTACATGAGCCAGCCGTTGTAGGTCGGATAGGTCTCGCCGTCGCTCGACTTCTTCGTGCCGAGCAGCGACGCCTTGATCCCCGTACCGGCCTTCGCGCCCGAGCTTCCGTCGGGCAGCGGGAGGTCCGGCCACAGGCCGGTGCAGCCGCTGCCGTCGGTGCAGGGAAGGTTGGTCTTGCCGTCCGCCGTCAGGATGTAGACGGTCTTGCCGCTGCCGTCGACGACCACCGTCCCGACGCCCGAGACGTTGGCGGTGCTGAAGCTCGTCGACGGCTTCGCCGAGGAGCCGGACGAGCTCGTCGTTGTCGTCGGGCTCGAGGAGCCCCCGCCACAACCGGCCAGGAGAGCAGCCAACCCGAGGATGCCTGCCGCCGGCCATGCTTTCTTCGGAATCACACGCAAACGCATTGGAATCACTCCTTGGAACTTAGGTACTGAGGGCTGATTACGAACGAGCCGCGCCACCGGTTCAGTCGGACGCGATCTCGCAGATCACCTCGCCGCTCGCGATCTGCCGGCCCGGCTCCACCGAAAGGCCCCGGACGACGCCTCTGCGGTGGGCGTGTACCTCGTTCTCCATCTTCATCGCCTCGACGATGCAGATCACCTGTCCCGCCTCCACCTCGTCGCCGTCGGAAACCCGGACGGCGAGAACCGTTCCCTGCATCGGCGAGACGACCGCGTCCCGCCCGCCCGCGCCGCCGCCGCGCTCCCGCACGCGCTCGCGGCGCCTGCGAGCGAGCGCACGCCAGGCCGGCTCCGGCTCGGACAGCCGTACCTCGAACCGCCGTCCGTCCACCTCGACCGTCCGGACATGCTCGAGCATCCTCCCGTCCGGACCTGTGTTTCCAAGTAACAGACTGTTACTTGGAGGAGCCACGGGCGGCCTACCGTCGAGCTCTGCCGCCCGGGCCGCGAGCTCGGCCGACTCGACGATGCCGTGGCACGTCTCCCCCGCGACGAAGCAGGGATGCGAGAGGAGGGCCTTGTGGAAGCCGATCAGCGTCGTCGGCCCCTCGATCCAGAGCTCGTCGAGCGCCCGAAGCATCCGGCGCCGTGCGTGCTCGCGGTCCTCGCCGTGCACGATCAGCTTCGCGACCAGCGGGTCGTAGGCGCCCGAGACCTCGTAGCCGGCGGCGACGCCCGAGTCGACCCGCACGCCCGGCCCGGACGGCTCGCGGTAGCCGGTGACGAGCGCCGGCGACGGGAGAAAGCCCCGGGCCGCGTCCTCCGCATTGATCCGGCACTCGATGGCGTGCCCACGGAGCTCGACGTCATCCTGGCGCACCGAGAGCGGTTCCCCCAGCGCCACGAGGATCTGCTCGCGCACGAGATCGAGCCCCGTGACCGCCTCGGTGACGGTGTGCTCGACCTGGATCCGCGTGTTCATCTCCATGAAGAAGTACTCGCCGTCACTCGTGAGCAGGCCCTCGACAGTGCCGGCGGAGCGGTATCCGCACGCCCGCGCCGCCTCGACTCCGATCGCGCCGATCCGTGCCCGCAACACCTCGTCCACGGCGGGCGAGGGCGTCTCCTCGATCAGCTTCTGGTGGCGGCGCTGGATCGTGCAGTCGCGCTCGCCGAGGTGGACGACGTTGCCGTGCGCGTCGGCGAGCACCTGCACCTCGACGTGGCGCGGGTCGACGATGAGCTTCTCGAAGTACACGTCCGGGTTTGCGAAGTACGACTCACCCTGGCGCCGTGCGCGCTCGTACGCCTGCTCGGCGTCGCCGGGCGCCTCGACCGCCTCCATCCCCTTGCCGCCGCCGCCCGCCGCCGCCTTGATCAGCAACGGGTAGCCGATCTCCTCGCCGAGCGCGAGGAGCTCTTCCACCGAGCCGACCGGCTCCGTCGTCCCGGGGATGATCGGGACACCGGCCGCCTGCATCGCCGTGCGGGCCGCGGTCTTGTTCCCCATCAGCTCGATCGCGGCAGGAGGCGGACCGATCCAGACGAGCCCGGCGTCTTCCACCGCTCGTGCGAACCCCGCATTTTCGGCGAGGAAGCCGTAGCCGGGATGAATCGCCTGCGCCCCCGCACGCTGCGCTGCGTCGAGGATGCGATCGACCGCGAGGTAGCTCTCCGCCGCCGGAGTCGGCCCGAGCAGGAAAGCCTCGTCGGCGTACGCGACGTGGAGGGCCTTGCGATCGCCCTCGGAATAGACACCGACCGCGCCGATGCCGAGCTCCCGCAGGGTGCGAAACACGCGGATCGCGATCTCACCCCGATTTGCGACCAGAACCTTGTTGAACATGAGCGGGCCGTATTCTCCACGTCGTGGGGCTCACGCCGGCCGACCAGCTGACCGTCGCACGTGCGGCGTCGGTTCCGATCGTCGTCGTCCTCTACGCCTGGGACTTCCCGAACCACAACTACTGGGCGACCGCGGTCTTCTGCGTCGCGATGACCACCGACTGGTTCGACGGGAGACTTGCGCGCAGGCACGGCCGCACCTCCTCGCTGGGAACGCTCCTCGACCCGATCGCCGACAAGGTGCTCGTGCTCGCGGCGCTCGTGATGCTCGTCGAGCAAGGTGTCGCGCCGGGCTGGATGGTCGCGGCGATCGTCGTCCGCGAGGTGCTCATCACCGGGCTGCGGCAGGCGGCAATCGAACGCGGCGTCGTCCTCGCCGCGCGAGATCTGGGGAAGCTGAAGACGTGGGCCCAGGCAGTGGCCGCCGCGGTGGCCGGCTTCGCAGCCGCCGGCGCCTGGAGCGACCGCGTCGCCTGGTGGGCGCTGCTCGTCGCCGTCGTGCTGACGTGGGTGTCGGGCCTCGACTACGCGCGCAGCGCGCCTCGGCTGTTCAGCCGGGCACAGCCGGAATAGCAAAGGCGTCGCGTATCAGACCGCGAGGCGCTCGCGAGCCTCGCACCACTCGTCGAACCGGGCCCAGGCGCGGAGGTACTCGCGGAGGGCGTAGAACCCCTCCTCGACCTCGGCTCGGACGGCCCAGTGACAGTGACCGCAATAGCCTTGCTCGTCGACGGCCGGCGCCTCGCCGCAGCGGATGCACTCCTCCCACATGAGGAGGGAACGCCCGGCAGCGCGCTCCGGTTACGGCTCGTCTTCGTCGCCGTCGCGCCTCGGCAGAAGCGCCGCGGCCCACGGTGAAGCCCGCCGCTCCTGAGCGTCCTCGGCGGCCAGGGCAGCGAGGATCGCCTCGCGCTCCACCGCATGGGGCTCGGGCGTGATCTCCACACCCAGGAGGGTAATTGGAGGGTAATGCCCGGTGCCGATGCGGCCGATGACCATTCCGTGGGTCAGCGCGTCCTCACGCTTGCGGCTGCGTTGACGGCTGCTGCCGCCGGTGCCGCCGTGGCCGTCGGGGCCTCCGGCAGCCTCCCCAACTGGGCGGCGCCGCAGATCTCCACCGTCGTGGCGCACGGACTGATGGACGCGAAGAGCGCCAAGAAGTTTCACCCGAACTCGGCGCTCACCAAGCAGACGCTCGCGAATCTCAGCTTCGACCTGAAGCAGGAGCTCGGGCCGCCCGCGACGCTGCCGCCTGCCGACTCCTCCACGACGACGACGGCCACGACGGACACCACGACGACAAGCACGACGACAAGCACGACCCCGACCACCACCGCGCCGACCGTCCCCAATCCCACCGCGCCCGAGTCGATGGCACAGCTCGACCGCGAGCTCGTCTCTGCGCTCAGCCTGGGGCAGGCCGCAAAGGAGTTCGCGCAAGGGGCACGCGCGGCGGGCACCGCGGTCCCCGGCCGCTTCGGCACTGAGGTCGTCGCCCGGCTGCTCGGCCTGCGCATCAACCACCCGGCCGCGCAGGACTTCCTGGAGCTGCGTCCGCAGGATCCGGCCACCCGGGCAGAGGCCGCCTACTCCGCAGCGCAGGTCCTCGGCTTCGGCGTGCTACAGGACAGCTGGCAGGTCCAGCAGGTGCAGACCCTCGCCTCGTCCTTCGAGCTGCCGCAGCTGAACGACTGGCAGCGCCGCATCCTCAACGTCGCATTCTCGAAGATCGGGATGCCGTACATCTGGGGCGGGACGAACGACAACACCGAGACCGAGTTCGGCGTGACGGCGCGCGGCGGCTACGACTGCTCCGGCTTCGTCTGGCGGGTCTACAAGCTGCAGAGCTACCCGAACGAGGGATCCCTCGCCTCCATGCTCCGCGGCCGGACGACGTACACCATGAGCGTCGAGGTTCCGCGCTCGAAGCGAATCGCGTTCGCGAAGCTCCAGCCCGCCGACGTGATCTTCTTCGGCACGAACGGCTCCAGGTCGACGGGGCCGCAGATCTTCCACACCGCGATCTACGTCGGAAACGGCTGGTTCATCCAGTCCTCGGACCGCGGCGTCGCGCTCGCCCAGCTGAGCGGCTGGTACAAGAAGCGGTTCGCCTGGGGCCGCCGGCCCCTCAAGGAGGCCGGGCTCGAGCCCTAGCAGCCGGGGCATTAGGCCCGAATCCGCAATAGCAGTTACCCCCTTCGGGTGATTTCGGCGCGCGGGAGTCGTAACCACAATCTTTTGTGTCCTGGCGTCCTTCGACGAACGTCCCTGGAGGGAACATGCTGGAGTGGAAGTTCCGCCTCGTGATTCTCCTGGCTCTCGCCGCGTCGGTCGCGGCGGTGCTCGGCAGCTACGGCCTGCAGCTGCTCAATTACAACTGGTAATCACCGGCGAAACCTCGTAGGGGAGGAAACGATGTCAGGTGATCACCAGCCGCGGGCAGCTTCTCGGAGCCCGGTTTCGGCCGGACGAGATCCGGCGCGGTAGAAGGCAGCGGTGACGACTCCCGCTGCTATCCCGCCGAGGGTGCTGGCGGTCGTGGTGCCCGTCATCGCCGCGGGCACCGTCACACTCGGATTCGCCCTCTATCGCTATGCGACGGTCCCGCGCTCCGCTGGCGACATCGCAGCGCTCCTCGGTCTGTTTGCCGCCATGGCGTTGGCCGAGCGCTTCCCGGTGCCGGTCGAGGGAATGGGCGCCACGGGAGTCACGCTCGGGTTCGTCTTCTCTGTCTCCGCGATCATCCTGCTCGGCTGGCCCGCCGGTGTGATCGTCGCCGCGGGCGGCCCCACGCTCACCCACCTGCTCCAGCGCCGCCCGCCCGTGCGCATCGCCTACAACGGCTCGATGTTCGCACTCTCGGCGCTCGCGGCCGGTCTCGCGGTGGAACGCGTCCAGGGGAGCTCGACGGGCGTCCTGGTGGCGCGCGTCGTGCTCTGCGGCTTCCTCTACTACTGGGTCGTCAACCTCATCCTGATCAGCGCCGTCCTCTCAGCAGACTCCGGCCGGTCGTTCTTCACCATCGCATGGGAGAACATCAGGCAGACGACGGCGCCGTTCGCGTTCATGGCTTCGGCCGCGCTGACCCTCATCGTGCTCTGGCAGCGTGAGCCCGCGCTTTCGATCGCGCTCGTCGGCCCGCTGCTGGCCATCGCCCTCTACCAGCGCTCGACCTTCAAGGCGATCCGCGCCATGCGGCTCGCCCTCACGGATCCGCTCACCGGCCTCGGCAACCATCGCAGCTTCCACGAGCGCCTCCAGCGCGAGCTCGTCGTCGCCGAGGAGGAAGGAACGTCCCTAGCGCTCTGTCTCGTCGACCTCGACGACCTGAAGACGATCAACGACCGCTTCGGACATCCGGTCGGCGACCTCGTGCTCGGCCAGGTGGCGTCGCGGTTGCGCCAGGGCGGCGAGTCGTTCCGGCTCGGCGGAGACGAGTTCGCGGTGCTCTTGCCCCGGCAGGAGGAGCGGCAGGCGACGGCCGTGGCGCGTTCGATCGTCGAGCGCGTGGCCGCGCTTCACGTCAACGGCGTCGGGACGGTGACGGTGAGCGCCGGCGTCGCGACATACCCGACCCAGGGCTCGGGGCGCGACGAGCTGATCCGGCTCGCGGACAGCGCCCTCTACTGGGCGAAGAAGGACGGCAAGAACCGGGTGCGTGCGTACGCCGCCGAGTCGGTCCTGCGCGCGAACCTCGGCCGGCTCGCGGATACGCCCGACCGCGCGGCCCGGTACCGGGCGGCCGAGAGCCTGGCTCGCGCGGTCGACGAGCGCGACGCATTCGCCGGCAGCCACTCGCAGCGGGTGGGCGACTACTCGGCGCGGATCTCGCGCCGGCTCGGCGCGGACGAATCCTCGGTCGAGCTGACCCGGCTCGCCGGCCACCTGCACGACCTCGGCAAGCTGGCGATCCCGGAAGAGCTCCTCCGCAAGCCGAGCGCGCTCAGCGACGCGGAGCGGCTCGTGCTCGAACGGCATCCGCAGATCGGGTACCAGATGCTCGAGAGCCTCGGCGTCGAGCCGGTGGCGGAGTGGGTCCTCCACCATCACGAGCGGTGGGACGGAACCGGCTACCCGAACCGCCTCGCGGGCGACCAGATCCCGCTCGGGTCTCGCATCCTCTTCGTCGCGGACGCCTACGACGCCATGACGTCGGAGCACGGCTACGGAGAGCGGATCAGCCAGCAGGAGGCGCTCGCCGAGCTCGAGCGGTGCGCCGGTACCCAGTTCGACCCGGCCGTCGTGCGGGCACTCGCGGAGGACCTGGTAGCTCCAGTCGAGGCCGAACCCGCGCTCGTTTCCTAGGCGAGCTCCTCGATCAGCCTGATCAACTCGTCGCGGCGGTAGCCCTGCTCGCGCGCGAAGCTGACGAGCTCGCGCGTGCGGGCGATGACGGCGCTCTTCTCCGGAGTGCCGGCGACGGTGACGCCGCGGCCGCGCCGGAACTCGAGCAGGCCCTCGTCGCGGAGGAGGCGGAGCGAGCGCAGCACCGTGTTCGTGTTCACGCCCAGCACGGCGGCGAGATCGCGGGCCGGCGGCAGCCGCTCCCCGGGCTTCGCCTCGCCGTCGGCGATGGCGCGCCGGATCTCGGCGGCCACCTGCTCGAAGAGCTCGGTCGGTTCCTGTCTGTCGATCTTGACTTTGAGCATCGTGCTGCTCACACTATCACCAGATGATCGCGCCGCCAAAGCCCCCGTCCCACGACGAGCTCGAGCTCCTGATCAAGGAGGCACGGGCGCGCCAATTGCGGCGCCGGTTATTCGGTGCTGCCTCGGTCGCGATCGCCGCCGTCGTCGCCCTTGCCACGTACGCGTTACTCAGCGACTCCGGCCAGACGGGCAGCTCCACCGGCTCGGCCGGCAAGAGCCCGCCCGTCTGTCGCTCCTCGCAGCTCTCGACCTCGTTCTCCATCGGCGGCGCCGCAGGGACCGCTCTGGGGCCGATGTCCCTCGCCAACACGAGCAGCCGAGCCTGTGCGATTCCTGACCTCAAGCCTGTCGTTCGGGTCTCATTCCGGGGCAAGCTCGTGCCAATCGTCGAGAAATCGTGGTCACCCGCCGACCAACTCGGAAAGCCGGCCGCTCGTGTGCTCGCACCAGGAACGAAGGTCTACATCGAGCTCGGATGGCGTGGCTGGTGCCCCCGTCCCGCCGCCGCACCGACACAGGGAGCGGTGACCGTGACCTTGCGCCTCGGCGGGCTCCGGATCTCAGCGCCCGAGTCGACGCCGGAAGGCATACCCAGCATCCCCGGCTGCTCTGAGGTCGCTCGTCCCGCCGTCGCCGTCAGCCGTCCGTTGACTCCGAGCTAGAGCGGGATGTTGCCGTGCTTGCGGCGGGGGCGGGGCTCCGCCTTCGTCACTGCGGTCTCCAGCGCGTCGATCAGCACGGGCCGCGTCCGTCGCGGCTCGATCACGTCGTCGACGTAGCCGCGCTCAGCAGCCGTGTACGGGTTCGCGAAGCGCTCCTTGTAGTCGGCGATCAGCTCCGGACGGTCCTCCTCGGGCCGGTCGCGATAGATGATGTTGACCGCGCCTTCGGGCCCCATCACCGCGACCTCCGCCGTCGGCCAGGCGAAGTT
>DASXJG010000074.1:0-10446 GCA_036497525.1 Gaiellaceae bacterium
TTCTGACCTCCGTGTTTCGTTAGGCGGTGGCGCCGGCCGGCTCGCGATCGCCGGTGACCTTGGCGAGCACGTCCGACTCGCGCAGGATCAGCAGCTCGTCGGTGCCGACCTTGATCTCGGTCCCGCCGTACTTGGAGAAGACGATCTCGTCGCCCTCGTCCAGGTCCATCGGGACGAACTTTCCGTTGTCGTCCCGGGAACCGGGACCGACTGCGAGGACGCGGCCGCGCTGCGGCTTCTCCTTCGCCGTATCCGGAAGCACGATGCCGCTCACCGTCGACTCTTCCTCTTCGAGGACCTCGACGATGAGGCGGTCACCAAGCGGCTTCAGGTTCATTCAGAGCCTCCTGACTGCTCTCAGTGACAGTTCCTGGCACTCTTACCTCAAGAGTGCCGGGGGTATTGTATGGCTGGCACTCAGCCCGCGCAAGTGCCAACTGGTAGAACCGCTGCCGTGCAGCGTGAGTTCTCGGCCGGAGGCGTGCTCGTGCGGACGATCCGGGGCCGTCCGATGCTCGCCGCGATCCGGCCGCGCGGCAAGGACCGCGTCTGGGCGCTGCCGAAGGGACGGATCGACGACGGCGAGTCGGCCGCCGAGACCGCCGTGAGGGAGGTGCGCGAGGAGACAGGAATCGAAGGGCGCCTCGTCGAGAAGCTCGGGGACGTCCGCTACGTCTACCGCGCCAACTGGGAAGGAGGGTCCGGCGAGCGGATCTTCAAGATCGTGAGCTTCTTCCTGCTCCGGGCAGGGCGCGGCCGGATCGGCGCGATCGACGAGGCGATGAAGATCGAGGTCGCGGAGGCGCGCTGGCTGCCGCTCGAAGAGGCGCCGACGCTGCTGTCCTACGGCGGCGAGCGCGAGATGGCGGCGATGGCATGGGAGAAGCTGCGCGGATGAGCACCCCGTTGTCGGCGGCCGACTACGAGCGGCTCGCGGAGGAGCGACTCGATCCCGGCGCCTGGGCATACCTCGCCGGCGGCTCGGGCGACGAGTGGACGCTGCGCGAGAACCGCGCCGCCTTCGAGCGCTGGACCTTCCGGCCGCGTGTCCTCTGCGACGTGTCGAAGGTCACGACCGCCACAACCGTGCTCGGGGCGCCGCTCGACCTTCCCGTGCTCGTCGCTCCGGTCGCCTACCAGCAGCTGTACGACCCGGAGGGCGAGTGCGCGACGGCGCGCGCCGCCGCCGCCGCGGGAGCCGGCATGTGCGTCTCGACGTTCACGACCCGGTCCCACGAGGAGATCGCGGCAGCTGCTCCCGGGGTGACACAGTGGTGCCAGCTGTACGTCTTCCAGGACCGCGGCCTGACGCTCGAGCATCTCGCCGGCGCCGAGGCCGCGGGCTGCAGCGCGGTCGTCCTCACGGTCGACACGCCGCGCCTCGCCTCCCGCGAGCGGGACGTCCGAGTCGGGTTCGAAGTCCCTGCCGACCTCCCGCTGCCATACGCGCGCTCGGCGGTCGGGGCGACGCCGTCGAACCCGGCCGAGCAGTTCTCGCTGCTCGACGCCTCTGTCTCGTGGCGAGACCTCGAGTGGATCGCCGCCGAGGGGCGGCTGCCCGTCGTCCTGAAGGGAATCGTCACTGCCGAGGACGCACGGCTCGCGCTCGAGCACGGCGCGGCGGCGATCGTCGTCTCGAACCACGGCGGCCGCCAACTCGACGGCGTTCCTGCGACGCTCGACGTGCTGCCCGAAGTGATCGACGCAATCGAAAGCCGGGTCGAGGTCTATCTCGACGGCGGGATCCGCCGCGGCACGGACATCGCCAAGGCCCTCGCGCTCGGCGCCCAGGCGGTGCTCGCGGGCCGCGCGCCGATCTTCGGCCTCGCCGCTGCGGGCGAGGAGGGAGCCCGCCACGTCCTCGAGCTTCTCCGCGAGGAGCTGGCGCTGACCCTGTGCCTCCTCGGGTGCGCTTCGCCCACGGAGGTCACGCGCGCGCATGTCCAACGGGCGGCTCTTTAGTGGCAGACTCCCGCCCACGATGTACGCCCTCAACTTTTACTCGCCGCTCGTCGCGGACCAGCTGCGCTCGGGACGGAAGTCGGCCACGATCCGGCTCGGCGACAAGTCCGGCAAGTACAAGAAGGGCATGGTCGTCCGCGTCCTCTGCGGCGTCCGCTTCAGCCCGCGCGAGCATGTGTTCGACGCGGTGATCGACAAGGTCGAGGTGAAGACGCTCGGCGAGCTGTCGCCGCGGGAGATCGAGCACGACAACCCCGAGATCAGGCGGACGGAGGAGATGGCGAGCTTCCTCGGCCAGCTCTACAACCGCGACGTCGAGGCAGACGATCTCGTGACCGTGATCCGCTTCTCGCAGATCATGACCGGCCCGGTAGTCCCGGCCTTCGAGAACGACCTGTTCTAGGACGCGTCGAGCCCGAACGGCGCCGACATCCGATCTTGCAGATGGTCGGCGGCCGGCAGCGTCGAGACACCGACGACGATGCCTGCGACGAGCGTCGCAGCTACGAGACCGAAGCGCAGCCCGAGGCGCGGATACCGCGAACGCAGGGCTTCGCTCATTCGCGCGAGACGGGCAAGGACGTGGATCGAGGTCGCGGCGAGCCAGACGAAGAAGCTCGCCTTGTGCAGCCCAACCGCGGTGCCCTGTACCTCGTGGGTCACGAGGAGGTAGACGCCGGTGCCGAAGAGCACGATCGTCGATGCGACGACGACGGGCGCGACGATGATCCGCAGCGGAAAGGCGGGCGGACCGCGGCGCACGTACTCCCCCTGGCCGAGGTAGTAGCGCGCCATCCTCCAGCCGGTACTTCCCATCTTCAGCGCCACGACCGGTAGGAGGAACATGCCGATGAACGCGTGCACCGTCAGAAGTGCACGCAGGTTGAGCAACGTTGCCGCCTCGACCGCGAGGAAGACGATGAGGAGGATTCCGGCGAGCGCGGTCAGCTGCTCGTTGCCGCCTGGATTCGGCTTCACTTTGCGCGCTTGATTCTCGAGCCGAAGAGTTCGTTCGGGCGCACCGATGACCCGCACTCCTCGCAATCGACGACGGCGAGCGACGAGAACGGCGCGCCGCAGCCCTTGCAGCGCCGCAGCATCTCGCCGCCGCACTGCGGGCAGGTGTCGGGAAGCTCTGCCTCGAACTCCTCGAACCAGCGGCGCGCCGCGCCGCACTGGAGACAGAATGCAACCCAGTCGCCGAGGACCTTCCGACGCTCTTCCCTAAGCCAATCCGACGCCTTGCCCACGCGCTGACGATAGCCGCCGTCCTTGCGGCGATCGCGGCCTGTGGCGCCGACGCGCGCTACAACTCGACGCGCGGCGCGCGGCTCGTCGACTTCACGCTCCACAGCCGGTTCACGCGTCGCAACCTGCACGAGGTCCTCGTCGTACCTCGACGACATGGCAACTGGATGCTCGTGCTCATGCACGGCAAGGGCGGAAGCCCGTCGCAATTCCTCAGCCAGCCCTTCTTCGACACCCTCGCCAAGCTCGGAGCGCGCGCTCCCGACGTCCTGCTGCTCGACGGCGGCGACGACAGCTACTGGCACAACCGCGCCGACGGCCGCTGGGGATCGATGGTGATGCGCGAGGCGATTCCGGCGGGGCTCCAGCGCACGCACGCGCGGCGTGTGGCGATCGGCGGAATCTCGATGGGAGGGTACGGGGCGCTCCTGCTCGGCTCTCGCAACCCACGCGCGTTCTGTGGCGTCGGCGCGCAGTCGCCTGCGCTCTGGCTCAGTGCCGGAGAGACGGCCCCGGGCGCGTTCGACAATGCGGCGGACTACGCGCGTAACGACGTCTTCAAGCTCCGCCCGCCGTATCCGCTGTGGATCGACCTCGGCGCGAGCGATCCGTTCCGGACTGCCACGCTCGCCTACGCGCGGCGAGCGCACGTGCAAGCCCATCTGAGGCCGGGCGGCCACGACACCGCGCTCTGGGACTCCTTCATGCCGAACTTCCTACGCTTCTTCGCAGGTGCCTGCGCCTGATCCGAAGATCGAGCTGCACGTCCATCTCGAGGGGACCGTGCGGCCGCACACGTTGCGCGCGATCGCGAAGCGGAACGACTACGCGCTCCCGGAGGACCTCGAGTCGCGTGCCGAGTTCCGCGACTTCGCCCACTTCCTCGACGCCTTCGTGCTCACGACCGGGGCGCTCCAACGGTACGCCGACTTCCGGGAGCTCGTCGTCGCCTACGCGGCCGAGGCCAAGGAGCACGGCGCCGTTTACATCGAGGCGATCTTCGCGCCGCGCATCCTCCACGGAATCGACACGGACGAGGTGTTCGCCGGGTACTGCGACGGCGCGCAGGAGGCCCATGAGCTCCACGGCGTCGAGGTGCGCCTGACACCCGACATCCCCCGTGTCTACACGCTCGAAGACGCGCTGACAACGGCGCGCTACGCGGTCAAGTACCGCGACAGCGGAGTCGTCGGGATCGGCCTCGGCGGCCCCGAAGAAGGCCACCCGCCGGAGCCGTACGCGGAGGCGTTCGCGCTCGCGCGCGCGGGTGGCCTCGCCTCGGTGCCTCATGCGGGAGAGTCGGTGGGCGCAGAGTCCGTGCGCGGCGCGCTGGAAACCCTCGGCGCGGACCGGATCCGGCACGGCGTGCGCGCGGTCGAGGACTCGGGCCTCGTCGCGGAACTCGCGGGCCGCGGCACCGTGCTCGACGTTTGCCCGATCTCCAATCTCCGGCTCGGCGTGGTGCGCTCCCTCGAAGAACACCCACTGCCGCAGCTCGTGGCAGCCGGCATCCGCTGCTCCATCTCGACCGACGACCCGGCCATCTTCGACACCGACCTGACGCGCGACTACGAGGCAGCCGCATCGCTCGGCGTCTCGCCGCGCGCGGCGTACGAGGCAGGCCTCGCCGGAGCGCTCTGCGACGCAGAAACGCTCGAACGGCTGCGTCAGATGGGCGACTCCCACGACTGGGCCGGGCGCTAGGGTTCCGCACGATGGCGATCGCAAGAGAGGCGCAGCCCGTCGGCTCGCTCCACGAGGTGCGCGAGGCAGGCCTCGACCGCGAGGACCTGCTCGGCGCGTACCGCAACATGCTCGTCACCCGCGGCATCGAGGAGCGGGGGCACATCCTCTACCGCCAGGGCAAGATTCCCGGCTCGTTCTACACCGGCCGTGGCAACGAAGCGGCCGCCGTCGGCATCGCGACAGCGATGCGGCCGGAAGACGTCGGCACGCCGCTCCACCGCGACATGGGCGTCCACATCGTCCGGGGCGTCGAGCCATGGCGGATCTTCGCCCAGTACATGGGCCGCCAGGACGGGCCGACGCACGGCAAGGACGGCAACGTCCACATGGCCGACGCGCAGTTGGGCCTGATCGCGATGGTCAGCCACCTGCCGGCGATGCTGCCGGTCGCGACCGGCTGCGCCCTCACCTTCCGGATCCGCGAGGAGGCGCGTGTCGCAGTCGGCTGGTTCGGCGAGGGAGCCTCTGCACGCGGCGACGCGCACGAGTCGATGACCTTCGCCGGCACGCGCAAGCTTCCGATCGTGTTCGTCTGCGACAACAACCAGTTCGCGTACTCCACGCCGTCCTACCTCGAGTTCGCCACCGAGCACGTCGCCGACCGCGCCGAGGCGTACGGCTTCGAGGGAGTCGTCGTCGACGGAACCGACGTCCTCGCCGTCTATCGCGAGGCCAAGCGTGCGCTCGACAAGGCGCGCGCCGGCGGCGGGCCGACCCTGCTCGAGTGCCTCACGCTCCGAATGGAGGGCCACGCCGTCCACGACGACGCGTTCTACGTCCCCAAGCCGATGCTCGAGCAGTGGGCCGCGTCGGACCCGCTCGAGCGGTTCCGCTCGTGGCTGCGCGACAACGCCGACCTGACCGACGAGGAGGAAGACGAGATCGCGGCCGGCGTGAAGAGGTTGCTCACCTCCGCACTCGAGCGCGCCGACGAGTCGCCCCAGCCCGATCCGGCAGACCTGGCGAAGGGCGTCTTCGCCTCGCCCGAGGACCTCGACACGCCGCACCACAAGTAATGGCCGAGCTCACCTACCTCCAGGCGATCTCCGACGGGCTCCGCACGGAGATGCGGCGCGACAAGCGCGTCTTCCTGATCGGCGAGGACGTCGGCGTCTACGGCGGCGCCTTCAAGGTCTCCCTCGGCTTCCAGGAGGAGTTCGGCCCCTGGCGCGTGATCGACGCGCCGCTCGCCGAGACCGCGATCGTCGGCAGCTGCACGGGCGCCGCGATCATGGGGATGCGTCCCGTCGCGGAGATGCAGTTCGCCGACTTCATCTCCTGCGGCTGGGACCAGCTCGTCACCGTCGCGGCGAAGCAGCGCTGGCGCGCCGGCACGCCGGTGCCGATGGTCGTGCGCCTGCCGTCGGGCGGCGGCTTCTCGGGCGGGCCGTTCCACTCGCAGAACCCGGAGTCGTCCTTCGCGCACATCCCGGGACTGAAGTGCGTGTGCCCGGCGACGCCCGAGGACGCCAAGGGCCTGCTGATCAGCGCGATCGAGGACCCGAACCCCGTCCTCTACTTCGAGCACAAGCACCTCTACCGCCGCATCAAGGGCGAGGTACCCGAGGAGCGCTACACGACGCCGATCGGCAAGGCGCGCATCCACCGCGACGGCGACGACGTCTCGGTGATCACCTGGGGCGCGATGGTCTACACCGCCGACGAGGCGGCGCAGCAACTCGAATCCGACGGCGTCTCGGTCGAGATCGTCGACCTCCGCTCGGTGATGCCCTGGGACAAGGCGGCCGTGCTCGACTCGGCGCGCAAGACCTCGAAGGTGCTCGTCCTGCACGAGGACACTCGCACCGGGGGCTTCGGCGGCGAGATCGCAGCGACGATCGCCGAGGAGGCGTTCGAGGACCTCGATGCGCCGGTGAAGCGGATCGCCGCTCCCGACACGCCCGTCCCCTTCTCGCCCGTGCTCGAGAAGGCGTACATCCCGCAGGTCGAGGACGTCGTCGCCGGTCTGCGCCAACTCGCGGAGTACTAAGGGGAGGCCATGGCCACGGAGACCGCTGTCGACGTCGTGATGCCGCAGATGGGCGTGTCCGTCTCGGAGGGGACGATCACGCGTTGGCTCAAGCAGGAGGGCGAGCAGGTCGAGGCCGACGAGCCGCTGCTCGAGATCTCGACGGACAAGGTCGACACCGAGGTGCCTAGTCCGGCCTCCGGGACGCTGACCCAGATCCTCGTCCAGGAGGGCCAGACCGTGGACGTCGGCACGAAGCTGGGACAGATCGGCGGAGCCGCCGGCGAGGCTGCTCCTGCCGCGCCGGAGCCCGAGCCCGCTCCCGCCGAGCCTGCGACCGCCGAGGCCGCGGCCGAAGCGGATGCCGCGTCGCCTGCAGAGACTCCCGCGCCAACCGCGCCCGGGCCTTCAGCTGCCCCGCCGGCTGCACCGGCTCCGTCGGGCAACGGGAAGTCGTTCGTGTCGCCCGTCGTCGCCCGCATCGCCGGCGAGCAAGGAATCGATCCGTCCCAGGTGCCCGGCACCGGAGCGGGCGGACGCGTGACGAAGAAGGACATCCTTGCTTTCGTCGAGTCGGGGGGTGCGCCGCAGGAGGCGCCGGCGCAGCCGCTGGCGGAGCCGGCCGCTCCCGCACCGCAGCCTCCGGCTCCCGCACCGGCCCCGCCAGCCCAGGCGCCGCCTCCTCCGCAGCCGAAGCCGCCGGCGCCCGCGCCGGTCGCAGCCGGCGAGACGCTGCCCGGCGAGACGGTCGAGCCGATGACGGCGATGCGGCGCGGGATCGCGGAGCACATGCGCCGCTCGCTCGACACCGCCGCCCACGTCACGAGCGCGATCGAGGTCGACTTCTCGCGGGTCGTCGCCGTCCGCGAGAAGCTGAAGAAGGAGTATCAGGCCGCCTACGGCGTCAACCCGACCTATCTCGCCTTCGCCGCCAAGGCCGCGGTCGAGACGCTGCGGGAGTACCCGTACGTGAATGCGGAGATCCGCGGCGACTCGATCGTCACGCGCAACTTCGTCAACCTCGGCATCGCCGTCGAGCTCGCCGAGGGAAAGGGCCTGATCGTCCCGGTGATCCGCAACGCCGAGGGCCTCAACCTGCTCGGCCTCGCGCGCGGCATCGCCGAGATCGCCGCCAAAGCGCGCAACAAGCAGCTCGTTCCCGACGACGTCCAGGGCGGGACGTTCACGATCACGAACCCGGGCGGTTACGGCACCTTCCACGGCACGCCCGTGATCAGCCAGCCGCAGTCGGCGATCCTCGGCACGTACGCGCTCGTGAAGCGGCCGTGGGTCGTCGAGGACGACCTCGGCCAGGACACGATCGCGATCCGGCCGCTGATGAACATCACCCTTACCTACGACCACCGGCTCGTCGACGGCGCCTACGCGGGACGCTTCCTGCGCGGCCTGCGCGAGCTGCTCGAGGGCTGGGAGGGCGACGGCGAGTAGTGGCGCAGCGGCTGGTTCCGTTCCTCGGCTACGAGGACGCGGCCGCGGCGATCGAGTGGCTGTCGGCGGCGTTCGGCGCGACCGAGAAGGCAGAGCAACGCTCGACCGACGAGCACGGGACGGTGTTGCATGCGGAGCTCGACCTCGAGGGCTCCACGATCTTCGTCTCGACGCCGGAGGGCTACGTGGCCTCGCGCAGCCACCGAGACGGCTGCGAGATCGAGCGCCGGATGCACGAGAACCCGTGGGTGATCGACGGCCTGTTCGTCGAGGTGGACGACCTGGACGCGCACTTCGCACAGGCCGTCGAAGCTGGCGCGACGATCCTCCGCGAACCTGAGGAGCCCGGCGTCGGCTACCGGATCTACACGGCGGAGGACCTCGAGGGGCACCGCTGGATGTTCGGCCAGCCGCTCTAGTCCAGCGCAGCCCGTTCGAGGCCGGCAAGCGCCTCGGCCTCGATGGCCGGTAGGCCCTCGTCCCGCCCATAACGCGCAAGGCTCGCGTTGAGGCCCAGCGCCAGCACACGCCCGCGGAGCAGCGACTCCTCGCTCACGGGGCCGTACTCGTCGAGGAACTGCACGCGCGCAGCAGGCGACAGGAAGCTCCACACGAGCAGGAGATCCTGGCCCGGGTCCGCGCGGCAGACGTCCACCCAGTCGATCACGCCGCTCAACTCGCGCTCACGGACGAGCAGCTGGCGGAAATGGAGATCCCCGTGAACGACAGCCGTCGGCTCGGCAAGCGGTAGCACCTCCGCCTCGCGAAGTACGTCCTCGACGAGCGGCGGCGAGTGCCACAGGTCGCCGATCGCGGCGAGTGCCTGCCGCGTGCGCGGAACGCGGAACGACATGTCCGAACGGCGCTGGAGGTCGACCGGGAGGTCGAGATCGTGCGCGTGGAGCGCCCGCAAGAAACGGGCGAGCGGCCGCGCCAGTAGCGCCCTCGCGTCGTCGTCGAGGCCGACCGCCTCGTCGCCCGGGATGTAACGGGCGCCGTAGAACGGCCACGGGAACGCGTCGCTCGCCACGCCGACGTGCGTGGGCCGGGGCACCGCCACCGGGACCTCGAGCCGAGGGAGCACCGCGATCTCCCGCTCGGTCCCTGCCACGACCACCTCGCGGCGCGGGAACCGGAACGTCCAAATTTCGTCCACGAGGAACACGGCGTAATCCCAGCCCTCGCTCAGTGCGACGAGCGATTGCTCCGACAGTGGCGCGAACTGCGCCTGGATCAGCTCTCGCGCCCGCTCCTCGTCGACATCCTGTTCGGCCTGCGGACGTCCGGACGACCAGATCTCAGACATGCGCGAGCACGGCGGCGAGCGGCGCCGGGATCTCCGCCGGGTCGAGCGCGTCGATCAGCAGCGGCGGGTAGCGCTTGCCGCGGTTGTCGGAGGCCTGGAGCCAGCGGCGCAGCTGAGCATCCACGGGACGGCCGCGCCAGTGGGGCTGGTTCTGGAAGTTGCGGAAGGTCTCGAGGTCGCCCTCGGCAGCAAGGACAGCCTCGACCCGCTTCGTCCCGAGCGCGCGAATGAGCTCGTCCTCGAGGTCCTTCGTGCAGACGAACACCGCGTCGCCGAGCGCGCGCCGGAAGTACCGCTCCTCTCCCGCGTCGCAAAGGCCCACGAGGCGGGCGCCCGCGCGGTCGGCCGCGACGCGCGCGACAGCCTGCGCGCCGCCGATCGGGACGATCTCGACTCCATCCAGGTCGAGGCCGAGCCGTTCGGCCACGGCTTCGAGCGCGATCCGGTCGGTGATGCCCTCCACGAGGATCACGGCCACGGGATGACGCTAGCCTGAGGCCGTGGCAACCGGCGGCTACGTCTTCCAGCTCGGCGAGGTGCCGTACCTCGACGCATGGGAGCTGCAGCGCTCTCTCGCCGGGGCCGTCTCGCAGGGCGCGATCCCGGACACGGTCGTCCTCCTCGAGCATCCTCCCGTCGTGACGCTCGGGAGGCGGACGGACGAGTCAGCGGAGCTTCATGTGCCGGAGGGCGCGGAGGTCGAGGTGGTCGAGACGAACCGCGGCGGCAAGTCGACCTACCACGGCCCCGGGCAACTCGTCTGCTA
>DASXJG010000075.1:0-4568 GCA_036497525.1 Gaiellaceae bacterium
GGACAAGGACCGGTGGTGGTCGATCGTCGAGAAGTACAAGGTGACGATCCTCTACACGGCGCCGACGGCGATCCGCTCGCACATGAAGTGGGGGCCCGAGCATGCGCAGAAGCACGACCTGTCGTCGCTGCGCCTGCTCGGCTCGGTGGGCGAGCCGATCAACCCGGAGGCGTGGATCTGGTACCGCGAGAACATCGGCGGCGACCGGACTCCGATCGTCGACACTTGGTGGCAGACCGAGACGGGGATGATCCTGATCACGCCGCTGCCCGGGATCACGACGCTGAAGCCGGGCTCGGCGACGCAGCCGTTCCCGGGCGTCGCCGCCGCCGTCTACGACGAGCAAGGAAAAGAGGTCGGGCCGGGAGGCGGTGGCTACCTCGTCCTCAAGCGTCCGTGGCCGGCGATGCTGCGGGGCATCTTCGGCGACGACGAGCGGTACCGGGACACGTACTGGTCGAAGTACGAGGACACGTACTTCGCCGGCGACGGGGCCCGGATCGACGAAGACGGCGACTTCTGGCTGCTCGGCCGCGTCGACGACGTGATGAACGTCTCGGGGCACCGCATCTCGACGATCGAGGTCGAGTCGGCGCTCGTCGACCACCAGGAGGTCGCCGAGGCCGCGGTCTGCTCGCGGGCCGACCCGGTGACCGGCGAGGCGATCGTCGCGTACGTGACGCTGAAGGGCGGTGCCGAAGGCTCCGTCGAGAAGCTCGAGGAGCTGCGCAACCACGTCGCGCAGAAGATCGGGCCGATCGCGAAGCCGGCGAACATCGTCTTCACGCCCGAGCTGCCGAAGACCCGCAGCGGCAAGATCATGCGCCGCCTGCTGCGGGACGTCGCGAACGACAGGCAGCTCGGCGACACGACGACGCTCGCCGATCCGACCGTGGTCGACGAGATCGCCAAGCGGGCCGGCGACGAGAAGGCGCAGGAAGCAGAGGCGTGACACCCGACGAGCACCGCGCTGTCGGGGTAGAGCTCTACAACAAGACGTGGGAGTTGCTCGAGGCGGGGGCGGATGCCGACGAGATCGTCGACACTGCCCACGCCTCGGCCCTCCATTGGCGCCTTGCAGCCGGCGCGACCACGGCGAACCGCGCCCGCTCGCACTGGCTCTGCTCTCACGTGTACGCGGCGGTTGGACGGCCGGAGCCGGCGCTGCACCACGCCGAGCGGTGCCTTTCGGTGGTTTTGAGCGAGCCAGGCGAAATGGAGGAGTTCGACCTCCCGGTCGCCTACGAGGCGCTTGCGCGAGCCAATGCCGTAGCCGGAAATGCCGACGAGGCGCGTCGCTTCATCGACCTCGGCCGCGCCGAGACGGCCAAGATCGCCGACGCCGAGGACCGCGAGCAGCTCGAGTCGCAATTTGCGGAGATCGGCGTCTAAGAGGTCCTGAGCGAGGGTTTTATCCGTCCGCCGAGAATGGTAGAAGGCACCTCTACGAGCGGCTGCGGAGGTCGAAGGCACTCCAACGGGCGGATCCGGGACAGGTGCCAACTGGACCGCCGACCTGGGTAACGCGCCGCCGCCCGTCCTCTTGAATCACGCCGGGCACGATCTGCTCGGCGTGCGCGCGTACCCCGCCCGGCCTGCGCTGCCCTTGGTTGCCGGTCAGGCTCTAGGCATGGCGGATCCGGTGATCGAGCGGACGGAAGCCGTTGCTCTACTCTTCAACGTCGCGGATATCGCGACCGCTGCGATCGCGATAGAGACCTCTTGCGGGAGGACGAAGACGGTGGCGAAGAGGAAGCAGACGAAAGCTGAACGCGAGGAGTTCGAGGCGCGCCGCGAACGTACCCTCGCCAACGTGAGACGCACCCGGGAGCTCGCCGAGCGCGCGCAGGCGAAGCTCGACGCGCCGCGCTCGAGCGACTGACTAACCCTCTGCGCCGTCGAGCAACGGCTCGAAGCGCGCCGGGTCGTCGAACGGACCGATTACCGCGAGCCGCATCCGGTCCGGCGTGATCAGCTCGCCCGCGACCCGCGCCACGTCGTCGGCGGTCACCGCGTCGATCCCGCGGATCACCTCGTCGGGATCGGGAAGGCGCCGCTCGAGCACCTCCCGGCGCAGCCCGAACATCATCAGCCCCTGCGGGCTCTCGAGCTGGAGGACGAAACGTCCCTTCGCGAAGTTCCGCGCCTTCTCGAGCTCCTCGGCGGGCAGAGGCTCGGCCGCGATCTTGCGCAGCTCGCCGGCGATCGTCGACACCGCGTCGTCGATCCGTGCGATGTCGACTCCCGCTTGCGCGTACAGCGTGCCGGCGTCGGTGTAGCTGTGGTTGAGCCCGTAGACGTAGTACGCGAGGCCGCGGCGCTCACGAACCTCGGTGAAGAGCCTCGAGGACATCCCTCCGCCGAGCGCGGTCGCCAGTAGCTGGATCGCGTAGCGGTCGGGGTCGTCGAGCGGCAGGCTGTGGACGCCGAGGCAGACATGTGCCTGCTCGGACTGCTTGGTGGAGACGACGACGCGCCCGTTCGCGTACGGCGCTGCCGGCTCCGGCTCGCCGGTCTCGGCCGGGCCGAGGTCGCCGAGCAGCTCCTGCGCCTTCTCGAGCAAGCCGTCGCCGATCCTGCCGGCGACGCCGAGCACCATCCGCGACGGCCGGTACCAGTGGTCGAGATAGCCGAGGAACGTGTCGCGGGTCGCGGCGTTGATCGTGTCCTTGGTGCCGATGATGTCCCGCCCGAGCGGCTGGTCGCCCCAGAGGAGCGTCTCGTAGACGCCGCCGATGAAGTCGCGCGGCGTGTCGTAGTACATGTTCATCTCCTCGACGATCACGCCCTTCTCCCGCTCGATCTCCTCCTCGACGAAGCGGGAGTGGCGGAGCATGTCGACGAGGACGTCGAGCGCCACGTCGCGGTGCTCGGCCGCGCACTTGACGTAGTAGGTCGTGTTCTCCTTGCCGGTGAACGCATTGAACTCGCCGCCGATCGCGTCGATCTCGCCCGCGATCTGGCGTGCGCTGGGCCGCCGCTCCGTCCCCTTGAAGAACATGTGCTCCGAGAAGTGCGCGATCCCGCCGATTTCCGGCGTCTCGTAGCGGGAGCCGGCGGCGAGCATCACGATCACCGCGACCGACTGCGCGTACGGCAGGTCCGCGCTGAGGACGCGCAGGCCGTTGTCGAGCGTGTCGCGTTGGAAGACCGTCACCCCCGCCGATCGTATAGACCTACTCCTTGTGCACGGCGAGCAGACCAGGCGGGCGATCGCCGCACAGCCCGAGTGGCTGGCGCAAGTGCCGACGGACCGCCGCTTCCCCGAGGGCGGGCGGCTCCTCTTCACCGGCTGCGGGACCTCGTTCCACGCAGCGATGACCGGTGGGGAAGCGGTGCAGGCGCTCGAGCTGGTCCTCCAGCCCGAACGCGACGCCGATCTCCTCGTCATCGTCTCGCACGAGGGTGAGACGCCGCTCACGCTCGAGGCGGCGCGTGCCTGGCGAGGGCCGCGCTGGCTCGTCACCGGCAAGGCGGACGGGCCGATCGCCGAGCTTTGCGACGAGGTCGTCGTCTGCACGCCGGAGATCGAGGAGAGCTGGTGCCACACGGCGAGCTACACGTGCGCGGTCGCGGCGATCGCCGCGCTCCACGGCGAGGACGTGTCGTGGCTGCCGACGGCGGTTGCGAAGGCGCTTACGGTCGATCTTCCCTTCGTTGGCAGCCAGGAGCGGTTCCTCGTCGCGGGGGCGGGTCGCGATCTCGCAACCGCACACGAGGCAGTTCTGAAGCTGCGCGAGGGCGCGTGGGTCGCGGCCGAGGCATACGAGACCGAGCAGCTCCTCCACGGCTACCTCGCCGCGGTCGACGACTCGGTGCGCGCCTTCGTCCTCGAGGGCGAAGGGTTCGCGGCCGAGCGCGCCGCGGCGGCCGTCGCGGCGCTTCGCGAGCTCCAGTGCGACGCGACTCTCGTGCCGACCAGTCATCCCGTCGTCGACGTCGTCATGTTTCAGCGACTGGTAGTGCGTATCGCCGAGCTGCGCGGGCGCGAGCCGGATCGGATCCGCCGCGACGATCCGCGCTGGGCGGCTGCCGCCGCCGCCGCAAAGGCCGACAACGCGGCCTAGAAGTCGGCGAGCACTTCGAGCAACCGGTCGACCTCGTCGATCGTGTTGTAGTGGACGAAGCCGGCTCGCACGGCTCCCTCCGGCTGCAGGCCGAGCCGCGTCATCGGCTCGAAGGCGTAGTAGTCACCGTCCCAGACCGAGATCTGCTTTTCGGCAAGCCGTTCCGCAGCCTCCCGCGGCGCGACCCCGTCCACGCGGAAGGCGAAGGTGGGCACGCGGCCTTCCATCGTCTCGACGCCGAAGAGCGCGCAGCGATCGGGCAGGCCGTCGAGGAAGCGCTGCCCGAGCGCACACTCGTGCGTGCCGATCGCGTCCCAGCCGAGCGATTCGAGGTACTCGACCGCGGCCACGAAGCCTGGGAGGAGCTCGTGCGCGAGCGTGCCGGTCTCGAAGCGGCTCCCGACCGGCTCGTCGGCGGCGGGCCGGACCTTGTAGGGCCGCCAGTCGCGCAGCAGCTCACCGCGGCCGAAGGCGAGGCCGAGATGCGGGCCGAAGAACTTG
>DASXJG010000076.1:0-20205 GCA_036497525.1 Gaiellaceae bacterium
GCGCTCAAGCTCGGCACCGGGCTCGCGACGCACAGCCTCGGGCTCATCTCGGCAGCCGCCGACTCGGGCACGGATCTCATCGCGGCACTCCTCACGTTCTTCGCCGTAGGGGTCGCCGTCCGCCCCGCCGACCCCGGCCACCAGTACGGCCACGGCAAGGCGGAGCATCTCGCGGCGCTCGCGGAGGGGGCGATCCTCGTCGCCGCCAGCATTGCGATCGTCTGGCGCGCGATCGACCATCTCGTCCACGGGAGCAGTGCCGTGACCGCGACCTGGTACGCGCTTTTCGTCATGGGCATCGTCATCTGCATCGACGTGTCGCGGACGGTCGTCTCGCGGCGGGCGGCGCGCGAGTACTCGAGCCCGGCGCTCGCGTCGAACGCGCTCCACTTCGGCAGCGACCTCGCCGGCTCGGTCGCCGTGCTCGCCGGGCTGCTGCTCGTGCGCGCCGGCTATCCCCGCGCCGACGCCATCGCGGCGCTCTTCGTCGCCGCGCTCGTCCTGATCGCCGCCGCGCGGCTCATGCGGCGGAACGTCGACGTCCTGATGGACCGCGCACCCGCGGATGCGGAGGAGGCGGCTCGCCGGGCGATCGTCGGCGTCCAACCGCCGGTGCAGCTGCGGCGGCTGCGGATGCGCCAGGCGGCGGGACGCGTCTTCGCGGACGTGGTGATCGGGGTCGGCTACGACGCCGCAGTCGGTCAGGGCCATGCGGCGGCCGACGCGGTCGAGCGCGCCGTCCAGTCGGCGCTGCCGGAGGCGGACGTCGTCGTCCACGTCGAGCCGATGCGGGCCGACGATGCCGACGTCCGCGAGCGTGCGCACGCCGCAGCGCTCGACGTCCCGCGCGTCCGCGAGGTGCACAACGTCTCCGTCGTCTCCGTGGACAGCGGCACCGAGCTCTCGCTCCACCTGAAGCTGCCGGGTGACCTGTCGCTCGAGGAGGCCCACGCAATCGCCGAGCAGGTCGAGCACGCGATCGAGCGCGCGGTCCCCGAGGTGTCGTCCGTGCAGACGCACCTCGAGCCGCTCGGCGAGGAGGCCGCCGGGACCGAGGTTGCAGGGGACGCGGCGACGGTGCGCCGCATCGTCCGCTCCGAGCTCGGAATCGATCCGGCGGAGCTTCGCTTCGTCGACACAGACGAGGGGCTCGTCGCCTACCTCACGCTTCGGCTCGGCGCGAACACCCTCGCCGACGCGCACGCCGACGCGAGCCGGGTCGAGGAGCTCATCCGGCGGGAGCGGCCGGAGATCACCGACGTGGTCGTCCACACCGAACCCCAATGAGGCCAACATTGTGAGGTTGTGCATGTTCAGCCCCAAGGAGCCGTTCCTCGAGCGCGGCTGGCCGGGCAGGATCGAAGGCGACAAGGTGATCCAGCTCGCCGCACAGACGCTGCAGTCGTTCTTCACCGGCGGTGGGATCGCTCGCGAGCATGCGGAGTACCCGCTTGCCGACGTCGTCTTCCGCGCGCCGGTGCTCCGTCCGCCGTCGGTGCGGATCTTCGACAAGGACGGCGACTTCGCGTTCGCGAACCCGGCCGCGATCAAGGCGGCCGAGGAGGATCCGGGCCTGCTCGGCGCCGAGCGGGTCGAGCTCGTCGCGGGGATCGTCGGGGCCGAAGGCGCAATCGGCGGCTTCACCCCGTTCGTCGAGTGGGTCGCTCCTCTGCTGCACGGCGCGAAGCAGCGCGATTTCGCCCTCACGCTCGGTCCGGTCGTCACGACGCCCGACGAGGGCGTGCCGCCGGGTATCGACTGGGAGCGGCTCGTCGCGTACGCCGCCGAGAATACGAGGCTCTATCCCGGAGACGTGATCGCCGCGTGAGGGTCGCCGTCGTGGGGGCCGGGGTGATGGGCTGCGCAACCGCCTGGGCGCTGCGGGAGCGCGGCGCCGAGGTGACCGTGCACGAGCAGTTCGAGCTCGACCACGACCGCGGCTCGAGCCACGGGCGCACGCGCATCTTCCGCGTCGCGTACCCGGACCCGGACTGGATCCGCTTCGCGCAGGAGGCGCGGGCGGGCTGGCTCGACCTCGACCCGGACCTGCTCGGGCTCTACGGGCTCGTCGAGCTCGTCGCCGACCCGGCGATGACCTCGGCTCGCGCGCTCGACGAGTGCGGCGTGCCGTACCGGCTGCTGGACCCGGACGAGGTGCGCGGGCTCGGCGCGAGCCTGCCGGAGGGCTGGACGGCCTTGCACGTCCACGAGGCCGGCGTTGTCTTCGCCGACCGCGCCCGGCATGCGTTCCTCGAGGCCGCCGGCGTGGACGTCGAGCCGAACCGGCGGATCGAGTCGGCCGACGAGCTCGACGCGGACGTCGTGGTCGTCACCGCCGGCCCGTGGGTCGGCGAGCTCCTCCCGGACCTGCCCGTCACCGTCACGCGCGAGACGCTCGCGTACTTCCGCCGCGAAGGCCCGCCGCCGCCCTCGATCGTGGACCTCAACGCCGAGACCGGCGGGCACGGGATGTACTCGCTGTACGACCCGGTGTACGGGCTCAAGGCCGGCGCGCATCACGCCGGGGCGGAGGCGGATCCCGACGCGGTGGGGGAGCCCGACCCGGCGATCGTCGAGCGCATTGCGAGCTGGGTGCGCGAGCGCTTCCCCGACGTCGACCCGGAACCGGTCGAGGCTCAGGCGTGCCTGTACACGACGACCGCCGACCAGAGTTTCATCCTCGAGCGGCGCGGTCGAGTCGTGGTCGGCTCAGCCTGCTCGGGCCACGGCTTCAAGTTCGCACCCGCGGTCGGGCGGCGGCTCGCGGCGCTGGCTCTGGAGTAAGAAGTTGGACGGGCGCCGGCCGCAGCGGGCGCCCGTCCGCTGTTGGGAACTCAGCCGAGGCAGCTCGTCGTGCCGAGCGTCCACGAGCCGGAGCCCGAGGCCTCGTCGACGATCAGGCCTTCGACATCGTTGCCTTCGTCGGTTGCGCCGCCGACGGTTCCCATCTGTGTGCCGGAGGCGAGCCCGACGTCCGAGAGCGGAGCGTCGACCTCGACCCGGCCGTTCACGCCTGGCGTGAAGGTGCCGGTGACCGCGACCGCGGCGGCTGCCGCCCATGACTGATCCTTCATTCAAAAGTCTCCTTCGCGCGGGATGGCCCGCCGTGATTCCCGAGGGGAGGAGATTCGAAACCGGACCGACGATCTAAGCTACGGCCGATGCCGTTTTACCAGCGCCTAGGAGACGTCCCGCGCAAGCGTCACATCCAGTTCCGGGAGAACGGAACGCTCCTCACCGAAGAGGTGATGGGGCTCGAGGGCTTCGTCGGCAACGAGTCGATCCTGTACCACCTCCACTCGCCCTGCCGCGTCATGGAGCTCGCCGGCTTCGAGCCCATCGAGCGTGAGGAGTGGGTGCCCGACCAGCACGCCCACCGTCATTTCAAGACGTTCGACACGCCGCCCGCGGGGGACGAGATCACCGGCCGCCGCGTCCTCATGTGGAACAACGACGTCGAGATCTCCCTCTGCCGGCCCGCCGGCTCGATGGACTACTTCTTCCGCAACGGCGAGGGCGACGAGGTCGTCTTCGTCCACGAGGGATCCGGGACGCTCGAGACCATCTTCGGCGAGCTGCCCTACTCCGAGGGCGACTACGTCGTCATCCCGCGCGGCACCACGTACCGGTTCAGGCCGGAAGGCGACCAGCGCTACCTCGTCTTCGAGACGCCGGGGCTGATTGAGATCCCGCGGCGCTACCGGAACCAGTACGGCCAGCTGCTCGAGGGCGCCCCGTACTACAACCGCGACATCCATCCGCCGGCGGAGCTGCACACCGTGCGCGAGCGCGGCGAGTACCCGGTCAAGGTGCGCGTCCGCGGCGGCTACCAGACGTACGTCGTCGACTACCACCCGTTCGACGTCGTCGGCTGGGACGGCTACCTCTACCCGTGGACGTTCTCGGTCCACGACTTCGAGCCGATCACCGGCCGCATCCACCAGCCGCCCCCCTCGCACCAGACCTTCCAGGGGCAGAACTTCGTGATCTGCTCGTTCTGCCCGCGCAAGCTCGACTTCGACCCGCTCGCGGTTCCGATCCCGTATCACCACTCGAACCTGCAGTCGGAGGAGATGATCTATTACGTCTCCGGCAACTTCGGCTCGCGCAAGGGCGTCGAGGTCGGCTCGATCACGCTCCACCCGTCGGGTCTGCCACACGGGCCGCAGCCGGGGCTCGCCGAGAAGGCGATCGGGATGCACGAGACGCACGAGCTCGCAGTCATGTGCGACACGTTCCACCCGCTGCGGCTGTCGACGTTCGCGCGCGACCTCGACGACGGGACGTACTGGCGCTCGTGGTACGCGAACGCCGAGGACGGCGACGCCGCCGAGGGCGCCGACGCCTCGGGCGCGGGCCTCACCTCGCATCTCTAGCGCCGCCGGGCAGTGGCGTTCCTCGCGGCTCCGGAGCCGTTCTCGCTCGAGCTGACGACGGCGCGGTTCCGCGCCTTCGGTCTCGACCGGGCGACGGTCTGGGAGGACGGGGCGCTCTACCGAGTCATCGCCGGGCGGGAAGTGCGGATCGCGCCTGCGGACGCCGGCGTCGACGTCGAGCCGCTCGACGCGGAGACCGAGCCGATCGTGCGCAAGCTGCTCGGCTTCGAGTTCGACCTCGTCGCGTTCTCCGCCTGGGCGTCGGGCGACGAGCTGCTCGCCCCGTTCGTCGTCCGCTTCGCCGGCTTCCGGCCCTCGCTCGCGCCCGACCCGTTCGAGGCTCTCGTGACTGCGATCACGGCGCAGCAGGTCTCGCTGTTCGCCGCCGTCGCCATCCGCAACCGGCTCGTGGAGCGATTCGGCGAGCAGGTTGGCCACGCCTGGACGTTCCCCACGCGCGAACGGCTGGCCGCCGCTTCGGAAGAGGAGGTCGTCGCGGTCGGCTTCTCGCGCCGCAAGGCGGAGTACGCCGTCGGACTCGCTCGCTCGGAGCTCGACCTCGCCGGGATCGCGCTCCTTCCCGATGCCGAGGTCAAGGAGCGGATCGTCGCGGTGCGCGGGCTCGGGGAGTGGACCGCCGACTGGTTCCTGGCCCGCCACCTCGGCCGCCCGCACGCGTGGCCGGCGGGCGACCTCGCGCTGCGCAAGGCAGTCCTCTCCCTCTATGGTGACGTGGACGTCCGGGCCGCGGGCGTGCGGTTCGACCCGTTCCAGAACCTGACGGCGCACTACCTCCTCGCACAGTTCCTGACTCCGTGATCCGAGCCGCCACCGCAGACGACTTGCCGCTCGTCCGGGAGCTGTGGCAGGCGTTCAACACGGAGATCCCGGATGAGCCGTGGCGGGAGGACGACCTCGAGCAGGATCTCGCCTGGCTCGAGCAGGCGGTCCGGGAGGAGATCGTCCTGCTCGCCGACGACGTCGGGCTGGCCGTCGCGGTTCGCAAGGGGGAGCGGCTCGGCTTCCTCGAGGTCGTGTACGTGAAGCCCGAGGCGCGGCGCGGCGGCACCGGAGCCGAGCTCGTCCGCGAGGCGGTGAAGCGACTGCGCGAGGCAGGCGCCGAGGTGCTCGAGCTCGAGGTCCTCGCGTCGAACGACGAGGCGCGCGGGATCTACGAACGGTGGGGCCTGAAGCCCGTCGAGCTGACGCTCGGCGCGCCGCTCGCCGAGCTCGAGCAGCGGCTTGCTCCGCCCGAGGGGCCGACGTTCGGCTTCGTCCACGCACAGACGGACGACGCCGAGAAGGTGCGGCGTGACACCGTGAAGGTCCTGCGCGCCGAGCCGGACCTCGAGGTCGGCAGCGGCTGGATTCGCGTGCGCTCGGACGCGACGGACGAAGACCCCGATCAGCTGAAGTCCCTGGCGAAGGAGCTCTCGTACACGACCGGCGGCGTCGTCCTCTCGCTCGGCGTCCAGCGCGGCGCGGTCGTCCGCTACGACCTCTTCGACCGCGGGGCCGACGTCGACGAGTACCTGTCCGTTCCGGAGTACTTCGGGCCGCTGCCCCCAGGCGACGCCTACGCGCTGGGCGCGAACGCGACCGTCGTCGCACGGCTCACCGGCGCCGACGCGCAGCGCGTGCGCGAGGTGGCCCGGACAGCGAGCTCGCCCGGCGAGCTGCCGCCCGCGCAGGAGCTGTACCAGCAGCTGGCGGCCGTGATGGGATTGCAGCCGTGATCACGCTCTACGACGCCGCACGCTGCCCCTACTGCGCGCGCGTGCGCATCGTCCTCGCCGAGAAGGACGTCGAGTTCGAGACGGTCGAGATCGACCTGTCCGACCGTCCGGCCTGGGTGTATGGGAAGAACCCGAGCGGCCGCGTGCCCATCGTCGAGGAGGAAGACGGCCGGCCGCTGCCGGAGTCGGCGGTGATCATGGAGTTCCTCGAGGATCGCTTTCCGGAGCCGGCGTTGCTGCCGGAGGATCCCGCAGACCGCGCGTTCGTCCGGCTCCTCATCTTCCGCGACCGCGATTTCACGGACCCGTACTACGCCTTCCGGCGGGGCGAGGAAGGAGCGGAGGAAAAGTTCGGGGCTGCGCTCATGCAGCTCAATGTCGCACTCGCCGAGCGGCCGTTCCTCGGTGGCGCGGAGTATGGCCTCGCCGACATCGCGTTCGTGCCCTGGCTACTGCGCGCACGCGACATGCTCGGCTTCGACCTCGGCCGCTTCTCGTCGCTGTCGGCCTGGATTGCGCGGCTCGAGGAGCGGCCCGCGATCGCGGCCGAAGCCGGAATCGTCGCCGCGCTGTGAACGCCGTCGTCGACGCGGGCTGGCTTGCGGAGCACCTCGGCGAGGACGACCTCGTGGTCGGCGACGTGCGCGGCCCGAACGCGCACATGCGCGGCCACATCCCTGGCTCGCGGCCGCTCGTGCTCGGCTCCCCTCCGCCGGCGGCGGACGAGGACTCGGCGCGCGCGCTGGCGCAGGAGATCGCGCTGCGGCTGCGGCGGCACGGGATCACGGGCCGCGAGCGGCTCGTGCTCGTCGACCGCGGCGACGGCGTCGGCGCGATGCCGGCGGCGCAGATGGCCGAGCTCGCTGGTCATCCCAGCGTTGCCATCCTCCTCGGCGGGATCGCCGGCTGGGGCGGCGACCTCGAGGAGGGAGCCGTCGAGCTGGAGCCGGTGCGGGAGGCCGAGCTCGAGCCGCGGCCGCGCGCGCTGCCGACCCGGCAGGAGCTCGCCGGCCGGCTCGAGGATCCGTCCCTGACCGTCCTCGACGTGCGGACGCCGGACGAGTTCAGCGGCCGGACCGGCAACAGCTGCGACCCGCGCCAGGGGCACATCCCGGGGGCGCGGAACCTCGAGGTCGGGCAGCTGTTCGAGGGGCCGGGTCACCCTGCGTCGCCCGAGCGGATCCGCGAGCTCGTCGGGCTTCCCGAAGGAGCGGAGGTCGTCGCCTACTGCCACTCCGGCTCGCGCTCGGCGCTGGCGACGCTCGCGCTCCGCTCGGCCGGCTACGACGCGCGCAACTACGCCGGCTCCTGGCACGAGTGGAGCCGCCACAACGAGCTGCCGCTCGAGCGGTAGGCGTAGGGTGCGGGCATGGATTGGCCCGAACCGCTGACCGTCCGGGACGTTGCGGCCGAGCTCCGCTGCTCGGAGGACGAGGTTCGGGCGCTGATCCGCGACGGCGAGCTGTCGACGGTCGCCTGCGGGATCCGGCCCGGCCTCGTTCCGCGCCACCAGCTCGACGACTACCTCCGGCGGCGTCGGCACCAACTCGGCGACTCGCACCGGTCGTCGACGACGCCGTAGCTCCAGAGAGCCCGCCTCGATCCGTTTTCGCGGACTAGGAGATCTCATGCCGCCGGGATGAGGTCTTCGCGACCCGGCACTCGTAGCTTTGACGCCTCGTGAGAAAGGCTGAACAGTGAGCGTGCAGGTTGAGCGCGCCGAGCGTGGAGTTCTCGGCTGGATCGATCGCGACATCACGGGTCCCATGGCGGACTTCCAGGACCCGAACCAGGAGTGGCGCCGACTTTTCTCGGAGTTCTACGGGACCTTCCTGCTCGTGCTGGTCGCCGCGGGCGGCGGGATGATGAGCCAGGCCTTCCCGGGCACGATCACCCGGTCGGCGGCCGTGGTGGCACCCGGGTTGATGGTGATGGGGGTCATCTTGTTCATGGGCAAGGTGTCCGGCGCGCATCTGAACCCGGCCGTCAGCGTCGCCTTCTCGCTGCGCGGCGACTTCCCGTGGCGGCGCGTTCCCGGCTACATCGTCGTGCAGCTGGCAGGTGCGACGGCAGCGGCGCTTTTTCTGCGCGGGGTGATCAAGGTGTCGGCGAAGTACGGCTCGAACTACCCTGCGCACGGCTACTCGAGCTGGCAGGCGATGCTGATGGAGGCGGTGCTCACGCTGGGGCTCGTGAGCGTGATCCTGGGAACCGCGTCCGGTGCCCAGAACATCGGGATCTTCGGAGCGATCGGCGTCGGCGGCTACATCGCACTCGCCGGCCTCTGGGGCAGCCCGATCTCCGGCACGTCGATGAACCCCGCCCGCACGTTCGGGCCCGACCTCGTCGGGACGACGTTCACCGACTACTGGGTCTACGTCGTCGGCCCGCTCGCCGGGGCGGTGTTCGCGGTCGGCATCGCCTACGTCCTCCGCGGCTCGGGCGGCGGCATAGCCGGCTCGGCCGCGGCCCAGGGCGGCCTCTACACCGAGGCCAGAAGCCCGGACCAGGCCTGACCCCGGGGACCCTTGGCAGCGTGCGCGACAGGCCTTAAGGTCGGCTGGTGACGGTCGGCGGCATCCTCGGCGAGTCCTGGCGCCTCTACACGAAGTTCTTCACGCGCTTCTTCATCGTCTCGCTGATCGTCTTCGGAATCGTCAATCTGTTGAACGCCGGGCTCGGCGCAGCCCTCGGCTCCGGCACCGGCATCGCGGTTCTCCTCGCGCTGATCACGACCGTCGTCTCGATCGTCGGCACGTTCTGGTTGCAGGGGACGCTGGTCTTCGCGGTCGACGACGTGCGCGACGGGCGCATCGACTCCTCCATCCAGGAGCTGTTCGAGCGCGTCCGGCCCTACCTCGTGACGCTGATCGGAGCGGGGATCCTGGCCGGGCTCGGCATCGCGCTCGGCTTCGTCCTGTTGATCGTGCCGGGTCTGATCCTGCTCACCTGGTGGTGCCTGATCACCCCGGTGATCGTGCTCGAGGGGAAGGCGGTCGGCGAGTCGTTCTCGCGCTCCCGCGAGCTCGTGCGCGGCCACGGCTGGACCGTCTTCGGGATCGTGATCATCTCGGCGATCCTGATCGGGATCGCCTCGGGCGTGATCCAGGGGATCTTCTCCTTCCTGCCGCCGTTCTGGCGCTACTGGATCGGCGGCTCGCTCGCCAACTCGATCGTCGACCCGTTTCTCGCCGTCGCGCTGACGCTCACGTACTTCGAGCTGCGCGACAGCCCCGCCGCAGAGGCGCCGCCTCCGGAGCCGGCGCCCGAGCCGGAGCCGCAGGTGGCGGACCCGACGGCCGACGCCTGATCAGGCGACGCGCAGGCGCTCGGCGGCAGCGAGGAACGAGCGGCAGAGCCGGCGGCCGAGCTCGTTCCATTGGCCGATTTTCTCGCGCGTCTCCGCCCGCAGGCGCTCGCGGTCGGGCGGCGGGTCGCTCTCGTCGGCGATCCAGCGCCCGAGCTGGGGCTCGGTCACCTCCGGATGGAACTGGATGCCCCAGCACTGCTCACCGAGCCGGAACGCCTGCAGCGACGCGGCGCTGTGCGCGAGCGCGACCCCTCCCTCCGGCAACTCGTGCGCGTAGTGATGCCACAGGAGCCCCTCGAATCGCGGGGGCATAGCCGACAGGACGGGGTCGGCCGCGCCCGCCCCTGTGAGCTCGACGTCGCCCCAGCAGATCTCGGGCACGGCGAGTTGCCCGACCCGGGCGCCCGCCGCCCGCGCCAGGAGCTCCGAGCCGAGGCAGATGCCGAGCGTCGGCGGCGGCTGCTCGAGCAGCGCTCGCAGCCACTCCGTCTCGGCGCGCAGCCAGGGGTACAGGTCGTCCTGGTCGGGATGCATGAAGCCGCCCCAGACGATCACGGCGCCGTATCCGTCGAGCGTCGGCGGAGCTCCCGACTCGAAGCGCCATTCGTCGAGCCGGTGGCCGGCCTCCGCCACGAGAGGAGCGAACAGCTCCGGGCCCGCGTCCCCGCCGTGCAGGATCGAGAGGACGTCCACGCGATCAGCCTACGTTCCGCCGCTCGCCGCGATCTGGTTCACGTCGAGCAGCCGCCGCAGCTGGTGCGCGTTCGTCGCCGCCTGCGCGACGCGCCGCAGTGGGTTGTCCGGATCCTCCGACGAGGCGTTGTTGTTGAAGAAGGCATAGGCCTGCTTCGTCTGCCCGGCGAGCTCGCGCAGAGGCCCGACCCACTCCTCGAGCTCCTCGTCGGAATAGAGGTAGTCGAACCGTTCCGCCGCCGACCCGCCGCGCTTGTTCCAGGTCGCGAGGTTGCGGCCGTGGAAGCGGACGTACGCAGTCGGTGACGTCGTGGCGACGACGGTGGGGACGAGGTTCTTCGCCGTGTCCGAGCGCGGCGCGTCGACGACGACGTAGCCGGCGCCGATCCGCTCGAGGAACGCGAGCGATTCGGCGCGGTGCTCGTCGTCGAGCCACGAGCGGTGCCGGAACTCCACGAGCATCTCGTCGCCGCCGAGCTGCTCGCGCGCCCACTCGAGGTACTCGAGCGAGCTGTCCTTGTAGACGATGTACGGCGGCAGCTGGAAGAGGATCCCGCCGAGCTTGCCGGCGGCGCGGAGCGGCTCGAGTGCCTCGAGGAAGCGGCGGAAGACCTCGGCGCGCAGCTCGCGCGGCGGCCGGTCGATGCGGCCGCGCTCGTCGACGGGCATCTCTGCGCGCAGGTCCTCCGGCACGACCTCGGCCTTGACCGGATGCCGCGTCATGAGGCCGAACGCCTTGATGTGCATCGTGAACTCCTCCGGCGTCCGCTCCGCCCAGCCCTGCACCATCGACTCGCTCGGCAGCCGGTAGTAGGTCGAGTCGACCTCGACGGTGTCGAAGTGCTCCGCGTACCAGGCGAGGCGCTCCTTGGCAGGCAGCCTGGGCGGATAGAACCACTTCGAGAGGGCCTCGTCGGCCCAGGAGCACGTGCCGATCCGGACTGTCGCCGCCACGCGGCGGACGCTAGCGAGAGACGGTCTTCTTGAGCAGCGAGAGGTTGAGCGTGATGCTGCCGATCCTGATGAAGCCGGTGCTCACCGAGAGGGCGGGCTTGAGGTAGACGCCGCCGGCGGTCTCTCCGCCGACCGTGACGACGAGCCGCTTGCCGCGCGGGACGAGGACGGCCTGGTTGCCGAGCGGGATCCGCAGGACGCCCGACGCCTTCTTCAGCACGGCGGCGCCGAAGGTCACCGGCGTCGAGCTGCCCTTCACCCCGACGGTCGCGACGAGCCGCACCCACGACCGTCCGGCGTCCGAGTAGCGGACGGTGACCGAACCGTCGCCGAACGTCTCGAACGGTCCTCCCGTCAGCCGCACGGTCCGGCTGGTGGAGGCGCTCGTCGTCGACAGCTTCTTGCTTCCCGGGAGGTTCACGCTCTTGTGTCGCGTGCGTGGGATGGTCGTGTACGACGTGGTCGTGCCGTCCCACGGGTCGTGCGCAAGCTTGATCCCGTCGTGCACGCTTCCCACTCCCGCGAGGTAATGCTCGAACCACGCGACGGCCGTGCCGACGTACGCGAGCTGCTCGGCCACCGGGTTCCCCGCCGGCGCATGACCGAGGTCGCCGAGGTACAGCGCCTTCGGACCGCTGAGCTGCTTGTACGCGGCGAGCGCCTGGTCGATGTCGAAGAGGAAGTCGTGCCGCCCCTGCACCAGCAGCGTCGGGACCGTGAGGGAGTGGAGCCCGGAGCGCGACGAACGTGCCGCCTCCGTGAGCTTTACCGCCGCGGTCACCGCGCCGCCGAGCAGGTCCGCACGAGATTGGGTGAGCGTGGCGTCCCAGCGGGAGGTCGGGATGACCTGAACGAGTCGCGCGATCTCGCCGGACTTCGGCACGCCGTTCGGGTTGAGCGCCGACCCGAGATCCGTCCACGTGATTGCCGGGACGATTGCCTTGAACGGGACTCCGGCGACCGCGGCGTTCCAGACGACCCCGCCGCCCAGCGACAGCCCGAAGGCGCCGATCTTCGTGTCGGAGACGTCGCCTCGCGCGGCGAACCACGCAAAGAGATCTCGCACGTCCTGCACCTCCGTCGGGCCTTCGAGCCCGAACTTCCCGCCGGAGGCGCCGGTTCCGCGAGCGTCGCAGGCGAGCGAGGCGAGCCCCACGGGTGCGAGCGTCGCGTTCGCGATCGTCTCCATGTACTGGTGGTTCTGGCCGAGCCCGTGGAAGAGCAGGACGCCGGGCCAGCCTCCCGCCGGCGGGCTGCCGCCCGGAAGGACGAGCCCGCACGCGAGCTTCGTCCCGTCCGAGACGGTGATCGTCAGCTCCTGCGTCGCCCGGCTGGTCGAGCGCGTGGCCGCGAATACCGCCGACGCAGTCCCGGCGCAAACGAGCACCCCGACGGCCACGAGCACGGCGACCCTGGTCCGACCCACGAAAACGAACGCTAGCGCCCCTTTACGATGACCGCCATGGACTCTCGGCCAGTGGGCGTGTTCGATTCCGGTGTCGGAGGCCTGACCGTTCTCCACGAGTGTCTCGTGACGATGCCGAACGAGGACTTCGTCTACCTCGGCGACCACGCGCGCCTGCCGTACGGGCCCCGCCCGCTCGAGGAGATCCGGCGCTTCGCGCGCGAGATCGGCGCCTTTCTCTCCCGTCAGGACGTGAAGCTGATCCTCGTCGCCTGCAACGCCGCGACCTCGGCCGCGCTGCCGCGTCTGCAGGAGGAGCTGGCCGTGCCGGTCGTGGGGGTCATCACGCCGGAGGCGCACGCCGCGGTGCAGGCGACCCGGAACCGCCGCGTCGGCCTGCTCGCAACGGAGGCGACCGTAGACGCGGGGCGCTACGCCGAGCTCGTGCACGCCCTCGACGCGGGAGTCTCGTTCCATCCGCTCGCCTGCCCGCTGCTCGTGCCGCTGATCGAGGGCGACGATCCCTACGGCGAGGAAACGGAGCGCGCGGTACGCGCGTACGCGGCGCCGCTGCAGGCTGCGGGGGTCGACACCGTGATCCTCGGCTGCACCCACTACCCGCTGATCCGCAAGATCTTCGAGCGCGTCTTCGGCCGCGACGTGACCCTCGTCTTTTCCGCCGAGGAGACCGCTCGCGAGGTGGCCGAGACGCTCGCGCGCAAGGGCGTCGAGAACGAGCGAGGCCGCGAGGGCGCCTACCGCTTCCTCACGACTGGCGACCCGGAGGAGTTCCGCGAGCTCGGCCGGCGCTTCCTCCAGCTCCCGGTTCGGGAGGTAGAGCACGTGACAGTCGCGACCCTGGAGGCAGCTGCATGAGCGCACGCGAAGGCGGACGCAAGCCGGACCAGCTCCGCGGGATCTCCTTCGAGCCGGACTTCCTCGAGAACCCGCACGGCTCCGTCGTCATCACGCAGGGGCGGACGAAGGTGCTGTGCACGGCGATGGTCGACGAGGACATCCCGCGCTGGCTCCGCGGCAAGGGGCGCGGCTGGATCACGGCTGAGTACTCGCTCCTGCCGGCGTCGACCGGCGAGCGCGTCCAGCGCGAGGCCGCGCGAGGGAAGCAGCAGGGGAGGACGGTCGAGATCCAGCGGCTGATCGGCCGGGCCGTTCGCGCCGTCGCAGACTTCGAGGCGCTCGGCGAGCGGACGCTCTGGCTCGACTGCGACGTGCTGCAGGCCGACGGCGGCACACGCTGCGCTGCGATCTGCGGCGCCTACGTCGCCGCGATGCGGGCGCTCGACCGCTTCGGCCTCTCGCGCACGTTCCGGGACTCGGTCGCAGCGGTCTCCGTCGGCGTGGTGGAAGGCGTCCCGCTCCTCGACCTCGACTACGCCGAGGACTCGAGCGCCGACACCGACATGAACGTCGTGATGACGGGAGACGGGCGCCTGGTCGAGGTGCAGGCGACGGCGGAGCGCGATCCCTTCGCGCGCGAGACGCTCGACGAGCTGCTGGGGCTCGCAGCGGCCGGCATCGGCGAGATCGCGGCGCTCCAGGCCGAGACGGTCGCCCTTGAGCTTCCCTGAATCCGCGGTTCTCGCCTCGCGCAACCGGCACAAGGCGCGCGAGCTCGAGCGGCTCCTGCCCGGCTGGGCGATCGAGCCGCTCGACCGCGACGACTACCCGCCCGAGACGGGTGCCACGTATTACGACAACGCCGCGCTGAAGGCTCGCTTCGGCCGCGAGCACGCGGGCGGCTGGGTGCTGGCGGAAGACTCGGGCCTCGGCGTGAACGCACTCGACGGCCGCCCCGGAGTCCTCTCGGCTCGTTACGCGCCGGAGGGAGCGCCGGCGGTCGCCAAGCTCCTCGGCGAGCTCGAGGGAGTGGAGAACCGCAGCGCCCACTACGTCTCCGAGCTCGTCCTCCTCGCGCCCGACGGCCGGGAGGTGCGCGGCACGGGAGCCCTCCTGGGCTCGATCGCGACCGAGCCCCGCGGCAGCGAGGGCTTCGGCTACGACCCGATCTTCGTCCCGAACGGCGAGGAGCTGACGGTCGCCGAGCTGGGAGACGGCTGGAAGGCGGAGCACTCGCACCGCGCCGAGGCAGCCCGCGCGCTGCTCAGGGCTCTCGAAGGCGCGTGACCTCCTGCAATGCCGGGCGCGGCTCCTCCGGGCCTGCCGGCTGCAACGCCTCCTGTTCGCCGTGCCTCTCCCGCCACCACCAGTTGAGCTCGCCGCCGAAGATCATGACGTTCGCCATCACATAGAGCCAGATCAGCAGGATCGCGGGGCCGCCGAGCGTCCGCAGCGTCACGTTGACGTCGGCGAAGCGGACGAAGACCGGCAGCGCCTGGAAGGACGCCTCGAGCACGAAGGCACCCAGGACGGCCCCGGGCAGAGCCTCCCGCAGCGATACGTGCGTGTTCGGCAGCCAGCGGTAGATGACGAGGAGGAAGACGAAGACGCCGACGAGCGACGCGCAGACCGAGACGACGTAGGCGGCAGCGGTGCTGTCTGCGTATGACCCGAGGTGGTCTCTCAGCACGTTCACGCCGAAGGCTCCCACGACGAGGCTCGCGAACAGCGTGACGAGCACGCTCGTCGCGAGCGCAAGGGCCAGGAGCTTGCCGTGCAGGAAGCGCCGGTTCGGCAGTCCGTAGACGATGTTGAGCGCCGACTCGAGCGCGCTGAAGAAGGAGAGCGAGGTCCAGAAGAGGCCGATGCCACCGATGATCCCGAGCGCCTTCGCGTTGTCCTGCACCCGGTGGACGAGCTTGATGATGCTGTCGAGCGACGTTCCCGGGAACGCGTGCTTCAGCTCGCGGACGAAGAAGGTGGACGCTTCGGCGCGGTGTGCGAAGCCGAACAGCGACAGCGTGAGGAAGACGAGCGGCACGAACGAGAGGAGCGCGAAGTAGGCGACCATCGCTGCGAGGTGCGTGCCGCGGTCGGCGAAAAACTTGTGCACGAGCTGGCGACGTTTCATCGTCACGCCTGAATCCTCGCTGATAGCCTCGACGACGATGGACGCGGGGCGCGCTCTCGCCGATCTCGTCGAGATCTCGCCGCAGATCGAGGCGGCCGCGATCGTGTCCGGAGAGGGCGAGCCGGTCGGCTCCTTCGGCGTCCCCGAAGCGCGGGCAGGCCTGCTCGCGCGGGCCGTGCTGGAGCTGCTCGACGCCGCAGCGGCCTTCCGGACGGAGGGTCGGGTCACGCAGCTCCATGCGGCGCTCGACGAGGGTGACGTGTTCGCCGTCACCGGCTGGGACGAGCAGACGATCGTCGCCGTCGCCGGCGAGCAGGCGACGCCGGGGCTCGTCTTCTACGACCTGAAGCAGTGCCTGAGGAGGCTCGCCGATGAGGCGTAGGGTGCTGCGCCTCGCCGGCTTCGCGAGCGGCGTGCTTGCCGGCACGCTCGCCTACCGGAAGCTCTTCGGCGGCCGCGGCGAGGGGATCGACGTCTACTTCGACGACGGCTCCTTCGTGACGTTCGCCGCCGGCTCGCCGGAGGCCGACCGGCTGCTCCCGCTCGCGCAGCAGGTGCTCGCGGTGGCGCGGGAAACGTGAACGACGCGGAGCTTCGCGAAGCGCTCGTCGCCGCGGCCTATCTGGAGGGCGACTTCGTGCTGCGCTCGGGCAAGCGGTCGCGCTACTACCTCGACAAGTACCGCTTCGAGACGCGGCCAGACCTCCTCGCGGCCCTCGGCGAGCGGATCGCCGCGGCCGTCGGCGAGCACGAGCCGGAGGCCGTGCGGCTTGCCGCGCCCGTGCTCGGGGGCGTCGTCCTCGCCGCCTCCGCCTCGCTGGTTTCCGGGTTGCCGTTCCTCATGATCCGCGACGCCGCGAAGGAGTACGGGACTGCGAACCGCATCGAAGGCCCGTACGAGGAGGGCGAGCACGTCTGCCTGGTGGAGGACATCGTGACCTCCGGCGGGGCGCTGCTCGCGGCGATCGAAGCCGCCCGCAGCGCCGGTCTCGTCGTCCGTACGGCGGTCTGCGTGGTCGATCGCGAAGAGGGCGGGGCAGACGCGCTCGCGCGCCAGGCTGTGCGTTTGCGGGCGCTGTTTCGGGCAGGAGACTTGCTCGAGGGGGAGAAAACCCCCGCAAAACCGCATGGTTGAGCGGCAAACGCTGAGTTGGTAGGGTCGTTTCGGCCCTGCAAGCGATTTAGGACTGGAGGAGAGTGTGACGAAGCAGGAGTTCGTAGCCGAGGTGGCCCGCCGTGCCCAGCTGTCCAACCGCGACGCAGGCAAGGCGGTCGACGCCTTCCTCGAAGCGATCACAGACACGCTGAAGGGCAGAGGTGAGGTCACGTTCACCGGATTCGGCAAGTTCTCGACAGCGAACCGCGCTGCACGGACGGGGGTCAACCCGCGCAACCCGACCGAGAAGGTGCACATCCCCGCGGCCACCGTCCCGAAGTTCTCGGCCGGCAGCAGTCTCAAGACGGCCGTCAAGACCGGGGGATCGACCTACTAGACCCAACGGGCAAAGTCTCCTCCGAGGATCGAGAGGCCGCCTTCGGGCGGCCTCTCTGTTTATCGACCTGGCCGTCTCCTATCCTTGGGGGCTGATGAGCGCGGCGGGCCACTTCGCGGATCGGCTCGCGGCCGCCGTGGAAGGCAAGGGAGCGCCGCTCTGCATCGGCCTCGATCCCGATCCCGATCTGATGCCGGAGGGGGTCGGCGTCGTGGAGTTCTGCCGCGGGATCGTCGACGCGGTCGCGGGAGTCGCGATTGCGGTCAAGCCGCAGGCGGCCTTCTTCGAGGCCCAGGGCGTGGCGGGCTGGGCTGCGCTCACCGAGGTGTGCGGTTACGCGCGGGAGGCCGGGCTGCTCGTGATCGCCGACGCCAAGCGCGGCGACGTTCCCTCCACCGCCCGCGCCTATGCCGCCGCATTCGCGCCGCTTGCGGATGCGGTCACGGTGAATCCGTATCTCGGCTTCGACTCGCTCGAGCCGTTCTTCGCGCACGAGGGGCTCGGCGTGCTCGTCGTCGTCAAGACGTCCAACCCGGGCAGCGTCGACGTCCAGGACCTGCCGTTGGCGGACGGACGTCCGCTGTGGCAGCACGTCGCGGGCCTCGTCGATGAGTGGGGACAGGACCGCGTAGGCGAGTGCGGTCTCTCCTCCGTCGGCGCCGTCGTCGGGGCGACGTTCCCGCAAGAGGTCGCGGAGGCGCGGCGGCTGATGCCCCGGGCGGTCATCCTCCTCCCCGGAGTCGGCGCTCAGGGCGGTCGGCCCGAAGAGCTTGCCGAGGCGTTCTCGGCCGGTCCCGCAGGTGCGCTCGCCTCCGCCTCGCGCTCGGTGATCTACGCGGACAGCAGCGGGGACTGGCAGGCGGCCGCGGCGGCGGAGGCGGCTCGACTTGCGGACGAGCTGCGCGCGGTCGCCGTCCCGGGCTGAGCCGTGAGGCACTCCCGCTTCGCTCGCTACGCCGCCCCCGTCGCCTTCCTCGCCGCCATCACGATCGGTGTCCTCGTCGTCCGCGCCGGGTTCCAGCACGGCAGTCATCACGGCACGACGCCGACCACGACCGTCACCGCGAAGAAGAAGCACAAGCACGCCCACGGAAAGGCGCGCGCGCGGACGTACACCGTCCAGTCCGGTGACACCCTCGGGTCGATCGCGAGCAAGTACGGGACGACCGTCGTCGCGATCGAGCGCCTCAATCCCGGGATCGACCCGACGGCGCTCAGCGTCGGCGAGAAGATCCGCGTGAAGTAACCTGCGCGTCGTCCCCGGCGTGATCGTCACAGTCACCCTCAACGCAGCAGTCGACCGGACGCTGACCGTGCCGAACTTCCAGTTCGGCCACCGGCACCGGGCGAGCAACCGGCTCACCAGCGCAGGTGGCAAGGGCGTCAACGTCGCGCGCGCGCTGAAGCGGCTCGAGACCCCTGTCGTCGCGACCGGGCTCGCGGGCGGACGCGCCGGCGACCGGATCGTGGAGGAGCTCGGTCTCGAGGGGATCCTCAGCGACTTCGTCCGCATCTCGGACGAGTCCCGCACCTCGATCGCGGTCGTCGACCCGACGGCGGGGTCGCTGACCGAGGTCTACGAGTGGGGGCCGGCCGTGCGACCGGACGAGCTGCAGATGCTGGAGGACAAGCTCCACTACCTCTCGCGCGTCGCGAGCTACATCGTCTTCTGCGGCTCGCTCCCGCGAGACGTCGAGAACGACTTCTACGCGGCCGCCATCCGCGACCTCAACCGGCGCGGCGTCGGCTGCGTCCTCGACTGCGAAGGGGAGCCGCTGCGCCTCGGCGTCGATGCCGAGCCGCACCTCGTCACACCGAACCAGCAGGAGGCGGAGGACCTCGTCGGGCAGGAGTTCATGGACGAGGAGGACTTCGTGATGGCGCTCGACGCGATCGCCGACCTCGGCGCCCGCAACGTCCTCATCACGCAGGAGACCGCGTGCTTCGCCCTGCTGCGGGAGGAGCGGAAGGTGCAGCGCTTCCGCGCCTCGATCCCGCGCGTCGAGCCGATCGCGCCCGTCGGCGCCGGCGACGTCCTGCTCGCGGGCTACCTCTCCGAGCGCTACAACGGCCGCTCCGCCGGAGACGCATTGCGGACGGCGGTCGGCTGCGCGGCAGCCTCGGTCGTCGAGCTCGGCGCCGGACGCTTCGATCCGCGCGAGGCGGCCCGGCTCGCCGACAGCGTCGAGATCGTCGAGCTCGACCCGGTCGAGGCCTAGCTGTAGGACCCGAGCAGGTTGGTTCTGCTGGCCGGGGGTTGGTGGCTGAGGGCTGAGTGTCGTCGTCGATGGTTGTAGTGCCAGAGCCAGCAGTCAAGGGCGGCGGTGCGTTCTGTGCTTGAGCGGTAGATCGCTCCGTAGGCCCAGCCCTGAAGCAAGGTGCGGATAAAGCGTTCTGCTTTGCCGTTTGTCTGGGGCCGGTAGGGCCGTGTGCGGAGATGGCGGATGCCGAGGCGGCGGCAGGCTAGTGCGTGCACGGTGGCGCGGTAGCAGGCGCCATTGTCGCTGAGGACGCGTTCGACGCGGATGCCGTAGCGGGCGTAGAAGGCGACGGCTCGTCGCAGGAAGCCAGCCGCCGTTGCTGCTTTCTCGTCGCTGAGCACCTCGGCGTAGGCGAGGCGGCTGTAGTCGTCGACGGCGACGTGCACGTACTCCCAGCCCCGCTCGAACGAGCGGCGCTGCCAGCCGCCGTTGGAGGTGTGGCCGAAGACGCGGTGACCCGGTCGAGCGATCCGGCCCAGCTTCTTCACATCGACATGGACGAGCTCGCCTGGCCGCGAGCGCTCATACCGGACCGCCGGCTCGAGGCCGAGCCGACCCAGCTTGCCCATCCCGGTCCGGGTCAGGATCCCGGACACGGTCGAGAGCGCCATCCCCAGCGTTTCCGCGATCTCCGCCGCCGTGAAGCGCAGGTGGCGCAACTTCACGATCGCCTCGACACGATCGTCAGGCGTGCGGTTAGCCACTCGCCTCGGCGCCGACGACAGATCAGCAAGCCCCGCTAAGCCCTCGAGCCGGTAGCGGCCGATCCACTTGCGTGCGCAGCGGACACTCACTCCCGTAGCCGCAGCAGCCGCCGCCACCGTCCAGCCCTCTTCGACAACCAACTCACAGAGCCGACGCCTTCCACTCCAGCTGAGAGCGGCGTTAGCGTGCAGATTCATCCGGTGACCTCCTTGGGGCCGAGCTGCCTTTGACAGCGCTCAGCCTCCAGGGAGGCCCGGATGAACCAACGTGCTCAGGAACTACA
>DASXJG010000077.1:0-27222 GCA_036497525.1 Gaiellaceae bacterium
GCTCGTGAGGGGGATCAGCCGGTTGACGAGCTTGAGCGCCGTCGTCTTCCCGCCGCCGGAGGGTCCGACGAGGACGCAGATCTCGCCGGCGGGCACCGTCAGCGAGAGGTGGTCGACCGCGGCCCCCTCCCGGCCCTCGTAGACCTTCGTCGCCTCGTCGAAGACGAGCTCTGCAGCCTCGCTCGGCACGAGCTGAATCTTCTACGACAGGAGCGTCTCGAGGCCGACCGTAAGGCCGGGAGGAAGCTCCGCGAGCTTCTCGAGCGCGAGCAGGACACCGTCGGCGAACGACTCGCGGCCGGTCGTGTCGTGGCGAATGGTGAGCAGCTGCCCCTCGCCCCCGAAGATGACCTCCTGGTGGGCGACGAGCCCCGGCAGGCGGACGGAGTGGATGGCCGGGTCGCCGCCGACCAGCTCCGCCGTCGCCTTTGCGGTGCCGGACGGCGCGTCCTGCTTGGCCTCGTTGTGCAGCTCGACGATCTCGGCCCGGGGAAAGTGGGCCGCGGCCTCGCGCGCGAAGCGCATCATCAGCACGGCGCCGACCGAGAAGTTCGGCGCGACGAACAGGCGCAGGCCGTTCTCCGCCGCGAGCGCGCCGAGGTCGGACGGATCCCAGCCGGTCGTTCCGACGACGCAGGAGACGCCCTGCTCGAGCGCGGTGCGGACGTTCGCGGGCGCCGCATCGGGTGTCGTGAAATCGACGGCGGCGTCGCAGCCGTCGAGGTCCGGCTCGGCGCCGAGCTCGATCCCGCGCACCTCGTGCCCGGCCGCCTCCAGGCGCGGCACGAGTGCTCTCCCCACCTTGCCCTCCGCGCCGAAGAAGGCCAGCTTCACGCTGCGGCCTGCCCGACCAGCGTCGAGCTCGCATGCCCGACTGCGGTGCGGAAGCGGGTCTCGTCGGGCCCGACGCCTGCCGCCGCGAGCCGTTCGGGTGGCAGCAACGCGGTGGCCAGCTCGGCCAGCTCGTCGGAGTCGACCGCGTCGATCTCGGCCATCACCCGCTCGACGGTGAGGAGCTCGGTGTCGGTCACGAGGGACTTGCCGAGACGGCTCATACGGCTGGAGGTCGACTCGAGCGCGAGGACGATCCGCCCCTTGAGGCTCTCCTTCGCCCGCTCGAGCTCGCCCTTGCGCAGCCGGCCGGCCGCGATCTCGCCGATCTGCTCGACGCAGATCTCGACGCAGGCTGCGAGGTTCTCCTCACGCGTGCCGACGTAGACGCCGATCACGCCGGTGTCGGTGTACTGCGCAGCGAAGCTGTAGACCGCGTAGGCCATGCCGCGTTTCTCGCGGATCTCCTGGAAGAGCCGCGACGAGGCCGAGCCGCCGAGGATCGCGTCGAGCAGCGACGCCGCGAACCGGCGCCGGTCCGAGCGGGAGATGCCGGTCGCGCCGAGACAGAGGTGGAACTGCTCGGTGTCCTTGCGCTGGAAGCGGAGCCCCGGGCCGGGAAGGTGCGCAAGCGGCCGGCGGACGCGGGTCCCCGCGCGGGCCGGCGCGCCGGCGCGGCGCTCGCTCCTCTGCAGCAGCGCGACGAGGCGATCGTGCTCGATGTTGCCGGCCGCTGCGACAACGACGTTCCCCGGCGCGTACGCCGTTCGGTGGTAGCCGGAGAGCGCCCGGCGGCTGACCGAGGAGATGACCTCGGCGGTGCCGATCACGGGCCGGCCGAGCGCGTGGTCGCCGAAGACGGCCTCGGAGAAAAGGTCGTGCACGAGCTCCTGCGGCGCGTCCTCGTACATCGCGATCTCCTCGAGCACGACTTCGCGCTCCTGATCCACCTCGGCGAAGGACGGCGCGAAGACCATGTCCGTCATCACCTCGAGCGCACGCTCGACGTGACGGTCGGGAACACGCGCGTACACGACGGTGTTCTCGCGCGACGTCGCGGCGTTCAGCTCGGCGCCCATGGCGTCGAACGTCTCCGCGATCTCCTGCGCGTCGAACCGGCGCGAGCCCTTGAAGAGGAGGTGCTCGATGAAATGCGAGACGCCCGCGCGGTCGGCGCGCTCGTCGCGCGAGCCGACGTCGATCCAGAAGCCGAGCGCCACCGACCGGACGCTGGCCACGCGCTCCGAGATGATGCGCTCACCCGAGTCCAGCTCGCTCAGGACCACCTTTTGCACGGCTGGATGGTAGGCGAGTGGCTAGGCGCGCGCGACGAAGCGCAGGCCGGAGCCGTTCCGCTTCGCGTCGTACAGGGCCTCGTCGGCCAGGCTGAACAGGGTCTGCGGATCCGCTGCGTCCGCCGGGCACGAGGCGAAGCCGAAGCTCGAGCTGAGACCCGTGAGCCACTGCTCGCGGCCCGCCGACAGGTGCTCGAGCAGCGAGTTGATCCTGGAAACGACGAAACGGGCGTCGTCGTGCGTCGCCTCCGCGAGGATCATCGCGAACTCGTCGCCGCCGATGCGGAACGCGTCGTCGGGCTGGCGCAGGCACTCCGTGAGCACGCCGGCAAAGGCGGCGAGCGCCTCGTCGCCGGTGGCGTGGCCGTACCGGTCGTTCAGCTGCTTGAAGGCATCGAGATCCGCGAGCACGAGGCCGAACGAGCGCCCGTAGCGCCTCGCCCTCGCGACCTCGCCCTCGAGGCGGTTGACGAAGGCGCGGCGGTTGAGCAGCCGTGTGAGGGGGTCGTGGTTGGCCAGGAAGCGCAGCTCGCCGAGATGCTGTCCCGAGACGAGTGCGGCCGAGGCGTCGTTCGCGAAGATCCGCAGCGCCTGGAGCCGGTCGGCCGACGGCACGAGCCGGTCGCACGGGTTGTCGACCCAGATGATCCCGAGCAGCGCGCCGCGGCCGTCGCGGAGCGGGACGATCAGCCAGTGGCGGTTCCATGCCCACGGGCCGCGTCCGTTGAGCTGAGACGGGTAGACCTCGACGTCGCTCGAGAGGCGCTCCCGCGCCTCCTCGTGGGTGAGGAGGTAGCAGCCCTCCCGTAGGAACTCGTCGTCGAGCAGCGGCTCGACCTGCGCGACGCTGATGGGCGCGCGCTCCTGTAGCTCGTCGAGCTGCCAGCCGGCCGACGCGTGCGGCACGACGGCGCCCGTCTCGGGGTCGACGAGCGCGGCGCAGACATTCTCGAAGTCGAGGGCGTCGCGGATGCCCACGCAGACGCGGCGCAGGATCTCGCCCCTCGACGTCTCGCCGGTGATCCGGGACGAGACGGCGAGTAGCTCCTCGAGCGCCCGCTGGTGCCGCGTCGACGCCGCCGACTCACGCGCGGCCTCGAGCGCGAGCGCCCCATGGTCGACGAGGGCGACGAGCACCTCGAGCTCGTCGTCGGTCGGTCGCCGGCCGCTGAGGGGCTCGTCGACGGAGATGATCCCGAGCAGGCTCCCGTGCTGGTCGCGCATCGGTACGAAGAGCGCGTCCTCGGGGTCCCATGCGTCCGGGCCTGACCCCGGCTCTCCATGCGGCACGTAGCTCGGCCCGAGCGAGTCCCAGTCCACGGCGCCGGAGAGCACGACATACGCGCCTCGACGCTTGAAGCGTTCCGCGAGAAGGACGGTCCAGTCGTCCAGCGGCCGTGCGTTGCCGAGCAGGATGTTCCGGGCCTCCTCGTTGCCGTACACGGTCGTCACCTCGAAGTCGTCCCAGGACTGCCGGTAGAGGTTGACGGCGACTGTCCCATAGCCGAGCGACTCGCCGATCGTACGGGCGACAGCGTCGAGCAGCGCGGGAAGATCCTCACGCGCCCGCAGTAGGCGGGTCACCTCGACGAGGCCCCGCAGCGGTGAGATGGTCGGAAGGCTCACGTCAGTGGGTTCGCTACGAATCATCGGCACTCGCCGAGCCCATGAATAGACGCATCCGGGTCTATCTCTAACCCGAACGGGTGAACCTTCCGCGGGAGACGGCCGGGCGGCCGCCTCCCGCGTGTTCAGGCGCTACTCGTCGTCGAGGCGCGGCTAGCGCCCGCGGCCGCCCCGACCGCCGCGGCGGTCGCCGCGGGGCCGCTCCTCCTCCGGGGGCCGCGGCGGCGCGTCCTTCGCCCGCTCGATCAGCTCTTCCGGCTGGACGAGGCCCCCGTTCTCGTGCTTGGCGATGAGCTTGAGGCCGATCCGGCCCCGTGCCTTGTCGACCTCCTGGACGACGACGTCGACGACGTCGCCGCGGCTCATCACGTCCTCGATGTGCGCGACCCGTCCCGGGCCGACGTTCGAGACGTGCAGGAGCCCGTCGGTGCCCTTCTTCAGCTCGACGAAGGCACCGAACTGGGTCGTCTTCACGACCTTGCCGGTGAACGTGTCACCGACCTCGGGCTCCTTCGTCAGCGACTCGATGGCGGCGACGGCCTCCTTCGCCTTCGCGCCGTCGGTGGCGTAGATGAGGATCGTGCCGTCCTCCTCGATGTCGATCTGGACCTCGTAGTCGGACTCGAGGCCGCGGATCGTCTCGCCGCCCTTGCCGATGACCATGCCGATCTTCTCCTGGTCGATCTTGATCGTCGTGATCCGCGGCGCGTTCTCGTTGAGCTCGGTGCGCGACTCCGGGATGACCTCGAGCATCTTCTCGAGGATGAACTCGCGCGCCCGCTTTGCCTGCTCGAGGGCGTCCCGCATGATCTGCTGGGTGACGCCGGTGATCTTGATGTCCATCTGGAGCGCGGTGATCCCGGTGCGGGATCCGGCGACCTTGAAGTCCATGTCGCCCAGGTGGTCCTCCGCGCCCTGGATGTCCGTGAGGATGACGTAGTCGTCGCCCTCCTTGACGAGGCCCATCGCGATGCCGGAGACCGGCGCCTTGATCGGCACGCCCGCGTCCATCAACGACAAAGTCGAGCCGCAGACCGAGCCCATCGACGACGAGCCGTTCGACTCGAGCGTCTCCGAGACGATCCGGATCGTGTACGGGAACTCGTCCGGCGTCGGAATCACCGGCTCGAGCGCCCGCTGCGCGAGCGCCCCGTGGCCGATGTCGCGGCGCTTCGGCCCGCGCATGAACCCCGTCTCCCCGACCGAGTAGGGCGGGAAGTTGTAGTGGTGCATGTACCGGCGCTCCTCCTCGAGGGAGAGGTCGTCGATGCGCTGCCCCTCCTTCGCGGTGCCGAGCGTGAGCGAGGAGAGGATCTGCGTCTGGCCGCGCGTGAACAGGCCGGAGCCGTGTGCGCGCGGGTTGACGCCGACCTCGACCTCGATCGGCCGGATCTCCTCCGCGCCGCGGCCGTCCGGGCGGCGCTTGTCGACGGCGATCTTCTGCCGCACGAGGTCCTTGTAGATCGACTCGCACGCCTTCTTGACGTACGAGCGCGTCTGGGAGTCCTTCGCCGCAGGTAGTGCCTCGCCGGTCTCGGGGTCGCTCGAGACCGCTCCGACAGGGAACGGCAGCTCGACTTCCTCGAGGATCCGGTCGAAGAGCAGCTGACGCTTCGCCGAGCGGAGCGCCTTCGAGTCCTGCTCCGCGTCGGTGAGCGCCTTCAGCTCGTCGCCGAACTGCTCGCGCACCGGTCCCTCGACGGCGACCGAGCGCTGCTTCTCGAGCAGGCTGGTCAGCGCCGAGCGGACCTGCACCTGGCGCGTAATGTCCTCGTCGGTCGAGTCCATCGTGATCGCCGGGGCGAGCTCGGCGAGGAGCTCGTCGACGATCGCCGCGGACTCCCGAATGCCGACCTGCTGGATGAGCTGCCAGATCGTGTCGCCGTGGTCCCGCTCGATCTCGGCGGTGAGCTCGAGATCGAGCCACTTCGGCTTGCCCGCCTGCCGGCGCAGGTCCTCCTGCGCCTCGCACAGCTTCACGATCTCGGCCTGCGCGATCTCGAGCGCCTCGAGGATCCGCTCCTCGGGCACCTCGCTGGCGCCGGCCTCGACCATGGTCAGGCCCTCCTTCGTACCCACGACGATCAGGTCGAGGTCGGAGTCGTCCTCGCTCTCCCGCAGCGTCGGGTTGAGGACGAGCTGGCCGTCGATCTGGCCGATGCGAACGGCGCCCACCGGGCCGAGGAACGGCAGCGGCGAGAGCATCAACGCGGCCGAGGCGCCGTTGATGCAGAGGATGTCGTGGGCCGTGACCAGGTCCGCGCTGAGAACGGTGCAGATCACCTGCACCTCGTTGCGGTAGCCCTTCGGCCACAGCGGCCGGATCGGCCGGTCGATCATCCGCGCGGTGAGGATGGCGCGCTCGGTCGGGCGCCCCTCCCGCTTGAAAAAGCCGCCCGGGATCTTCCCGGCGGCGTACATCCGCTCCTCGACGTCGACGGTGAGCGGGAAGAAGTCCGCACCCTCGCGCGCTTCCATGCGCCCCTGGGCGGTGGCGAGCACCATCGTGTCGCCGGCGCGGACGACGACTGCGCCGTCCGCCTGCTTCGCGAGGTGGCCGGTTTCGAAGCTGATCTCCTGGTTTCCCACTTGAACGGAGACCTGCGCCCGGCGCTCGGTCGCGATACTCATCAATTGTCCTCCACTTTGCTTGTGGAGGGCGGGAGCTCGAGCCAATCCCCATGCTCCTGGCCGGACGGCGCTTCCAGCCGCCGCGGTGGATTCGCTCGAACTTCCACCCTCCGTGTTCTCTGGAGCTAGCGGCGCAGGCCGAGCTCCTTGATGAGGGCACGGTAGCCCTCGAGGTCGTGCTTTTGCAGGTAGGTCAGGAAGCGGCGGCGCTGCCCGACGAGCTTGAGCAGCCCGCGCCGCGAGTAGTGGTCGTGCTTGTGCGTGCGCAGATGCTCGGTCAGCTCGTTGATCCGCTGCGTCAGCATCGCGATCTGTACCTGCGGCGAGCCGGTGTCGGCCTCGTTCCGGCCGTGCTTCGCGATGATCTCCTGCTTTGCTTCCTTGGTAAGGGCCACGCCCTCTCCTTCCTGTTCGCCTCCCGAGGCTCAGCCCGCGGCGCCAAGGAACGTTGGGCGAGCCGGGCCTGGGTCGCGGGTAGGGTAGCGGAAAGCGGCATGGGAAGCGCGATTCCGCAGGAGCTGCTGGCCGACGAGGTGCGCAGCGCACAGGCGCGGACGGGGGTGCAATACGCCGCCGCGGCGCTGCACGTCGACGGAGGGACGGTCCTCGCGGGCGCGCACGAGCGGCCATTCCGGATCGCGTCGATCACGAAGTCGTTCACGGCCACCGCGGTCTCGCTTGCCGGATTGCTCGACGACCGCCGCCGCGAGCTGCTCTCGCACACGGCCGGCTACCGCCCCGAGCGGCCGGAGCCGTTGCCGCCGGAATGCGCAGGGCTCTGGTCGTATTCGAACGCGGGCTACTGGGAGGCGGCGTCGAGTTTCGAGGGCGAGTACTCGGATTCGGTCCGCGAGCTCGTGATCGAGCCGCTCGGGCTGCGGAACACCGGCTTCGAGACCCCAGCCGACGCCGTGCTCGGAACGCTGCCCGGCGACGTCGTCGCGGATCCGTCCTATCCCGTCGAGCGCAGGCCGAGCGGTGGTTTGTGGTCGACGGTCGGCGATCTCGTCGAGTACGGGCTCGCGCACTGCCACCAGTGGGAGGACCTGCACGAGCCCGTCGGGGAGGCGTTGGGTGCCCGGTACGCACTCGGCTGGTGGGTACGCGACGGCGTGCTCGACCACGAGGGCTCGGTCGGCGGCTACCAGTCGCTGCTCATGCTCGTTCCCGAGCGCGAGCTCGTCCTCGCCGTGCTGACGAACTCGTGGAAGGGATCCGCGCTGATCCAGGAGCTCGTCGGAGCGCTCGAGCTGACCCCGCCGGCTCCACCGTCGCCCGGTCGCAGGCCGGCCGCCGGCAGATACGCGCTCGAGAGCGTGGAAGCCGTCGTAACGCGCACCTCCGTCACAGAGTCCGAGCCGGACCCCGTCACGGGCGCCAGGGTCGAGCGCCGTTACCCACTCAGCCTGGACGCGCCGCTCATGTCGTGGCGGACGGATTTTCCGCGCCCGGGCGTCGCGCGGATCGGCTGGGTCGCTCTCCCCCACGCCGGCTCCTGAGGCTCAGCCTCAGTCGGGCCGGACGGCAGCGCGCGTGCGGACGACGTCGTCGCCGATGGCGGCGACGAGCTCCTCGAGCGATTCGAAGCGGCGCTGTTCGCGAATCGGGCTCCAGATCTCGAGCACGAGCCGCTCGCCGTAGAGGTCGCCGTCGAAGTCGAGCAGATGCGCCTCGACTCGGCGCTCCACGCCGTCGAAATGCGGGTTCGTCCCGATCGACACGGCGGCGCGACGGCCCCCGGCCCAACCGGCGTACACGCCGTCGGGTGGCACGAGAAGATCCGGCGGAACGTCGAGGTTCGCGGTCGGGAAACCGAGCTCGCGGCCGCGTCCGTCGCCGCGGACGACGATTCCCTCCACCTCGGGAGGCCGCCCGAGCAACGTCGCCGCACGCGCCGGGTCGCCGGCGTGGACGAGCTCGCGGATGAGGCTCGACGAGACGTTGTCCACGATTGGGACGCGCCGCACGTCGAAGCCGAGCCGCTCGAGCAGCTCGAGATCGCCCTCTCGTCCGCGTCCGAAGCGGAACGTCTCTCCTGCGACGACGGTCTCGGCACCGATCCCCCGCAGGATCCCTTCGGCGAACTCGTCCGCCGTGAGCGCCGCCAGCTGCTCGTCGAACCTGAGCACGAGCACGTCCTCGACGCCTGCCTCCTCGAGCAGCTCGAGCCGCCGCTCGAGCGTGGCGAGAAGCTCGACCTGACCCCCGAGCACGGCCCGAGGATGCGGGTGGAACGTCACGACGGTCGTCCGCAGCCCCGCCCTGCGCGCGGCGTCGATCACCCGCAGGTGACCGCGGTGGACGCCGTCGAACGTGCCGAGAGCCACCGACCGCCGTGCGGCGTGGAGATCCGCCGGCTCCTGCGCAACGTTCACGTGCCCGCCGTGCGGGCGGCCTCGACGCGCTCGAGCACTTCGGCCTCCGGCAGCAGCCGCCCGGGTTCGAACGCCTCGGGGGCCACCGCATCGTCGACCGAGAACGGCCCCACCTCGGTGCGCCGCAACGTCACGCAATGTCCGCCGAGCGCGATGGCGAGCGACCGGATGTACGTGCCGGAGCTGACGTGGACGTCGAGGGTCACCGTCTCGCCCGTATACGCGATGACGTCGAGCGCGTGCACCGTCGACCGGCGGACCGGCATCTCCACCTCGACCCCGCGCCGCGCAAGCTTGTACGCACGCTCGCCGCCGATCTTCACGGCCGAAGCGGCCGGGATCGGCAGCTCGATCTCGCCTCGGAGGTGCTCGAGCCGCTCCCGAAGCTCGTCCTCCCGGGGGGGCGCACGGCGCGCGAGGGTCTCTCCTTCGGGATCGCCCGTCGACGTACGGAAGGTGAGGTTGATCTCGGTGCAGTAGCGCTTGTCCAGTCCGACGAGCCATGGCGCGATCTTAGTTGCCCGTCCGGACAACAGAAGCAAGAGCCCTGTCGCAAACGGGTCGAGCGTTCCGGCGTGGCCCGTTCGCGCCCCCGTCAGGCGGCGGATCTGCGCGACGACCGCGAACGACGACGGCCCGGCAGGCTTGTCGACGAGCGCGACTCCCGCAGGCTCAAGCGCGCGAGGCGGCACGTTGTGCGAGGAAGCCTTCGCGGATCTGCTCGACAATCTCCGGTAGCGCGATGTCCGTGGAGAAGCCGGCGGCCTGGCGGTGGCCACCGCCGCCGAAACGGCGTGCGATGGCGGACACGTCGAGTTCGTCGATGCTCGAGCGGAGCGATCCCTTGTGGGCATGCGCGCTCTCGTTGAGCTGCTCCCGGATCAGCACGGCGAGCTCGGCCCCCTCGACGGCGCGCAAGTAGTCGATGATCCCCTCGGAGTAGGGCTCTTCGGCGCCGACATCGGCGAAGTCGGTCCGCAGGAGGTGCGAGACGACGATCCGCCCACCCTCGAGTACAGTGGCCCGGTCGAGCGCGCGCGCGAGCAGCTTCAGCTTCGCGAACTCGACGGACTCGTAGACCTCCTGGAAGACGGCGTGGATGTCCGCCCCGGCCTCGACGAGCTCCGCCGCGAGCCGGAACGACTTCGGCGTCGTGTTCGTGTACTGGAAACGGCCCGTGTCGGTGACGAGCGCGATGTAGAGCGGCTCGGCCAACTCCGGCGTCAACTCGACCCCGAGCTCCGCGATCACGTCGCGCAGCACTTCTCCGGTCGACGAGGCGTCGGCCACGATCAGGTTCAGGTCGCCGAATCGCGTGTTGTCGTGATGGTGGTCTATGTCGATGACGAGCGGCGCACGCGAGATTGCGGCGGCGTCGCCGATTCGATCCTCCTTCGCGCAGTCGACGGCGAGAAGAACCCGCTCCGCCGAGTCCGCGGGCGGCTCGCGGACGACGCCCTCGAGCGGCATGAACGAGTACTCGGCCGGCAGCGGGGTCTTGCCCGGGAGGTACATGACCGCGTCCTTGCCGAGCCGCTGCAAGGCCATCGTCACCGCGAGAAGGGATCCGAGCGCGTCGCCGTCCGGGTTCTCGTGGGTGACGACGAGGAAGCGGTCGTGCTGCCGCAGCGCGTCCGCGATCGCCTTCAGGTCAGTCGTCTGCGTCATCGTCGTCCGGCGCGAGCTCGTCGATCAGGCGGGTCATGCGCACGCCGCGCTCGATGGTCGGATCGTACTCGAACGTCAGCTGGGGAGTCCTCTTCAGCCTGAGCTCGCGGGCAAGCCGCGATTGCAGGATGCCGTGTGCGGCCTCGAGCCCGAGCAGGCTGGCTCGCTGCTTGCGGCCCGAGCCGAACACGCTTACGTACACGGTCGCGTGCCGCAGATCGGGGGCGGTGTCCACGGCTGTCACCGTGATGAGGCCGATCCGGGGGTCCTTGAGCTCGGGCAGCGCCTCTGCGAGGACCTGCCTCACCGACTCGTTGACGCGACGCATGCGCTCGCTCATAGCTCATATTCAAGCGCCTGCTTCCGGCGCGCGGTCTCTCTGCGGTGCGGACGGGCCTACCGCCGCGAAGCCCGCCAATCGCCCACACCCCCGCCGAGGGTGGGGTTGTCGTCCCTCCGCCCTCGCTGCCGACGATACCGGCCAAGGTGCCACCGATCTGTGCCGATTCGCCCGCAATACACCGGCAGTCCGCTCCGGGAACGTCCGGACGTCGAGCTGCTGCTCAGCGCAGGACGTCGAGAATGAGCGGACGCGGCTCCGGCTCATCGCCGATCTCGTAGGCGGCGAGGAGCCCCGCACCGGCCGACTTGGCGGCCGCGTCGTCGCGCGCGTGAATCTCCGCCAGCGGCTCCCCGAGCTCGACGCCGTCGCCGCGCTTCGCTCGGCACACGACCCCAACGGCATGGTCGACCGGATCCTCCTTGCGCTCACGGCCCGCGCCGAGCTGCATCGCCACCTCGGCGACCTCCCTCGCCCGCAGCTCGCGAACAAACCCGCCCCGCGGCGCGACGACCTCTCGCACAACAGCCGCGCGCGGCAGAAGCGCCGGATCGGGAGCACCGCCCTGCGCGAGGATCCAGCGCTCGTATGCCTCCAGCGCGGTGCCGTCGTCGAGGGCCGCCGTCACACGGTCCCGGGCGACGTCTTCCTCGAGCTCCATGTCCGAGAGCTCGAGCAGATGCGTGGCCGCCGTGACGACGAGCTCGCGAAAGTCGTGAGGGCCACCGCCGGCGAGGGTGTCATACGCCTCCTGAACCTCGAGCGCGTTCCCGACCGCTCGGCCGAGGGGCTGGTCCATGTCCGTGAGGAGACAGACCACGTCCATGCCCGCCTCCTGGCCCAGCCCGCGCATCGCCTCGGCGAGCCGCCGGGCCTCGTCCTGGGACCGCATGAACGCTCCCTCGCCGACCTTCACGTCGAGAACGAGCGCGCTCGCGCCGCACGCGATCTTCTTGGACATGATGCTGGCGGCGATCAGCGAAACCTCGTCGATCGTCGCCGTCACGTCGCGCAGCGCATACAGCTTCCGGTCGGCGGGCACGAGATCGGCGGTCTGGCCGCACACCGCGATGCCGATCTCCCGCACCTGCTCGACGAGCTCCTCGGTCGAGAGCTCGACGCGAAAGCCGGGAATCGACTCGAGCTTGTCCAGCGTGCCACCTGTGTGGCCCAGGCCGCGGCCGCTCATCTTCCCGAACGGCGCGCCACAGGCGGCGACCACCGGCCCGACCGCGATGGTCGCCTTGTCCCCCACCCCGCCCGTCGAGTGCTTGTCGACGACGCGCCGGTCGAGGTGAGCGGCGAGATCGATCGTCTCTCCGCTTGCCACCATCGCCTTCGTGAGAGCGAACGTCTCGGCAGCCGAGAGCCCGCGGAACCAGATCGCCATGAGCAGCGCCGCCGCCTGGTAGTCGGGAACCTCGTCGTGCGCATAAGCAGCGACGAAGTCGCGTAGCTCGGCGGCCGGGATCTCCTCGCCGTTTCGCTTCCGCTCGATCAGCTCGACGGCGTGCATGGCAATCCGAGCCTAGTCCTCGGGGTCGACCACAAGGCGCTCCACGCGCGCGACCTCCCACTCCTGTCCGCGCAGCCAACGCTCGGCCTCGTCGAGCAGCCGCTCGACCTCGCGATGCTCGCGGGCGACGCAGGCGGCGGTGATACCCGCCCGCTGCCAGACGTCGTGGTGGTCGACTTCGGCGACCGATGCGCCGACCCGGTTCTGCAGTTGCGCCTTGGCGGACCGCAGGAAATGGCGCTTCTCCTTCAGCGAATGCGCCTCGGGAAAGTGGAGCTCGCAGGTAAGAATCCCGACCCAGCCGCTCGGCATGGGCGGAGACGCTACGACGCGGCCGGCGCTTCGTCGAGGGAGGTCCGCTCGACCTCGCGCGTCTCGAAGACCTCGAGCACGTCGCCTTCCTTCACGTCGTTGAAGCCGTCGAGAAGGATGCCGCACTCGAAGCCCTCGGCGACTTCGCGGACGTCGTCCTTGAAGCGCTTCAGCTGGGAGATCGTCGTCGTGTAGATCACGGCGCCGTCGCGGATCACCCGGACGTTCGCGTTGCGGCGGACGACGCCGTGGGTGACCATGCAGCCGGCGATCGTGCCGAGCCGCGAGACGCGGAACAGCGCCCTCACCTCGGCCTCGCCGATCGTCTCCTCGGTCCTGACGGCTGCGAGCCGGCCGACGAGCGCCTGCTCGATCTCCTCCGTGAGCTTGTAGATGACGTCGTACGTGCGGATCTCCACGCCCTCGCGCGCAGCGAGCTCGCGCGCCTCGGCGTTCGGCCGGACGTTGAAGCCGACGATCAGCGCGTCGGAGGCGGAGGCGAGCATGATGTCATTCTGGGTGATCGCGCCGACGCCCTCGGCGATCACGTTGAGCCGCACCTCCGGGTGCTCGAACTTCGACAGCTCGGAGACGACGGCCTCGACAGAGCCGACGACGTCGCCGCGCACCACGAGGTTGAGGTCGGAGACCTCGCCCGCCTGGAGCGCCTCGTACAGGCCCTCGAGCGAGACGCCGCCACTCGGACGGACGGCTGCGAGCTGCTCGCGGCGCAGCCGCTCACCGCGCCGGTTCGCCAGGTCGCGCGCTTCGCGGTCGTTGGCGACGACTCGCGCCAGCTCGCCTGCGGCGGGCGGCTTGTCGAAGCCGAGAATCTCGATCGGGTCGCCGGGGACCGCGCTCTCCCGCTTCTCGCCCTTGTAGTCGAACAGCGCCTTCACCCGGCCGTACGCGTCGCCTGCGACGATCGCGTCGCCGACCTTGAGCGTCCCGCGGTGGACCAGCATGGTCGCGACCGGGCCGCGCCCGACGTCGACCCGCGACTCGATGATCGGGCCCGACGCCTCCGCGCTCGGATTCGCCTTCAGACCCTCGAGCTCGAGGTCGGCGACGAGGAGCACCTTCTCGAGCAGGTCGTCGAGGTTCTCCTGCGTCTTCGCCGAGACCTCCGCGAACTGCGTCGTGCCGCCCCAGTCCTCAGGCTGGAGGTCTTCCTGCGCGAGCTCGCCCTTCACCCGGTCGACGTTGGAGTCCGCGAGATCGATCTTGTTCACGGCGACGACGATCGGCACCTCGGCGGCGCGCGCGTGCGCGATCGACTCCTTCGTCTGCGGCATCACTCCGTCGTCGGCGGCCACGACGAGCACCGCGATGTCGGTGACCTTCGCGCCGCGGGCGCGCATAGCGGTGAACGCCTCGTGACCAGGCGTGTCGAGGAAGGTGATCTTGCGGCCGTCGACGTCGACCTGGTAGGCGCCGATGTGCTGCGTGATCCCGCCAGCCTCGGTGGCGACGACGCGGGCGTTGCGGATCGCGTCGAGGAGCGTCGTCTTGCCGTGGTCGACGTGCCCCATGATGGTGACGACCGGCGGCCGCGCCTGGAGCGCCTCCTCCGGATCGTCGAAGTCCTCGGGCTCCTCTTCCTCGTCCGCGGCGTGCTTGATCGTGATCTCGCGCTTGACCTCGGTCGCGATCAGCTCGACCTCTTCGTCGCTCAGCGACTGGGTGGCCGTCCGCATCTGGCCGAGGCCCATGAGGATCTTGATGATCTCGGGCATGGGGACGCCGAGCGCCTGCGAGAGGTCGCGGACGCTGACGCCGGACTCGACGGAGACCGGACCGGTCGGCGGCGGCGCCGGCGGACGCGGCTCGCGGTTTCGCTGGCTGTCCTGGCGCGCCTGCCGCTGCTCGCGCGAGGGGCGTGCTCCCCCCTGGTCGATAACGACGCGGCGGCGGCGCCCACCACCCGCACCGCCGCCGCCCCCACGGGGGCGGAGCGGGCGATTCGGTCTGCCTCCGTTAGCCATGGCTTCCTCCAGTGTAAAGACGCCTCGGCTCGGGTCCTGTCCCGAAGCCTATGAAGGCTCCTCGCCTTCGACAGTCTCGATCGGGATGCCGTCCGTGGTGTCCTCCTCGGCAGCGCGCTGCGGCTCCGGAACGACCGTGTCGAGGTCGACCTCGCCCTCGGCCTCCGCAACGGCGACCGCATCGGGACCGTGCGTCGCGGCGACGTCGGCGGGCGCCTCGGACTCGACCTCGGTCACCTCGAGCTCGGGCAGCGACGGGCCGACGCTCTCGGCATCGGGCTCCATCGCGTCGGCGCGCGCCTCGAGCCCCGGCTCGGATTCGGTGATGACCGACTCCTCGTCGTCGGAATCGTTGAGCGCGAGCTCCTGGTGCGCGGGCACCCCGCAGTACTTGGAGCCGGGCAGCGCCGCGTTCGGACAGCGCTTGCCGTTGGAGAGGATCGCGCCACAACGGCCGGAGAAGTCCTCCACGCCGTCGCCGTTGCCGCCACCGAAGGCCGCCTCGGCCTCCGCCTGCGCGAACTCGGTGTCGCTCTGGATGTCGATCTTCCAGCCCGTGAGACGGGCGGCGAGGCGGGCGTTCATGCCCTCCTTGCCGATCGCGAGCGCAAGCTGGTCGTCCGGGACGACGACCGTCGCCTCGCGCGCCTCGTCGTCGAGGTAGACCTCGCGCACGCGCGCCGGTGACAGCGCCTTCGCGACGAACCGCGCCGGCTCGGGGTTCCACGGGATGATGTCGATCTTCTCGCCGCGCAGCTCCGACACGACCATGCGGACGCGCGAGCCGCGCGGGCCGACGCATGCGCCGACCGGGTCGACGCCCTGCGCGTGCGACTCGACCGCGATCTTGGAGCGGTAGCCAGGCTCGCGGGCCACACCGCGGATGTCGACGAGGCCGTCGGCGATCTCCGGTACCTCGAGCTCGAACAGCGTCTTGATCAGCTCCGGATCGCGCCGGGAGAGGATCACCTGCGGGCCCTTCGTCCCGGAGCGCACCTCGGTGATGACCGCCTTGATCCGCGAGCCCTGCTCGTAGCGCTCGCCGTCGACCTGCTCCGAGCGCGGCAGAAGCGCCTCGACCTTGCCGAGGTCGACGAGGACGTTGTTGCGGTCGCCGGCCTGCTGGACGATGCCGGTCACCACCTCGGTCACGCGGTCGATGTACTCGTCGTACATCATCCGCCGCTCCTCCTCGCGGATCCGCTGCAGGATGACCTGCTTCGCCGTCTGCGCGGCGATGCGGCCGAAGCCCTCGGGGGTGACGTCCTCGCGCTTGACGTCGTCGCCGGGGACCTCGGACCAGTCGATGTCGAGGTCGTCGTCGGAGATGAGCGTGTGCTGGCGCTCGCCCGTCTCTTCCTCGAGCTTCTCGAGTTCCTCGAGCTTGCGCTCGCGCGCCTCGTCGAGCAGGCGCTCCTCGATGTCCGGAGGGAGCTCGACCGAGAACACGCGGAAGTCGCCGGTGTGGTCGTCCATCTCGACGGTCGCGTGGCGCGACGCGCCGGGCGTCTTCTTGTACGCGGCGAGGAGCGCGTCTTCGAGCGCGGCGACGAGTGCGCCCTCCTCGATTCCCTTGTCGCGCTCGATCTCGTGGACGGCCTCGATGATCTCCTGGCTCATGTCACGCTCCCTCGTGGATCAGATTCGCCCGTACGATCGCGGTGTACGGGATCTCGGTCTCGGCGCCGTCGGCGGCGGACACGGTCACGGTCTGCTCGCCCGCGGAGAGAACCTCCCCGCGCAGCTTCCGGTCGGTCGTGCGGACGCGCACCCGGCGGCCACGGGCCGCCTCGAAGTGCTCCTGCCGCCGCAGCGGCCGGTCGATCCCCGGCGAGGACACCTCGACGCTGTAGTCGCGGAGGTAGTCGCGCAGCACGTCGGTGACCCGCTCGCAGAGCGCGTGGTCGACTCCCTCGGGGCGGTCGACGTATACGCAGAAGCGCGACGGCGCCAGCAGCTCGACCGCGAGCACGTCGACGCCCGGAAGGTCGTGCTGAACCCGGGTGGCGATCTCGTCCTGCAGCTGGCGCTCCTTCTCGAATGTCGTCGGCATTGCCTGTCTCCGTCATAAAAAATGGGCCCGCGGGCCCATTTCTCCGAACCGGTGAAATGTGGTGGATTGATCGTAGCAAGCCTCCTTGCATCGCGGTTTCCCGAGTGGGATGATCGGGAGGACCTGGCGCTCAGCGGCATCCGAAAGGGAGGCTTGCCATGGCACAGGTCACGAGCGGCGCGGAGACGTGGGTCCCGCACACGCACCGGCATCACCACAGCGGCGGCACGGCGTGGCTTTTCGGTCCGGATGGGCCGACGAACGTCACCGGCGTAGATCCGGTCACCGTCCCGGCGTCGATCGGGAGCTACGAGCTTCTGTTCCTCGCAGCGTCGGGAACGACAGACGGCGATGTCGGCTACGACCCGGGCGTGATGTCCGCGAGCCCGTCGTTCGCGGCGGGGAGCGATCCCGGCTCGGTGATCGGGTGGTACATCGGCACCGGCGGGAACGGCCCACCCAGCCCGCCGAATCTCATCTTCGACGCGTTCGATGCCAGCGCGGACGACTGGCTCGACTGGGACCACACGAACCTGCACATCGCGCAGCAGCAGCTGAACGAAGGGTCTTGCACGAAGGAGGAGGTCGGGGCTCACTGGTCGAGCCTCACCCGGAGGCGGCTCCCCCGGCTCTCAGGAGCCGCCTCCGGTCAGCCGATCGCAACGTGCCCGTCGACGCGGGCGAGCCGGCCGGAGCCGACGAGTTCGTCCACGAGACCGTCGTCCCAGTACCAACGCCACGAGAACCAGCGCGAGAGCTCCGGCTCCGAGACGACGACGGCGGCGCGGACGCCGGCGCAGACGAGGTCGCCGAGCGCACGACGCGGGTCGTCCCGGCCGCTCGGCTCCGGGTGCGCCTGGTCCCACCGAGCGAGGAGGCTCGTGTGCCGGTGCGGCTCCTCGTACACGACCGAGCGGGCAACCAGCGCGCCGCAGCGCTCGAGCGGCGAGCGAAGGCTCTTCAGCTCCCTGGGCGTCAAGGACAGCTCCGTCTGCACGTCGCCGAGCTCTGACGGCCCGGCGTCCGAGAGATGGCGGAGGAGCCGCGCCCAGCTCTCGTCCTCCGCCTCCATCCGCGCGAGCTCGGCGCGGCAGATCGGGTCGAGCAGTTCGGCGACCTCAGCGGTGACAAGGAGACTCTTGCCGCGGTGGACGGCGAGGACGAGGTGACCTCGAGTGCCGAGTTGCCCGAACCAAGGGAACTTCGTTGCCGGCCACTGGCCGAAGCCGGGCTTGTCGTGCGCGTACGGCTCCTCGTGGCACGCTTCGAACAAGCCCGGGAGCGCGGAATCGGTCGTCCGCGTGAGGAGCCCGCGATCGCGAAGGAACCCCTCCGCGTCGTCAATCGTCTCGAGCGCACGGTCGGGCGTGAGGCGGCACTCGTAGGCCCGCCGCTCCTCGAGCTCCGCGAGCGTCGTCACGTGTCGAGCACGATCGTGACCGGACCGTCGTTCACGAGCTCGACCTCCATCCGTGCGCCGAACACGCCCGTCTCGACCGGCACCTCGAGCGCGCGCAGCTCCGCGGTGAAGCGCTCGTAGAGCGGCTCCGCCCGTTCGGGCGGCGCCGCTCCGGCGAAGCTCGGCCGGTTCCCCTTTGCCGTGTCCGCGATCAGCGTGAACTGGGAGACGACGAGCGCAGCGCCCGCCACGTCGAGGACGGAGCGGTCGAAGCGGCCGTCGTCGTCCGGAAAGATGCGCAGCCTCGCGATCTTGCCGGCGAGCCGCACGGCCTCCTCTTCCCCGTCCCCGCCGGCGACGCCGAGCAAGATGCAGAGACCGGAGCCGATCTCGCCGCCCGGCGTCACTCGCGCGTGCGAGACCCGTTGAACCACGGCACGCATCGGGGCGAGAAGCTACTCCAGCTCGCGGATGCGGGCGCGGTACTGCTCCGAGCCCGGCCGCAGCGAGCTCGCGAGCTTGTAGTGGCTGTTCGCCTCGACGTCCCGCCCCTGCTTCTCGAGGCAGCGGCCGAGCGCGTAGTGCGCGTAGTCGTTGACCGGGGAGAGCTCCAGCACCTTTCGGAACTCCGCCTCGGCTTCGCCCCAGCGGCGGATCCGGAAGTACGCGATCCCGAGCGCCTCGCGGATCGAAGCCTTGTCCGGCTCGCGCCGCTTCGCCTTCTCGAGCGAGACGGTCGCCTGCGCGGCCATGCCCGCGCGCAACTGTCGGCGTCCCTGCTGGAAGAGGCTGTACGTCGACTCGCTCACGCCGGCGCGGGACGGGCAAGCGAACGCAGCGAGAACAGGCCGCGCACGCGCTGTGTCCTGGTCAGGCCGCGGCGGGCGCCCTCGAGGAGCACATGCAGCTCGCGCCGAGCGGCACGTGCGGCTGCCGGAGCGTCCTCCGCCCGCCCGAAGCGTGCGGCCATCGCCGCAGCCACGAACGGGTCGGGGTCCGCCGCGAACTCGCGTCGCACGAGCTCGCCGAGCTCCTCCAGCGTCGCGCTGCGGGGCGCCTCGATCCCCTGGTCGGCGATGAATGCCGCGAGTTCCTCACGGCAGGCTGCCGCAACGCGCCTCGGATCGCGCCGGAGGCGCCGCGCCGCCCTGACCCCGACCTTCGCCAGCACGATGGCTGCTCCCCCGGCCGCGACGACGAGCAGGAGGATGAACGCCGCCCAGTGGCTGCCGCCGCTTCCCGCGGACCTCACGGCGGAAGGCGACGACCGTGGATGGAAGTGCGGCCCGGCGATGCCGTTCTTCCGCGCCAGGATCTGCGCGACCGTCGCCGATCCGCTGCCGCCGGCTCCGGCCTTCGACGAGGCCGCGCCCTTCCCGCCGCCCGCTACCCCGACCGCGACGTTCGTCCCCGCCAGGCTCGGGCGCCGCGACAATCCGGCGACCGCGGGCGTCGGGTCGAACGGCAGCCAGCCGTAGCCCTTGAACCAGGCCTCGACCCAGGCGTGGGCGTTGCGGTTGCTGATCAGCCAGACGCGGTGACTCGCGTCGTACTTCCCGCCGGCGAAGCCGACGGCGACGCGCGCCGGAATCCCGAGGTAGCGCAGCATGAGCGCCATCGCCCCCGCGAAGAACTGGCAGTAGCCCTCGCGCGTCGTGGTCACGAATCCGACGAGCGCCGGCTTGATCACGAACGGGTGGTTCGAGTAGCGGAACTGGCCCGAGGCGACGAACCAGTTCTCGAGGCGCGCGACCGCGCCGTACGGCGTCCGGGCCTGTCCCGCGACCTCGTCGGCGAGCCTCGCGAGGTAACCGTACGGGCTGAGCTCCGGATTCACTGCGAGCAAGGCCTGCTCCGTCCCCGCTCGGTCCGGCGCTCCGAACACGGGCATGTTCACGCCGCGACCGACGTCGAGCATCCCGTCGTCCGAGAGACGCTGCGGGTACACCGGAGGCGACCGCCGCAGCGCCGCCGCCGACGGCCTGGCGGTGTAACTCCAGACGGTGTAGCTGAAGCCGCGAGGAAGGTTCTGGCCGAGGGTTGCGAAGCCCGGCCGCGGTATGACGAGCGGGGCGTCGCCGGCCTCGAAGCGAATCGGGATGCTGCCGCCGACGAGGTGATTGTCCGCAAGTCCCTCCGCAGTGACGATCTCGCGCGTCTGGTTCCGGGGGTTGTGGGCAGCCCGGGGCTCGAGGGAGTCGGACGAGCGAGGAAGGCCGACGGACCAGGCATCGCCGATGAAGTCGTCGAGCACCGTCGCCCGCAGATAGGCCGGGGGGCGAGCGGACTGCACCTGAAGGACGGTCGTCGGGTGGCCTGACCACTTCAGGCCGCCGTACTGCGCATTCCAGACGAACCCGACGTCGGTGGGCCCGGTTGCGACGTGCGCAAGGTTCCAGGACTGCCAGTGGACGAGCCCGTGGCGCGCGGCTGTCGCCGAGCCGACGGCAACGGCCCCCGCCGCGACCACCGCAACGGCGGGGAGCGCCAGAGCCGGAACGCGCCGAGACCCGAGCCCTGCGAGCAGCACGAGCGCCGCCGCGAGGATCGCCGCGCCGACGGCGATGCCGCTCGAGGGGCCGAGCAACGTCGCCGGCCAGCCCGCTCCCAGGAGCAGCACGAGCGCGGCGGCGACCGGCTTCCGCTCCGCCGCAAAGAGCGCGACGAGCAGCGAGAAGCAGAAGATCGCCGAGAGAACGAGGACGTTCATCGCCGCGTGCACCCGCGGGTCGAACGGCAGATGCGTCCCGTAGAAGTCGGCGAAGCCGTCCCCGAACCGCGTCCGGAGCGCTGAGAGCGGGCTCGCGAGCCCGAAGCCCGAGCCGGGGTCGAGCGGCCGGGACGGAACGAGCCACACGCCCACGGCGATCCACGCGGCGACGACGGTCGCGACGACCGCAGCGGCCACCCGCCAGGGCCGCCCCGGCACCGCAGCGGCGGCAAGCGCGAGCCCGGCGAGCACGAGCACTCGCCACAGCGGCGCGACGGGCTGCTCCAGCCGGAGCCACGTCGCGGCGACGACAGCGAGCGCCGGCACGGTGACGACGAGCATCAGCGCCGTCCTACGCATGCGCGGTCTCCGCGTGTTCGACTCCACCGAGCGCGGCGGCGAGATCCGATCCTCGCTGGACCACAGCAACCGGGACGCCTGCCGCCTGCAGGCGGAGCAAGCCGGGCTCGGGTCGGCGCGGGGCTCCGACGAAGCTGGTCGGGTCGACATGGACGAGCGCCACCGCACGACGCGACAGCGCCCGTTCCAGCAGCCGGTTGACGAGCGCCGGCTCGATCCGGGACGTGACGACCACGAGCTCGAGCGAGCGCGCGGCGGGACCGACACCGGAGTCGAGCAGCGCGGCCGCCGGTGTGTGCGCATCGGGCTCGGCGGCGGCGAGAAGCTCCAGCGTGCGTTGCCACTCCGGCCCCTCGGCCGTGACCGCCTGCGTCTCCCGGCCCGCCGTGTTCAGGGCGAGCACGCAGCGGCGGCCCCGCCGGATCTGCGCGCGGATGATCGAGCCGGTCGCTCGGACCGCCGCGTCGAAGGACGAGTCGGGCGGCGTGCCGGCCACTCCCGCGGCGTCTCCGTCCAGAAGCACGACGACCTCGTCGCGCGGCGAGTCCTCGAGCTCCTTCACCATCAGCTGGCCGCGCCGCGCGGTGGACGGCCAGTGGACGCGCCGCAGGGACTCGCCCTGCTGGTGGTCGCGGATGCTGTGCAGCTCGAATCCGGCAGGCCGCCGCAGCAGGAGCCGACGGCCGTCGTTCGGGCCGGCGCCGCCGTCGAAGAAGAGCCGCTCGAGCTCGACGAGCCGCGGATAGACGACGAGCGCCTGCTGCTCCTCGATCGTGAGCGCCGCCTCGGCGAGGCCGAACGGGTCCGAGAGCGAGAGCCGGACCGGGGCGAAGCGATGGCGACCGCGCGCGACGGAGCCCAGCCAGTACGGTCCCACGTAGCGACCCCGTCCGCGGCGTCGCAGCTCGACCTCCCACTCGCCGAGCCGGCCGACTCGCTCGTGCGCGACGACGGCCGAGAGCGGCGTCCCCGACTCGCGGGTGAGCGCGAGCTCGACCGCAACCTCGTCCCCTTCGAGCACCGTCTCGCTCGACCAGCGCCTGCTCACGTGCGGCCGCCGCATCGACAGCTTCACCCATACGAGCGCGAGCGGTACTGCGAGGACAAGGCCGGCGGCCACGGGGTAGAGGGCGCGCGAGCCGAAGACGACGGCGGCGATCCAGCAGAAGACGCCGAGGGCCAGTACTGCTCGACCCCGGGCGGTCATCAGACCGGGACCGGGGTTCGCTCGAGCGCGTCCGCGACGAGATCCTCGGCGTCGAGCGCCGCCGAGCGGGCCTCCGGCGCAAGGATGAGCCTGTGCGCGAGCACCGGTGCCGCGACAGCCTTGACGTCGTCGGGCACCGCGAAGTCGCGACCTTCGGCCAGCGCCCGCGCCTTCGCCACGCGGAGCAGGGCGATCCCGGCGCGCGGGCTGGCGCCGAGGTACAGCCTCGCGTCGCCGCGTGTCTGGCGGAGAACGGCAACCACGTACCGGCCGAGGCTCTCTTCCACGTACACCGCCCGCGCGGCCTCGACGAGCCGCAGCACGTCCGTGCCGTCCGCGACGGCCGGCAAGGAGTCGAGCGGCGGCGCGCTCGTCTGCTCGTCCAGCATGCGGGCCTCTTCGGCAAGCGACGGGTAGCCGAGCGAGAGCCTCATCGTGAAGCGGTCGAGCTGCGCTTCCGGCAGCGGGTACGTCCCCTCGTACTCGATCGGGTTCTGCGTCGCCATGACCATGAACGGCGGCTCGAGCCGGTAGGTGACGCCGTCGACCGTCACCTGCCGCTCCTCCATGCACTCCAGCAGCGCGGCCTGCGTCTTGGGCGAGGCGCGGTTCACCTCGTCGACGAGGAGGAGGTTCGCGAACACCGGGCCCGGGCGGAACTCGAACTCGTTGGTCTGCTGGTTGAAGACGTTGACGCCGGTGACGTCGGACGGGAGGAGGTCAGGCGTGAACTGGAGGCGCGAGAAACCGCAGTCGAGCGAGCGGGCCAACGCCTTGGCGAGCATCGTCTTGCCGACGCCCGGAAAGTCCTCGACGATCGCGTGGCCCTCGGCGACGAGGCAGAGAACGACCAGACGGAGCGTCTCGTCGGGCGCGTGGATGACGCGGCCGAGGTTCCTCGTCACGTCCAGGATCAGGTCCGAAGGGCTCGGCTCGACGGCGCGCTCAGCCAAGGCGCGCCTCGACCTCGTCGAGGATCGCCCCGGCGATCTCGTCCTTCGGCGCCTTCGCGATCGTCCGCTCGGTCGTGGCCGTGACGAGCGTCACCTCGTTCTCCACGGCGTCGAATCCGATGTCGGTCCGCCCCACATCGTTCAGGACGATGAGGTCGGCGCCCTTGTTGGAGAGTTTCTCCCGCGCACGCCCGAGGCCGTCCGCTCCCGTCTCCGCGGCGAAGCCGACGAGGAGCTGGCCGTCGCGGCGACGCGAGCCGAGAGCCGAGAGCACGTCGGCCGTCGGCTCCAGCTCGAGTGTCCACGCCGCAGTGTCCTTCGGCCGCTTCGCCGCGAGAGCCTCCGCAGGCCGGTAGTCGGCGACAGCCGCGGCCATCACGACGAGGTCGGCCTCCGCGGCGCGCGCGAGGGCCTCCCGCTCGAGGTCGGCTGCGGTGGGCGTCTCCACGAGCTCGACTCCGGCCGGCGCGGGCACGGCGAGATTGGCGGCGAGGAGGGTCACCTCGGCACCACGCCTGTGTGCCTCGGCCGCGATCGCGACACCCATGCGCCCCGAGGAGCGGTTGCCGACGAAGCGGACCGCGTCGACCGGCTCGCGGGTGCCGCCCGCAGAGACGAGGACGCGCTTGCCGCGGAGTGGGCCATTACCGCCTAGTACGTCGCGAACGGCGCGGAGGATCTCCTCCGGCTCGGCCATCCTCCCCACGCCGAGCTCCCCCTCGGCCGTCTCGCCCTCGTCCGGGCCTACGAGGACGACGCCGCGGGCGCGCAAGGTCTCGGCGTTCGCGCGCGTGGCGGGATGCGACCACATCCGCGGATTCACCGCCGGTGCGACGAGGAACGGGCCGCGGTGCGCCAGCGCAGCCTCGGTCAGGACGTTGTCGGCGAGGCCCTGTGCGAGCTTGGCGAGCGTGTTGGCCGTGCACGGCGCGATGACGAGGAGGTCGGCGCGCGTGAGGTGGAGGTAGACGTCGTCGCCCGGAGGCCGCCGCGCCAGGGCGCGAAACGTCTCCTCGGTGACGAAGCGCTCGGCGCCGGGCGTGACGAGCGGGACGACGTCGTGGCCGTCCTTCACGAGCAAACGGCACAGCTCGCACGCCTTGTAGGCGGCGATGCCACCCGTCACCCCCAACAGGACGCGGGCCATGCCCGCATAATGCCTGCTTAGGAGGGGTAGTCGTACTTGAGCATGCCCTCGTCCACTTCCTCCAGGGCCATGGTCAAGTAGTTCTTCGAGCGGCTCTCGACCAGCGGCGGCAGGTTGTCGCCGAAGGTGCCCTCGCCGAGCTGGTGGTGGTAATTGTTGATCTGCCGGGCGCGCTTCGCGGCCACGATCACGAGCGCGTAACGTGAGTCCACGTTCTCCAGCAGGTCGTCGACGCGGGGTTCGATCATCGCCGCGGCATGGTAGCTGCCGGGCTGAGGAGCCCGCGGACGAGCGTGGTCAGCTCGGTCACCGCCCGCTTGAGATCGTCGTTCTCGATCACGTAGTCGAACTCGCCCGCCTGCTCGAGCTGCATCCGTGCGATCTCGATCCGCTCTTCGATCTCCCCGGTGCTCTCCGTCGCCCGCTCGCGCAACCGCTTCTCGAGCTCCGCCACGGGAGCGGAGATGAAGATCGTGACCGCCCCGGGGACCTCGTCCTTGACGAGCAGCGCCCCCTCGGTCTCGAGCTCGAGCAGCGGCACGTGGCGGCTCTCTCCAATGCGGGCGAGCTCCGAACGCAGCGTCCCATAGCGATGGTGGGAGACGAACTCGACGTGCTCGAGGAACTCGCCGCGGTCGACGGCGTCGAGGAACTCCTCGTCGCTGAGGAACCAGTATTCGCGCCCGTCCTTCTCCCCGCGACGCTGTTTGCGCGTCGTCGCGGACACCGTCACCTCGATCTCCGGCACGCGCTCGACGAGCTCGTGAATCAGCGTGCCCTTGCCGGCGCCCGACGGGCCCGTCACCACGAGCACCGACGGCCTGCGCTCGGCAGCCACCACTAGCGGCTGTTGAAGAGGCCGATGAGCTCGCCGCGCTGCCGGTCCGAGAGCCCGCCCACGGTCTTCGACGGGCTGATCTTGCACGTGTTGAGGAAGCGTGTCGCCTTCACGCGGCCGAACTTCGGCACCGCCATGAGGATGTCGATCACCTTCGCGGTCGACACGTACTCGGGAGGGTTGCCGAGGATCTGCTCGATCTTGACCTTCCCCTCCTTGAGGTCCTTCTTCAGCTTGGCCCGTCTGACGCGGACGTCATTCGCTCGCTTGAGGGCGTCCATCCGCTGGTCGAGGGAGCGAAGCGGAGCATGCGCGTGAGTCTTCGTGGGGGACACGGAGCGCCGATCTTACCAACCACTCCGCGACCATCAAGCGGGGACTTTTTCCTCCGTTTCCGGGCTTTTTGACAGGCTTCCCGCGTCGTCCGGGTTGGCAACGCCTGCTGCCGCGCATGCGGCAGCGAGCTCCGAGCGGACACGCGCGGGCGCACCCGGGTCGGCGAAGAGGACGGTTCCCAGCGCGACGTCGCGGGCGCCGCAGGCGGCGAACTCGAGGGCGTCGCGCCCGGTCTCGAGCCCGCCCATCCCCACGATCGGCAGGCCCGTCGCCTCGTGGCAGACGCTCACCGCGTGCAGTGCGACCGGCTTCAGCGCCGGCCCCGAGAGTCCGCCGCTGCCACGCGCGAGCACCGGCCGCAGATGACGATCCAGTGCTGTCGCACGCAGCGTGTTGATCAGTGAGAGCCCGTCCGCGCCGGCCGCCGCGACCGCGCGCGCGACCTCCGCCACGTCCGGATGCGCGGCGGAGAGCTTGGCGTAGAGCGGCAGCGCGGTCGCGCGACGGCAGGCCGCGACGATCTCCGCCGCGGAGTCGGCCGCCTCGTCGACGTTCGGACACGAAAGGTTGAGCTCGACCGCCTCGATGCCTTCCAGAGCGGCGCAGGTCTCGGCGTAGTCGCCGGCACAGAAGCCGCCCACGCTGACCCAGACCGGAACGCCGAGCTCTCGCAACGGCGGCAGATGCTCGGCGAGGAAGCGCTCGCGGCCCGGGTTGGCGAGCCCGATGGCGTTGAGCATGCCGTGCGCGGTCTCGGCGATGCGCGGCGGCGCGTTTCCTTCGCGGGGCAGCGGCGTCACGGTCTTCGTCACGAAGCCGTCGAGCTGCCGCGCGACCTCGGGCGCAGCAAGAGCGTCGAGGCAGCCGCTCGCGTTGAGGATCCTCACGCGGCCGCCTCCACCTGAGCCCGAACGCGTGTCGCGCCGAGCACCGGGCCTTCGAGGCAGAGGCGCTTCAGCGCGCCGTCGATCTCGACGACGCAGCCGTAGCAGGCGCCGTACCCGCACGCCATCGGCGCTTCCCACGCGAGCTGGGCCGTCCGGCAGAGCTCGGCGACGGCCTGCAACATCGGCTCCGGGCCGCAGGCGAGGACGTCGAACGTCGGCTCGATCAGCTCGGTGACGAACACGGGGTCGATCACGACCTCGGCGCCCGGAAGAAGCTCGGCCGCTTTCGCATGCTCGGCACTGCGAAAGCCGAGGACGACGGAAGGCGCCCCGCCGAGCTGCTCCGCGAGATACGGCAGCGGCGCGACGCCGATCCCCCCGCCGACGAGCAGCGGCCGCTCGACGTCGAGCCGGTAGCCGGTGCCGAGCGGACCGAGCACGCGGATCTCGTCGCCCGCTCGACGTGCGCAGAGCGCCTCGGTCCCCGGGCCGATCGGGTCGACGAGGAAGGCGAGCTCGCCGGGCGGCGCAAGGCAGAGCGAGAACGGCCGCGGCAGCAGCCGGCCCGGAGCCTCCAACATGAAGAACTGTCCCGGCACGCCGGGGTCGAGTGCCTCGCGCTCGAGCCGCAGGAGCGTGTACGGCCCGATCCGCTCCGAGCCGGTGACCCTATGCCGACTGGGTGATCCCGAGCTCTGCATCGATCCGTTCCTGAAGGGAGACCGCCTGCTCGGCGCGCGCGGTCGCGATCGC
>DASXJG010000078.1:0-9697 GCA_036497525.1 Gaiellaceae bacterium
GATCGAGGAGGGGCGGAAGCTCGCCAACAAGCTCTGGAACGCGAGCCGGCTTCTCCTACTCGCCGGCCCCGTGGAGCCCGACGTGCGGCCCAGCTCGGTGGAGGAGCGCTGGATCCTCGCCCGCATCGACGCGACGCGCGCCGAGCTCGAGGCCGACCTTGGGGCATTCGACTTCGCGCACGGCGTCGAGCGCCTTTACCACCTCACGTTCGACGACTTCTGCGACTGGTACCTCGAGTCGATCAAGCCGCGGCTCTCGGAGGAGGACGTGCGGGCGACGGCGTTCGCAGCGCTCGAGCGGCTGCTCAAGCTGCTTCACCCGGTTATGCCGCACGTGACCGAGGAGATCTGGACGAATCTGCCGGCTCGCGAGACGCGGCTGATCGTCGCGCCGTGGCCTGAGCCCGAGAGTCACGAAAGCGACTTCGAGCCGATCGAGGCCGCGCAGACAGCCGCGCGGATCTACCGGCGCAGCGGGGTCCGCACGAAGCTGGCGGGCGATGCGGAGCGGATCTTGGCGGCCGTCGTCCGTCCCACCGAGGACGGCGCCGGCGACGTCGAAGCCGAGCGCGCCCGCGTCCAGAAGGAGATCGACCGGGCCGAGAAGATGCTCGCGAACGAGAAGTTCGTCGCCAACGCCGCGCCCGAGGCGGTGGCCGCCGAGCGCGAGAAGCTGGCGCAGTACCTTGCCGAGCGCGACGCGCTGGGTTGAGTCGCTCAGCCCGTGGCCGGCGGACGGCTTCGGGACGGAGCGGATGCGAACGCTGCTGCGCGGGCTCGGCGACCCGCAGAAGCGGTTCCCGGCGATCCACGTCGTCGGCACGAACGGCAAGTCGACGACGACGAGGCTGGCGGAGGCGCTGCTGCTCGACGCGGGGCTGTCGGTGGGCGCGTATCTGTCGCCTCACGTGGTCTCGTGGCAGGAGCGGATCCGGCTCAACGGAGCCGAATCCGACCTCGAACAGGCCCTGACCGGGGTCAGACCCCGGGCCGAGGCCCTTTCGGCCACCCAGTTCGAGGTGCTCACCGCGGCCGCGCTGCTCGCGTTCGCCGACGCCGGAGTCGACGTCGCCGTCGTCGAGGCGGGGCTCGGCGGCCGCCATGACGCGACGAACGTCCTCGAGACGCGCGTCGTCGTCCTCACCAACGTCGCGCTCGACCACATGGACGTGCTCGGCGAGACGCGCGAGGCGATCGCGGCGGAGAAGCTCGCGGTCGTGCAGCCCGGCTGCATGGTCGTACTCGCCGAGCCAGAGTGGCGCGAGCTCGCAGCGGAGAACGGGGCGGGCGCCGTCGTCGTGACCGGACGCAGCAACCTCGCGCTTGCGGTCGCCGCGGCGGAGTCGTTCCTCGACCGGCCCGTCGACCCGCACGCGGCCGACGAGGTCACGCTGCCCGGCAGACTCGAGCGGCGCGGCGCGAGCCCGCTCGAGATCTGGGACGGCGCCCACAACCTCGCCGGCGTCGGCTGGCTGCTGCCTCGGCTCCCGGCGGCGCCGCCCGGCGGCTGGACCGTCGTCTGCTCGATCCTCCGCGACAAGCGGCCCGGGATGATGCTCGAGGCGCTGTCCGTCCTCGGGCCGACCCTCGTCGCGACAGAGAGCGCGAACGGCCGGGCGTTGCCGGCGCCGGAGCTCGCGGCGCTCGCCTCCGCGCACTTCGACCGGGTCGAGTGGACGCCCGAGCCGGTCGCCGCCCGCGCGCTCGCGCTCGACCTCGCCGGCCCGGATGGGGCGCTGCTAATCACGGGTTCCCTGTACCTTCTGGCGGATCTCAGTGGCGACCACCGCGACCCATAGCCCTTCCTTGCAGGCCGACTGATCGGCAGGATGTTCTTGTGATCGGCGCCAGCTTCGTCCACTCCGGGCTCGTCCACGCGATCCTCAACGGGCTGGCGTTCTTCGCGTTCGTACTCTGGCTCTCGCTCGGCTACTGGACCTACAAGGACGCCCGGCGGCGGATGGAGGACCCGGTGCTCGTCGGCGTCGCTACGGCCGTCGCGCTGATCATCCCCTTCGTCGGCCCGTTCATCTACATGCTGTTCCGCCCGCCCGAGTACCTCGAGGACGTGCGCGAACGGGAGCTCGAGATCAAGGCGATCGAGGACCGCATCGCGGCCGACATCCGCTGCCCGGTCTGCCACGCGGAGGTCGACTCGGGCTACCTCGTCTGCCCCGTCTGCACGACGAAGCTCAAGCAGGCGTGCGTGAGCTGCGGCGCTCCGCTCGAGCCGATCTGGCAGATCTGCCCGTACTGCGAGACGGCGATCGAGCCTGCCGCCCCGGGGACGCCGCCCGCGTTGGGAACGCGCCGCGTGCGACGCGCCGGCAGGCGGTGAGCGGATGGCCGTCGAGCGCAGCCTCATCCTGATCAAGCCCGACGCGGTGGAGCGGCGGCTCGCCGGCGAGATCCTCGGCCGGATCGAGGCGCGCGGGTTCGAGATCCTGGAAGCTAAGCTCGTCACGGCGCCTCGCGACCTGGGGGAGAGGCACTACTCCGAGCATCGCGAGAAGCCGTTCTTCGGCGAGTTGGTCGAGTTCATCACCTCTGGCCCGACCTGGGCGCTCGTGGTCGAGGGCGAAGGGGCGATCGCGACCATGCGGGCGACGATCGGCGCGACCGATCCCGCCAACGCCGCACCCGGGACGATTCGGGGCGACCTCGCCTCCTCGATGCCGGACAACCTCGTGCACGGCTCCGACTCCCCGGAGTCCGCGGAACGCGAGATCGCGCTCTGGTTCGGTGGTTGACCCGAACGTCGAGGCCTGGACCCGCGCGAACGCGGATTACACCGATGCGCGAGCCGAAGCTGCGTGGGCGAAGGACGAGGTCGACTGGGGCATCTGGCACGTTCCCGAGTCGGAATTGCATGCGCTCCCCGACGTCACGGGGAAGGACGTCGTCGAGCTCGGCTGCGGCACCGGTTACGTCGGCGCCTGGCTGAAGAAGCTCGGCGCCGCGCGCGTGGTCGGCGTGGACCCCACGCCGGCGCAACTCGAGACCGCACGCCGCTGCAACGAGATCTTCGGGCTCGGCCTCGAGTTCGTCGAGGCGTTCGCCGAGGACGTCCCGCTTCCGGACGCCGCTTTCGACCTCGCCGTCTCCGAGTACGGAGCCTCGATCTGGGCCGATCCCAGCCGCTGGATCCCCGAGGCTGCTCGCCTTCTGAGGCCGGGCGGCGAGCTCGTCTTCCTCCGCAACTCGACACTCGCGATCCTCTGCTCGCCGGACGAAGACCTTCCGACGACGGAGACGCTGCAGCGGCCGCAGTTCGGCATGTACCGCTTCCAGTGGCCGGGGGAGGGCGTCGAGTACCACCTCCCGCACGGCGAATGGATCCGGCTGCTGCGTGCGAACGGCTTCGAGATCCTCGACCTGATCGAGATCCAGGCGCCGGCCGGCGCCGAGACACACGAGCGCTACGACTACGTGACCGCGGAATGGGCGCGGAAGTGGCCCGCCGAGGAGATCTGGGTCGCGCGCAGGCAGGCGTGATGCCAGAGCCCGAGTACGTCTCGCGCAACCGTGCGTCGTGGACGCTGGCCAACACCGAGTACACCGACCGCGCGGCGCGCGAGGCATGGGCGCGAGAGGAAATCGTCTGGGGACATTGGCACCTGCCGGAGCGGGAGCTCGGCGTCCTCCCCGACGTCTCGGGGAGGGACGTGGTCGAGCTCGGCTGCGGCACGGCCTACTTCGGCGCCTGGCTCAAGCGGGCCGGGGCACGCCGTGTCGTCGGCGTCGACCTCACCCCCGCCCAGCTCGACACAGCGCGGCGAATGGACGAGGAGTTCGGCCTGGGGCTCGAGCTGATCGAGGCGAACGCCGAGGACGTCCCGCTCCCCGACGAGTCCTTCGACCTCGTCTTCTCGGAGTACGGCGCCTCGATCTGGTGCGACCCCACACTCTGGACTCGGGAGGCGGCGCGGCTGCTGCGTCCGGGAGGCGAGCTCGTCTTCATGCGCGGCTCGACGCTGCGGATCCTCTGTGTCCCCGACGAGGGGCCGGCGACCGACCGGCTCCTGCTGCCCCAGAAGGGTCTCTACCGCACCGACTGGGAGGAGGGGGACATGTCCGGGACCGACTTTCACCCGCCGACCTCCGAGCTGTTCGCGATCCTGCGGGAGAACGGCTTCGAGCTGCTCGACTTCCGCGAGCTTTACGCACCCGACGACGCCGTCGACCACGAGTACTACGTTCAGCCATCGGCCGAGTGGGCGAAGAAGTGGCCCGCGGAGGAGATTTGGCGGCTCCGCCTTCGCCCCCGATCCTCCTAGCCTCCACCTCGCCGCGGCGACGGCAGATCCTCGAGATGCTGTGCGTCCCGTTCGACGTCGTCGCGCCCCGGTACGAGGAGACGGAGGAGGATCCCGTCGCTCATGCGCTCGGCAAGGCGCGCTCGGTGCTCTCCCAGGCCGAGGGCCGGCCGGTGCTCGGCTGCGACACCGAGGTCGTCCTCGATGGTCGCGTCTACGGCAAGCCGGCCGGTCCTGAAGACGCCGAGGCGATGCTCGAGAGCCTCGCCGGCCGGACGCACGAGGTCGTCTCGGGTCTCGCGCTGCTCACGCCCGCCTGGGAGGAGGTGCGTCACGAGGTGACCCGCGTGACCTTCCGCGGCTTGACCGCGCGCGACCTCGCGTGGTACGTGGGGAGCGGCGAGTGGGAGGGCCGCGCAGGCGGCTACGCGATCCAGGGGCAAGGTGCGGCACTGGTGGAGCGGATCGAGGGCGACTACCAGAACGTCGTCGGGCTTCCAGTAGCGCTCCTCGTCCGGCTCCTCGCCGAGCGCTTCCCGGGCACGTACGGCTTCGGATGAGCGAAGGCGCCGTCGCAGCAGCGGTGGCGGTCGCGGCCGAGCACGGGGTTCGCGCGGACGATCCGGTCGTCCTTAGCGACGCGTGGCACGTCCTCGTCCCTCTCCGTCCGCTTCCGCTCGTCGCTCGAGTCTCGAGCGGCCGCCCATATCCCAAAGGGCCGTCGGAGGAGGACGTGATCCGGGAGCTGGCGGTCGCCTCGCACGCCGCGAGGGCGGGCGCGCCGGTCGTCCCGCCGTCCGACCTTCTCCCGCCCGGGCCGCATCGAAGCGGCGGCGGCGATCTGGTGGAGATCCTCGACGGTCTCGAGCCGTCGGCGGACGTCGAGCTCCTCCGCGAGATCGGGATGCGCCCCGTCGGCGGCCGGATCCAGGCCGTCCACGGCGATGCGCACCTCTGGAACTGCCTGCCAGGCCCGCTCTGGCACGACTTCGAGACCGCCTGCCGCGGCCCGCGCGAGTTCGACCTAGCGGCGCTGGCGCTCACCGACCTGGAACGAGACCATGAGCCGTCGCGCGTCGCAATCGGAGCGTACGGCGCTCACGACGAAGAGCTGCTCGAGGCCTGTGTTCCGGTCTACGCCGCGTGGATCTACGGCTCGTTCATGATGGCGCTGCCGCGGCGCCCGGAGCTCGGCCCCCGGCTGGCGGAGCACCTTCGCTGGCTCCGCGAAAGGTACGCGTAGTGTCCGAAACGGCCATTAACCCGGGGTCTGACCCCGGTTCTGGTGAAAGGACCTGTCCGGAACGGGCGGATTGCGACGCCGGAGGCGCTCCGCTACGTACTTCGCGTACTGGGTCTGAGCGGCGTCACGGTTCGCCGAAAACAGGGCGAGCGTCCCTTCCACGTCATGGAACGGGAGTGGCGCTTGGAGCCCGACGAGCGCCCGGTGGCCGCTCCACGGCCAGTCCGCCGGTTCCCTCACCACCCTCGCGCGCACCGGGTTGAGATCGACGTAGCGGACAACATCGATCGCGTATGCCTCGTCTTCGACGATCTCCGCGCGGAACCGCCCCTGGAACAGATGGCCGGTGACGCCGTGGCGGCGGTTGAAGAGCTGGGCGTACTTGCCGCTCAGCCACTGCATGCCCCGCGAGATCGTCCCGGCACCGACGTTGGCGACGAGGTGGACATGATTCGTCATCAGGCAGTACCCGGCTGCTCGAAACCCGTACCTGCGGCACGCCTCGTCGAGGAGCCAGAGGTACCGCCTACGGTCGAGGTCGTCCACGAAGATCCGCTGGCCCCGGTTGCCGCGGCACATCACGTGCCGGAGGCCGGCTGACTGATCGCGCAGCTGGCGCGGCATCGGCCGGAGGCTAGAGAGCCGATCCCGGCAAATGTGCTCCGGAGATGTAACGAGCCGCGGAAAATTCCGCGGCCCTCGACAATCGGGGTGCCCAGATTCGAACTGGGGACCTCTCCGACCCGAACGGAGCGCGCTACCAGGCTGCGCCACACCCCGAGACCGGCCATAGGGTAGCGAGCGTGGGAGAGACGCTCGTGGAGGCGGTCGCGCGCCGGTGGGAGCTCCGGCTCGGCGATCCGTATCCACCCGGCGCCGCCGGATACGTCGTGCGTGCCGAGCTCCCCGACGGGACTCCCGCAGTGCTCAAGCTCCAGCACTCGCACCGCGAGGACGAACAGGAGGCCGACGCGCTCGAGCGCTGGGACGGCGACGGCGCGATCCGGCTTCTGCGCCGAGACGACGAGCGGCATGCACTTCTTCTCGAGCGGTGCGAGCCGGGAACGCCGCTCTCGGAAGGCGCCGACGACGCGCTCGGCGTCCTGATCGGGCTGTTGCCGCGGCTCTGGAAGGACGCGTCCGGCTTCCACACCCTCGCAGACGAGGTCGTTCATTGGTCGCTCGACGGCGAGATCGGTGAGCTCGCGCGTGAGCTCGCGGCCACCCAGGGCGAGCTCGTCCTCGTGCACCAGGACCTGCACGGGGAGAACGTCCTGGCCGCCGAGCGCGAGCCGTGGCTCGTCATCGACCCGAAGCCGCTCGCCGCGGAGCGGGAATTCGCCGTGGCGCCGATCGTCCGCAGCTTCGAGCTCGGCCACTCGAAGCGGGAGGCCCTCTACCGCCTCGACCGTCTCTGCGCCGAGCTCGGGCTCGATCGCGAGCGGGCCCGCGGCTGGACGGTCGTGCAGACGGTCGCATGGTCCGGCGGCAGCGACTACATCGAAGAGCACATGGAGACCGTCGAGTGGATCAGCTGAGAGCCGTCCTCTTCGACGTCGACTTCACGCTCGCGCGGCCGGGTCCCGAGCTTGGCCCGGAGGGCTACGTACGCGCCGGCGAGCGCCACGGCCTGACCCTCGATCCCGCGCGCTACGAGGAGGCCCGCGACGCGGCGCTCGTCGACCTCCGCCGCCATCCGGAGCTCGAGCACGACGACGAGATCTGGTTCCGCTTCACCGAGCGGATCGTGCGGGGTATGGGAGGCGACGCCGACTCGGCGTACGACTGCGCCGTCGAGATCACGCGAGGCTGGGAGCGGCACGAGAACTTCGACCTCTACGACGACGTCCTCGACACGATCGGCGCCCTCCGCGCAGCGGGGCTCCGGATCGGCCTCGTCTCGAACTCAGCGCGCGACGTGAGCGAGTTCGCCCGCCATCACGGCCTCGACGTCGACGCCGGGATCAGCTCGTTCCACCACGGACACACGAAGCCGCACGCCTCGATCTTCCGCGCCGTCCTCGACCTGCTCGGCGTGGAGCCGGCCGAGGCACTGATGGTCGGGGACACGATCGCCGACGACATCGAGGGTGCCCTCGCGGTCGGGATGCGCGCGATCCTCCTCGACCGTGACGGACGCTGCCCCGAGTTCGAGCCGCGAATCGAGAGTCTGCGCGATCTCCTCTCTGTCCTTAGTTTGCGGGCGTAATCTGTCTGCATGCCCGCCTGGATCCTTTGGGCCATCGCCGCCGTCCTGCTCGCCGTCGGGGAGATCTTCACACCTGGACTCTTCTTCCTCGGTCCAATCGCGCTCGCCGCAGCCGCCGCCCTCGTCACCGCGGCACTCGGAGGCGCCGTCTGGCTGCAGATCATCGTGTTCGGCGTCGGCTCGTTCGCGGCGATCGGCCTCCTGCGGCCGATCGCCCGGAACCATCTGACGATGCCGCGTGCGATCCGCACCGGCACAGCGGCGCTCGAGGGCGCAAGAGCCACCGTCCTTCAGCGCGTCGACGGCCGCGGGGGGAGAGTCAAAATCGGAGGAGAAGAATGGAGCGCCCGCTCCTACGTGCCCGACGAGGCGTTCGACGTCGGGACGGAGGTCGAGGTCGCGCAGATCGAGGGCGCCACTGCCCTCGTGTACAGATAGGAGCTGAAGCCCAGCATGGTCGCCGGAATCATCGCCGCAATCGTCGTCCTCTTCGTCCTCTTCACCTTGTGGAGGACCATCCGCATCATCCCGCAGGCGCGTGCCGGCGTCGTCGAGCGCTTCGGCCGCTACTCGCGGACTCTCACGCCGGGGCTCGCGATCGTCGTCCCCTTCGTCGACCGGGTGAAGCCGCTGCTCGACCTGCGCGAGCAGGTCGTCTCGTTCCAGCCGCAGCCGGTGATCACCGAGGACAACCTCGTCGTCAGCATCGACACCGTCCTCTACTTCCAGGTCACCGACGCGAAGTCGGCGACCTACGAGATCGCCAACTACGTTCAGGGCATCGAGCAGCTCACGGTGACCACGCTACGCAACGTGATCGGCACGCTGACGCTCGAGAAGACGCTTACCTCGCGCGACCAGATCAACGCGGAGCTGCGCGGAGTGCTCGACGACGCGACCGGCAAGTGGGGGATTCGCGTCAACCGCGTCGAGCTCAAGGCGATCGATCCGCCTCCCTCGATCCAGGACGCGATGGAGAAGCAGATGCGCGCCGATCGCGACAAGCGCGCGGCGATCCTCCAGGCGGAGGGCGCACGGCAGTCGCAGATCCTCCAGGCCGAGGGCGAGAAGCAGGGGGCGATCCTGCGCGCCCAGGGGAAGCGGGAGGCGACGGTGCTCGAGGCGGAGGGCCAGGCGAAGGCCATCGAGACCGTCTTCGGGGCCATCCACGAAGGCAAGCCGGATCCCGAGCTGCTCGCCTACCAGTACCTGCAGATGCTGCCGCAGATCGCCCAGGGCGAGTCCAACAAGCTCTGGATCATTCCGAGCGACCTCTCCCAGGCCGTCGGCCGCATCGCCGGGGCCGTGCAGGACATCGCGGCCACTCCTCGGCAGTCGGAGGACGGCCAGCAACCGAAGGAAATAGAGAAGAAGTAGAGTTGGCCGGCCTTGACCGAGCGTGCGGTAGCCGGTGAGGAAAAGCGGCGGCAGCTTCTCGATGCTTCTGTCCGCGTTTTCGCGCGCAAGGGCTTCCACGCGAGCCGGGTCGGCGACATCGCAGAGGAGGCCGGCGTCGCCCACGGGCTCCTCTACCACTACTTCAAGTCGAAGGACGAGGTTCTCGAAGCGGTTTTCCACGACAACTGGAGCTTGCTTCTCGCGCGCATCGCGGGTGTGGAGGAGACCGACGAGCCGGCCGCCGACCAGCTCCGCCACATCACGGCGATCGTCCTGCGCACCTGGCTCCACCTGCCCGACGTCGTTCGCGTCGTGATCCGCGAGTTCGGCCGCAGCCCGGAGCTGGCCGAGCGGATCGGCGAGCTCGCCCAGCCGATCGACTCGATCGCGCGGGTGATCGAGCGGGGCATCGAGCGCGGCGAGTTCAAGTCGGTCGACCCGCGCGTCGCAGCGACCGTCGTCTACGGCTCGATCGACGAGCTGCTCACCGCGTGGGTGCTCGACCGCCTGCCCTCGGGCGAGGAGGATGTCGCCGCCGCGGAGCAGACACTGGTCGAGGTCAGCCTGCGCGGGCTCGAGAAGTAGCGACCA
>DASXJG010000079.1:0-1860 GCA_036497525.1 Gaiellaceae bacterium
CAGCAGGTCGCCGACCGCTTCAAGAACGGCGTCCCGGTGATCCTCAACCTCCAGTCGGCGGACTCGGAGCTGTCGAAGCGGCTGATCGACTTCGCCAGCGGCCTCACGTACGCGCTCGACGGCGGCATGCAGCGAATCGCCGACAAGGTCTTCTTGCTCACGCCGAGCGACGTCGAGTTGTCGGCCGAGGACCGGGCGCGGATGCTCGAGCGGGGCTTCTTCAACCAGGCATAGGAAAAGGCGTCCGAGCCGCGAACCACCTCTGAATGGGCGGTTCAGCCACGTTCATGCTGCTCGGCGATGCAATTTCGAGCGCGGAGACGTTCATCAACGTCTTCATCGGGCTGTACTGGCTCGTGATCTTCGTCTACATCCTCGTGAGCTGGTTGCGGCTGCCGTACTCGCCGACGCTCAACCGGATTCAGCGGTTCCTCTACGACGTCTGCGAGCCGTACCTGCGCGTCTTCCGTCGCCTGCTCCCCTCGATGGGAGCGATCGACCTGTCGCCGATGCTGGCCCTCATCACGCTCATCGTGATCGACCGCTTCCTCGTCTGGCTCCTCAACCACTTCAACTAAGGAGAGAGCGATGGCACTCACACCCGTCGAAATCAGGCATCTCACGCCGCCGCGTACCGTCTTCCGCGGCTACAAGGCCGCGGACACCGACCGGCTGCTCGAGGAGATCGCCGCAAGCTTCGAGGACGTCTGGCGCGAGCGCGCCGACCTGGCCGACAAGGTCGAGCAGCTCGAGACCGACCTCGTCCGCTACCGCGAGCTCGAGGCCCTCCTGCGGACGACGCTCGTCTCCGCCGAGCAGGCGTCGGCCCAGACCCGCGACCAGGCGCGCCGCGAGGCGGAGCTGATCCTCGGCCAGGCCCACGCCGAAGCCCGCGAGATCCAGCGGCGCGCGCTGGCCGAGAACGAACGGCTCGAACAGGACTCGCGCCGGCTGCGGGTGCAGCTGCAGGAGGCACTCTCCGTGTTCGGCGAGCCGGAGCAGTCGGCTGCGCCGGAGCCTCCAGAGACCGCCGACGAGCGTACAGACGACACCGACGAGCGCAGCTGGTACGGCCTGCCGGACGCGAACGCGGCATAGAACCTGCCGCGTAAACTGAGCGCGTGACGGCGGAAACGACTCGCCTGCGCTTGCGCGTCAGCCCGGGGGCGGGCCGGACCGCGCTCGTGGGGAGACACGGCGATGCGTGGAAGGTGCGCGTCACCGAGGCACCCGAGCGCGGGCGCGCCAACGAAGCCGTCCTCCGCCTCCTCGCCGAGACGCTCGCACTCCCGCGTACGGCCCTGACGCTTGTTTCGGGGCACGGCGGCCGGGAGAAGGTCGTGGAACTGACGGGGATGGGGCCGGCGCTGATCGAACGGCGCCTCGCTTCGGCTTCGGGCGACGGCCGAGGCAGAAAGGAGAGGCGGTGACGAGCATCGACACCGGGCAGTTCCGCGACGCGCTGCTCGAGGAACGGCAGCGGGTCGAGCATGCGCTCGCGACGCTCCGTGACGAGCACGCCGGCTCCCTCGACGACGAGGTCGAGGAGGTCGCTCCGACCGCCGACAACCATCTCGCCGAGACCGCGTCGGCCACGCTCGGCCGCGAGATCGACTACACGCTGGGTGACAACGCCGAGCAGGTCATCTCCGAGATCGACGCCTCACTGGAACGGATCGAGGACGGCACCTACGGCACGTGCTCCAATTGCGGAGAGGAGATTCCGCCGGCACGGCTGGAGGCGAATCCCTGGGCTTCTCTCTGCATCGACTGCAAGCGGAGAGCCGAAGGAGGGTGAGCGAGCCTCTCCGGCAGCTCGAGGTTCGTGTCGGCTCTGCGACGGACGCATTGACGCCGCTC
>DASXJG010000080.1:0-11293 GCA_036497525.1 Gaiellaceae bacterium
TGTTCCAGGCCGAGTTGTCGAGCATCTGCCGGTTGACCCAGGTGGTGAGGATCGAGACGAGCGCGAGCACCGACGCGAGGACGACGAGCGTCCAGACGACGATGCGGCGTCTCTTGCTCATGGCCGGTGCGGCGCTCGCCATTCCTGCGAGTGTCCCGCTGCCCTCGCCGGCGGGCATCGTCCCATCCGGGTGATGCTGATCGGCCCTGTTGGGACGAGGCTCGAAAGGTCGTGAATCCGGCGCCTGAGCAGCCGCGTGTCTACCGGGTCGTCGTCGCGGACGACACCTATCTCATCCGCGAAGGGCTGCGCCAGGCGCTCGAGCTAGAGGCCGACGTCGAGGTGGTCGCGTATTCGTCCGACCTCCCGTCGCTGCTGCAGGACGTCGAGAAGAGCAAGCCCGACGTCGTGATCACCGACATCCGGATGCCGCCGACCAACACCGACGAGGGCATTCGCGCCGCGAGTGAGCTGCGCGAGACGCAGCCCGAGATCGGCGTCGTCGTCATCAGCCACTACGTGAGCCCGCACTACGCGCTGCGGCTCTTCGAGCACGGCTCGGCCGGTCGCGCGTACCTGCTCAAGGAGCACATCGGCCATCGCATCCGGCTGATGGAGGCGATCCGCGAGGTCGCCGAGGGCGGCTCGGTCGTCGACCCGACCGTCGTCGACGTGCTCGTCGAGGCACGCCTGCGTGCCCGCAACTCGCCGCTGGCCCAGCTGACGGCGCGCGAGCGTCAGGTGCTGGCGCACGTCGCCCGCGGCAACTCGAACGCCGCGATTGCGAACGATCTCTTCCTGACGAAGCGGGCGATCGAGAAGAACATCAACTCGATCTTCTCGAAGCTCGGCCTCGAGGACGACGTCGAGGTGAGCAGGCGAGTCGCCGCGACGCTGCTCTTCCTCGCCGAGGCGCCGGCCGCCGACCAGGACACGGCGCCTACCGCCCGCTGACGTTCTTAGCCCTTTAAGGGCATGTTCGGGATGGCGGAGTGGGGGTACCGTCCCCGGTCGTGGTCAGCGCCCTCGCGTATCTCCCGTTCCGCATGGTCTACGTGCCGACGGCCTTCGTCGGACGGTTGGTCGCCTGGCTCGCCAAGGGGTACCGGACAGCCTCGCCGCTCGAGCGGGCACTGATCCTCCCGACCTGGGCGGTCCTCCGCGGCGTCTTCCTCGTCGGGTGCTCTCTGGCCCTCGCCCTGCACGGCGTAGCCATACGCTCGCTCAAGGACTAACGGGCTCCGGAGCCTCGGGAGCAGCCGCCTCCCTCCGCCGCAGCACGAACTTGCGGATCTCCGTCACGATCACGGCGGCGAACGCGGTGACGATGCAGATCAGCCACTGGTGGAGCGTCAGCGGCACCGTGTTGAGGATGCGGTTGAACAGGTTCATCTGCGGCGCCAGGACGATCGCGACTACCGAGGCCCCGGAGAACATGAGGAACTTGCGGTCGCGGAGCACGTCGAGGCTGAAGACCGAATGCAGCTCGTCGCGCTCGCAGAACGAGTAGAGCAGGTTCGCGATCGCGAACGAGGTCATCCCCATCGTGCGCGCAATCGTCGAGTTGTAGTGATCATCGGCCCAGGCGAGAACGCCGATCGTCGTGCCGCCCATGACGGCGCCGACGAACGCGAGCCAGAGCAGCTTCGAGCGCGGCAGGATCTGTGCGTCCGGGTCACGCGGCTTCCGTGCCATCAGCCCTTCGGCCGGCTCGCCGTAGCCGAGCCCGACCGCCTGGAACACCTGCGTCGTGAAGTTGATCCACAGGGTCTGGAGCGGGATGAAGGCGACGCCGCCCAGGACGTTGCCGATGGCGGCGCCGAGGAAGGTGAAGACCAGGCCGAACAGCACGCCCATCTGGAAGCGGATGTACTTCGTCAGGTTGTCGTAGAGCCCGCGGCCGAGCTCGACGGCTCGGACGATGGTGGCGAAGTTGTCGTCGGTGAGGATCATCGCCGCGGCCTCCTTCGAGACCTCGGTGCCCGTGATCCCCATTGCGATGCCGATGTCCGCGCGCTTCAGCGCGGGCGCGTCGTTCACGCCGTCGCCGGTCATCGCGACGATGTGTCCCTTCCTCTTCAGCATGTCGACCAGCCGGACCTTGTGCTCGGGCGTTACGCGTGCGATCACGCCGACGTCGTCGATCGCCTCGAGCAGCTCGTCGTCGCTCATCGCGCCGAACTCGGCGCCCGTGATCGCCTTGCCCTCGATGCCGAGCTGGTTCGCGATCGCGGCCGCGGTCACCGCGTGGTCGCCTGTGATCATCCGCACCTGGATCCCGGCCGCGTGCGCGGTCGCGATGGCGTCCTTCGCCGTCGGCCGCGGCGGGTCGACGATGCCCACGAGGGCCAGTACCGTCAGACCGTCGAGCAGCGGAAGCAGGTCGGCGTTCGGGTCGAAGCTCGCGGGGTCGAAGTCCTTCCGGCCCGTGGCGAGGACGCGCAGCCCCTGCTCGCCGAGCCGTGCGTTCTCGGCCTCGTAGCGCCCGCGCATCTCGTCGTCGACCGGTATGGGTGAGAGATCCTCCGCCGAGAGCGTCGTCGTGCCCCGGGCGAGGAGTTGGTCGGGCGCGCCCTTGACGAAGCAGCGGACGACGTCACGGCCCGACTCGTCCTTCATGTTGTGGAAGGTCGCCATCAGCTTGTACGCGGTGTCGAAGGGGAGCTCCGCGACCCGCGGGTACGTCTCGCGCGTGGACGCGGTGTCGAGCCCGCCCTTCTCGCCGAGCACGACGAGCGCCCCTTCGGTCGGGTCGCCGATCAGCTCGCCGTCCTTCACCACCGCGTCGCAGGCGAGGATCAGCGGCTCCATGAACTGCTCCAGGTCGACCTCCGGCTGGCCCGCGACCTTCTTGATCAAGCCCTCGGTCGAGTAGCCGTTGCCGTCGATCGAGTAGTGCCGGCCGGGGATTGCGAGCTCGACCGCCGTCATCTGGTTCAGGGTCAGCGTTCCCGTCTTGTCGGAGTTGATCGCGGACGTGGCGCCGAGTGTCTCGGTCGAGCGCAGGCGCTTCATGATCGCGTTCGCCTGTGCCAGCTTCTGCGTGCCCATCGACAGGATCGCCGTCACGACCGCCGGCAGTCCCGTCGGGATCGCTGCGATTGCGAACGCGATCGCGGCGAGGAACACTGTCTTGAAGGCCTCGCCACGCGACAGGTTGAGCGCGATCGAGATCACGAGCGCGGTGCCCGAGATGACGAGGATCTGCGTAGTCAGCTTGTTGAGCTGCCTCGTCAGGGGAGAGGCCGATTCGGTCTCCTGCGCGAGCATCCCCGAGATGTGGCCGACCTCGGTGGCCATGCCCGTCGTCGTGACGACGAAGTCGCCCGATCCGCGCGTCACGTTCGTGTTCATGTAGACCATGTCGGTCCGGTCGCCGAGGGGGGCGTCCTGGAGCGTGACGGTCTCGACGCCCTTGGCCACCGGCATGCTCTCGCCGGTCAGCGCCGACTCGGCCACCTCGAGCGTGGCTGCCCGCAGCAGTCGCCCGTCGGCCGGAACCAGGTCGCCGGCCTCGATCGAGACGACGTCGCCGGGCACGAGCTGCTCGGCGGGCAGCTCGTTGAGCTCGCCGCCGCGGAGCACCTTCGCCTTGACGATCATCATCTTCTGCAGCGCGGCGACGGCGGCGGCCGCCTTGCCCTCCTGGTTCAGGCCGAGGACGGCGTTGAACAGCGTCAGGAAGAGCAGGACGAGCCCCGTGCCAAGCTCGTGCAGCGGCCAGATGCTGCCGATGCCGGCGACGAGCAGGACGATCTGCATCGGGTCGCGGTACTGCCGAAGGAAGGCGCGCCAGCGTGGCTCGGTCGCGGCCGCGACGAAGGCGTTCGGGCCGTACTGCCCGAGCCGAGTGGCCGCCTCCTCGGGTGGAAGCCCGGCGTGCTCGTCGACTCCGAGCTCCTGCGCGACGGCCTCCCCCGTGAGCGCGAACCACTGCTTGTCCGCGGGCGGCGGCTCGACGAGCGTCGCGGTCTCGCCTAGGTCGACCACCGGACCATCGTTCGTCCGCGCTCCCCGTGCGGCATCACCCGCAGCGGATGATGTTCCGGGGTCGCCGGACCGCCACGGTTCCGGGAGCGATGGGGGAGGCCAGTTCCGAACAGACCCGACTCGCGCGTACGGCTTCTCAGCTGGTCGGGGTCGACGACAGGATCGCGAGCACGGTGTTCGGGACGATCACCGCGATGGCCACTGTCGCCGCGTACGGCCGGGCATTCCCGGACAGCCCGTGGACGGTCGAGGAGCTCGTCCTCTCCACGGCGGCCGTCCTCTGGATCGCGCACGTCTACACGCACGCGCTCTCGGAGAGCATCTCGGAGCGGCATACGCTACGGGCCGCGGGAGTCCGGAGGCTCGCCGGACGCGAGATCGGGATCCTGCTTGCCGTCGTCCCAACGAGTTTGGCACTGCTGCTCGGCGCGCTGGGCGTCTTCGACGAGACCGCTTCGATCTGGCTGGCCCTCGGGCTCGGTCTGGCGATACTCGCGCTGGAGGGAGCGCGTTACGCGCGGCTCGAACGCCTTGGTCCGGCCGGCACGTTCGTCGCCGTGTCGATCAACGTCGGGATCGGGCTCCTCGTCGTGCTGCTCAAGGCCGAGGTCCTGCACTGAAGCGCTCGACGATCAGGCCGTGGCGGAGGCCCCGGTCGCTGACTGTCAGCTCGTCGCGCTGCAGCTTGTCGAGCACGGTGCGGACGATGCAGGCACCGGCGAGGATCACCTCGGCGCGGCGCGGCTGGAGGCCCACGATCTCGCGCCGCCGGTCGGCGCTGCGCGTCCGGTAGAGCCCGATCTGGCGGTCGAGCTCGGCCCGGTCGATCACCGTGCCCTGGATGATCGCGGGGTCGTAGGTCGCCAGGTGGTGCCGCACGGCGGCGATGTTCGTCAGCGCGCCTCCCAGGCCGACGAGAGCGGCGGGTTGCGGCCGCCCGTCGAGCCGGGCGAGCCCGGCCGCGATCTCCCGCAACGCCGCGGCCAGCTGCTCGTCCGAGACGACGCCGTCGAGGCCGAAGCGCTCTGTGAACCTGGCCGCGCCGACGTCGACGCTGAACTGCTCGTCGATGTGCCCCGGTCGCCCGAACGTGAACTGCGAGCTGCCCCCGCCGGTGTCGAAGACGGCGAGCGTTCCCTTGCCGACAGAGAGCTCGGAGGTCGCGGCGACGTACGCGAGGCGAGCTTCCTCCTCGCCGGGGATCACCTCGATTCCGACCCCGCAGCGCTCCTGCACGGCCTCGACGAGCTCGGCGGAGTTGGCCGCGATCCGCATGCCGGCGGTCGCGACCGCGGCGATCTCGGCGACGCCGAGGTTCCGCGACTCGTCGACCATGCCCACCACGGCGTCCGCAGTCCGCCGGATCGGCTCCGGCTGCAGCTCGCCCGTCTCGTCCAGACCCTCGCCCAGCCTCGTCACCTCGGCGCGGTCGACGATCGTGCGCCAGGCGTCGCCGGCGCGCCGCTCGCCGACGTGGAGCTTGACCGAGTTCGTGCCGACGTCGATCACGGCGAAGCGGACGGGGTCGAAGTCGACGAGCGTCTTGAGCCCGCGAGCGAGGCAGACGTTCGGCCGGTCGGCGAGATGCAGGCTGCGCACGGCGGCGGCGACGAGCACGGGGTCCTCCGCCTCGACCGCGATCGTGCGCGCCGACCGCCGCCCGGTGGACACCTGGGACAGCTCGGCCTGACAGCCGCTCAGCCGGTAGTGGGTGCGGTGCTTGTGTACCGCCACGTCGACGAGTGCGGGATTCGGCTGCACGATCTCGTCCACGAGCTGCTCGAGCGTGTATGACTCGCGCGCGAGCTCCTGGCCCGGGACGCCGAGCGCGGCGAGCACGGTCGAGACGTCCGCGGCGCCGAGCGGGAAGCCGGTCTTCAGGACGGGCCGCCACTGCTCGAGCCCGTTGCCGTCGACGGCTTCGAGCTGCTTCACGTCCATGAGGCCCTCGCGGATCTTGACCGAGGCGTCGCTCTCCTGCGAGAGGAGGTAGAGCTCGTCGCTGGAGTGCTCGCGCTCGGGCGTCCGTGCGGCGAGGAGCTCCTCGGTGGGGCCGAAGCTCTCGCCGAAGGTTCGCCATTCCCAGCGGGGGATGATTCCGACCGGGGCGGGAGTCGGCTCGGCGACCCCGGTCCCGCTGCTCACGCTTTCGCCTCCGACCCCTCTTGCGCGAAGAACTCGAGCGCCTTGCGCGTCTTCGTCTCCTGCTCGCCCGAGACGTCAACGCCCCGCGAGACGAGGAAGGCGCGGGTCTCTGCTGCCACCTGGAAGATCTCCGTCGTCTCGCAGCGGGTAGAGAGCTCGAGGATCCGTGAGCCGTCCGGGTAAAGCCACATCTCCGCCACGAGCCTCCGCCCGAGCTCCGGTGGGAAGAGGCGCAGCTTGAGGACGAAGATCGGCCCCAGGATGGCCAGGTCGTCGAGCGCGATTCCCTCGGGCGCGTGCTTCGCGTAGAGCTGTCGCTGCTCCTTCGAGAAGAGCTTCCGCAGGGGTAGCTCCCCCTTGGCCGCGCGGAGAACCTCGGCCGTGGCCGGGGATCCCTTCAGCGTCCCGGAGCAGACGTACCCGCCGGGAAGCGCGTCCACCTCGATCCGGAATGCGCCCGAGCGCCGCAGCTCCTCTGGCAGCTCGTTCGGCACGACCGGGCGCAGCTTCACGATCGAGTCGCCGCCCTTGCCCTGGATCCGCCGCGCGCGGACGACGACGCCCTGCTCCTGGAGCGCGAGCTCGGGGGTCTCGAAGAAGAAGACCTGGCGGATCTGGGCCTCGAGTGGATCGAGCTCGAGCGCGGCGACCGTGGAGCGCTGGTGGGGCTCGGGCACCGTCAGCTTCAGCTCGACGCTGTCGGCGCCTTTGAGCGTGTCGAGCAGCCGCACGACCTCCTCGTCCGAGAGCGCGGGCGGCCTGGTCGCGGCGGGCGGCATCAGTCGCTACCCGTCAGTCGCGCCGGTGGCACGTGCACGTGCGGTTGGCGACGCCGCCGCAGGCGCGGCAGCGGGACGGCCGCCGCTCGAGCAGGTGCACCTTGACACCCTGAAGGATCATCACTGCGCCGACGAACGAGGTCACTGCGAACGCGGCCATGAGCTGGATCGGCGACATGGCTCCCATCGTCGTCCATTCTGAGCGCGGCCGACCGTGCTTCACAGCAGGCGCTCACGTCCGCTCACGTGAGGTGCGCACCTCTGAGTAGGCTCGTGCGCATGGCCGGTTCCGCTCGGCTCGTCGTCGTCTCGTGCGCCTCTCGCGAGGAGGCCGACCAGGCGCTCGCCGCGCTGCGCGCGCTCGACGCGAAGGTCGTCGACTCGGCCGTCGTCACGTGCACGCCAGGCGGCCGGATCGAGCTGCACCAGACGGAGCAGGTCGCGGCGGGCGAGGGCGTAGTCGCGGGCGGCACCGTCGGGTTCGTCGCGGGGATGCTGCTCGGCGGACCCATCGGCGGCGCCCTGCTTGGCATGCTCGGAGGCGGCATCTGGGGGGCCCGCGACACCGGCGTCCCCGACGCACGCCTGCGTGAGCTCGGCGAGTCGCTGACGCCGGGGCGGGCGCTTCTTTGCGCGCTCGTCGGTGAGGAGAGCGTGGCGGCGGCGCGCGAGGCGCTCGCGCCCTACGGCGAGGTGGCCGACGCCGACGCGTCCTCCGTTCCGTAGCGGCGGCGGTGGAGCACGTACGCGAGGCCGCCGAGGGGGAGCGGGAGCCAGAAGACGAGCAGCCGGTAGGCGAGCGTCGCGACGACGGCCTGGTGCGCGCTCGCGCCGGCGAGCGTCAGCAGGCCGGTGAGCCCGGCCTCGACAAAACCGAGCCCGCCGGGCGTGAAGGGGATCAGCGCCAGCAGCACCGCGCCCGAGTACGCGAGGATCACGAGCGATGGATTCGGCCGGGCGCCGACCGCGGCGAGGCAGCAGACGAGGCCGAGGTAGTCGAATCCGGGCTTGCCCGCGATCCCGCAGAGCGCATAGGGCCAGCGGGAGCCGAACGCGTGCCTCAGGCGATCGCGTTGGAGAAGCAGCCGTTGGCCGGTGCCATGCGCGTCGCGCTTGGCGGGAAACATGCGGAGCACCGCGTCGATCGCGCGGCCCGCAAGCAGCAGCGGCCGGTCCCAGAGAAAGGCGGCCAGCCCGCCCGCAACGAGGAGCACGAAGGCGCCGGCCCCGATGTAGGCGGTCTGGAGCAGGCCGCTCGGCGCCTTCAGGCCGCCGAGGATCGCCGGCAGCGCGAGCAGTGGGAAAACGAGGATCGCCGCTGCGTTCGCCACCGCGACGGCGGTGAGGCCGCCCACCACGTCCTCGCTGCGCACCCCGGCCTGGACGAGCATGCGGTAGGAGACCGCTCCGGCCGTCGCGCCCCCGCCGGGGACGATGTTGCCCGCCGCGTTGCCGGCGAGCTGCGCCGTCCCCACGGCGAACCAGCTCGGCGTCCTGAGCGCGATCCGCTGCACCTCCCAGAGCGACGTCACGCTCGCCGCCTCGAAGACGACCGCCAGCGCGATCCACCGCAGGTCGAGGTCGCGGAGGGAACGCCACTGCGTGAAGACCGCGACGAGGCTCGGGAAGAGGAGGTAGAGCGAGATCGCGGTCGCGAGCAGCAGCAAGATGCGGAGGCTCATCCCCCAGGGGAACCTGCGCGGATGGGCCTCCGGCTCGGACGCCACGGTCATCGCCGACAGGATGCCCCACGCGCAGGGCGTGTGCGCTTGCCCTCCAGGAAGGTGCGCGCCTCCTGGCAGCCGACCGGGGGGAGTGATGCGATCCCGCATAGGCGCATGAGGAAAGGAAGACCGATGGAGATCGGGAAGCCGCTGAGGAAGATCGTCGTCGAGCCGATCCGCGACCCGGTTCCGGAGCGGACGCCGGCGCCCAAGCCCTCGCCCGCGCCGCCGAGCCGGCCCGACCCGACTCGCGTCAGGGTGTGAGCGAGGCAACTCCTGCGGGCGGGCCCGCCGGGGTCCGCCCGGCTCCTGCGAGCGGGATCACTCGAACCCTGGAATCGGATGCCGTAACGGTCGCGGATTCGGAGCCAGGGCACCACCGGCGGGAAACGTAGGGTCGAGCAGTGCGCAAGTGGCTCCCGCTGATCATTCTCGCCTCGGCCCAGTTCATCATGGTGCTCGACTCGAGCGTGATGAACGTCTCGATCTCGCAGATCGTGGCCGACCTGAACACGACGGTCACCGGCGTGCAGAGCGCGATCACGATGTACACGCTCGTGATGGCGGCGTTCATGCTCGTCGGCGCGAAGCTCGGCGACATCCTCGGACGTGACCGTGCCTTCGGGCTCGGCCTGGCCGTGTACGGACTGGGCTCGCTCATCACCGCGCTCAGCCCGAATCTCACGGTGTTGCTGATCGGCTGGTCGGGGATCGAGGGGCTCGGCGCGGTGCTCGTGATCCCGGCGATCGCCGCGCTGACCGCCGCGAACTACGAGGGCAAGAATCGCGCGTTCGCCTATGGGATGATCGGCGGCGCCGCGGGTGCCGCGATCGCCGCCGGGCCGCTGATCGGCGGCTACGTGACAACGACCTGGAGCTGGCGGTACGTCTTCGTCGGCGAGGTCGTGGTCGTGATCGCGGTGCTCATCGTCCATCGACGGATGAAGCGCGCCCCCAAGCCGGCGCAGCCGCCGAAGCTGGACTACGGTGGCGCCGGGCTCTCGGCGGTGGCGCTGGGGCTGATCGTGTTCGGGATCCTGAAGAGCAGCACCTGGGGCTGGATCAAGCCGATCGCCGCGCCCACGATCGGCGGTACCAAGATCACGCCCTTCGGGTTCTCGCTGGTGCCGTTCCTGATCATCGGCGGCTTCGTCGTGCTCGGCTGTTTCCTGTCCTGGGAGGAGCGCCGCGAACGGCTCGGCCGGAGCACGCTCGTCAACCGCGCGCTGCTCAAGATCGAGACGCTGCGCGCCGGGCTGACCTCACTTGCTGCGCAGCAGCTGATCGTGATGGGCACGTTCTTCGTCCTGCCGGTGTACCTCCAGGTCGTGCTCGGCTTCGACGCGTTCGAGACGGGCAAGCGGCTCTTCCCGATGTCGATCTCGATGCTGGCCGCTGCGCTCACAGGGCCGAAGTTGGCCGTACGGTTCGGGCCGCGGGCCGTCGTCCAGGTCGGCCTCGCGGCGATGGCGATCGCCGCGCTCGTACTCGTCGGGACGATCGACGTGACCCTGAACGGCACGACCTTCGCCGTGTCGCTCGTCTTCTTCGGGATCGGCGCCGGGCTGCTGATGTCGCAACTCGGCAACGTGATCATGTCCTCTGTCCCGCCGGAGGAGACCAACGAGGCCGGCGGACTGCAGGGGACTGCGCAGAACCTCGGCGCGTCCCTCGGCACCGCGCTGATCGGCTCCGTGCTTCTGCTCGGGCTGCTGAACGGGTTCAACTCGCGGATCCAGGACAACCCGGCGTTGTCGTCCGGCGTGAAGACGCAGATCGCAGCCGCCACCGAGGAAGGCATCCCCATCGTCACGACCGAGCAGGCCCACCGGACGCTGCTCGACGCCGGACTGGCACCGGCCGAGGCTGACGCTGTCACAGCCGACTATGGCAACGCCCAGCTCCACGCCTTGAAGACGTCGATGCTCGCAGTCGCGTTCCTCGCTGTGCTCTCGTTCTGGTTCACCCGGCGGTTACCCGGGAAGCCCGAAGAAGCCGCAGCGTCTCAGACGTCCGTGTAGGGCGGGAAGAAGGCCCGCACGTCGGCGATTTCCACCTTCAGCTCGACGAGCTCCCGCTCGTGGTCGACGAGCTCGACGGCACCCGCCGGCAACACGTAGTACGCGTCGTCGAGGCCGTAGTGGTCGCTCACGACGAGATAGCTCTCACCCGGCTCGTAGCTCGCCCAGGCGACGCCGCCGAGGTGGTCGTCGGTCGCCTCGACGCTGTAGCCCCTGACGCCGTGCTCCTCGATCGCCCAGCCGGCGCGAAAGCTCCAGAGCGTCGGGTGCCTGGTCTCGATCATTCCCGGATCGTCATCCCGCGCACGGTGCGCGGCTGTCGTGCACACACACCCCTGAGCGTCTGCCGCGCACCCCTGCGCGGCCGGGCTCGCGGGCGGCAGAATCGCAGCATGTGCCGCTGGCTGGCCTACTACGGCAAGCCCGTCCGGATGGACAAGGTCCTCTTCCTCGGGCAACACTCGCTGATCGACCAGAGCCTGCACTCACGGCTCGGCGCGGAGACGACGAACGGCGACGGCTTCGGCATCGGCTGGTACTCGCCCTCCGGAGAGCCGGGGACCTACAAGAGCACCGAGCCGGCCTGGAACGACCGCAACCTGCGCGAGATCTCCGGCGCAGTCGAGTCGCATCT
>DASXJG010000081.1:0-8301 GCA_036497525.1 Gaiellaceae bacterium
GCAGCCGCTCGTCGTCCGCAGCGAGATCGACGGCTTCCTCGCCGACCGGCTGCTGGAGGCGCTCTGGCGCGAGGCGCTCTGGCTCGTCAACGACGGCGTCGCGACCGTGGAGGAGGTCGACGACGCGATCCGCTACGGCGCGGGCCTGCGCTGGGCCTTCATGGGCACCTTCCTCACGTACCGGATCGCCGGCGGCGATCAGGGGATGCGCCACTTCCTGCGGCAGTTCGGCCCAGCGCTCGAGTGGCCGTGGACGCACCTGACCGACGTTCCCGAGTTGACCGACGAGCTCGTGGAGAAGATCGCCGCGCAATCCGACGAGCAGGTGGACGGACTGCCGGCGCGCGAGCTCGAGCAGCTGCGCGACCGGGTGCTCGTTCGCCTCCTCCAGGCGCTTCGCGCTGAGGAGATCGCCGCCGGCGCGACGCTCGCCGCGTGGGAGCGCGGGTTGCTCGGTTCGGCGCCGGCGCTCTCCGCCGACGGGAACGGCGGCCCGATCCGCCTGCCCGCGCGCGCCGTTCCGCCGGAGTGGGTCGACTACAACGGTCACGTCCACGAGAGCCGTTACCTCCAGCTCTTCGCCGACGCGACGGACGCCCTGCTCGGCGCGGTCGGGGTCGACGCCGGCTACCTCGCGACGGGCGGCAGCTACTTCACGGTCGAGACGCATCTCTCCCACCTCCGCCAGCTCGAGGCGGGCGATCGCGTCTACGTCACGACCCAGGTGCTCGACTCGGACGAGAAGCGCCTGCACGTCTTCCACGTCCTCCTCCGCGACGGCGAGGCCGAGCCTCTCGCGACCGCCGAGCAGATGCTCCTCCACGTCGACACCGGCAGCGGGCGTGCAGCGCCGTCGGGCGATCCCGTACGCGAGCGCCTCGCCGAGCTCACGCGGCGGCATGCCGGGCTGCCGCGCCCCGAGCGTGCGGGACGCTCGATCGGCGTCACGTGAGCCGCGACCTGACGCCGCTCTTCGAGCCGCAGACGCTCGCCATCGTCGGCGTGTCCTCCGATCCCGCCAAATGGGGGTACTGGTTCGCGCGGGACGCGGCGCGCGGAGCGCACCGCAGGCGCGTCTATCTCGTCGGCCGGAACGGCGGCGAGGTGCACGGTATGCCCGTCCACCGTTCGCTCGGCGAGCTGCCGGAGGCGCCGGAGCTCGTCGTCCTCAGCGTGCCGGCAAGCGGGCTCGAGGAGGCGGTCGACGACTCGCTGGCGGCCGGCGCGCGGGCGCTCGTGGCGATCGCGGCGGGCTTCGCCGAGCTCGGGGACGAGGGAGCGGCGCGCGAGCAGGCGCTCGTGGAGCGGGTGCGCGCAGCGGGAGCGCTGCTCGTGGGGCCGAATTGCCTCGGCGTCTTCGACGGCCCGGGCGAGCTCCAGCTCGCGTCGACGCCGCTGCCGGCCGGGCCGGTCGGCCTCGTCTCGCAGAGCGGCAACGTCCTCCTCGAGATCGGGCTCCTGCTCGAGGACTACGGGCTCGGCTTCTCGCGCGCCGTCTCGATCGGGAACCAGGCGGACGTCGGCGTCACCGAGCTCGTCGCGGCGCTGGGCGAGCACGAGGCGACGCGGGTGATCGGCGTCTACTGCGAGGACTTCCGCGACGGACGCGCCTTCGTCGAGACGGCGAGAACCGCGGGAAAGCCGGTCGTGCTGCTCACGGTCGGCAGCTCCGCCGCGGGCAGGCGTGCCGCGCGCTCTCACACGGGCGCGCTCACGAGCCCGCGCGATGCGGTCGAGGCGGCGTGCCGGGCCGGCGGGATCCACCTCGTGGACACGCCGCGCGAGCTCGTCGACACCGCTCAGGCGGTACTCGCGCCACACCGTCCGGGTGGTCGGCGCGTCGCGGTCCTCGGCGACGGGGGCGGCTACGGCGCGCTGGCCGGCGACCTCCTCGTCCGGAAGGGGATCGAGCTACCCGTGCTTGCCGAGTCGACCCAGGTGGAGCTGCGCGAGCTGTTGCCGCCGACCGCTTCCACGGCGAACCCGGTCGACCTCGCCGGCGCGGGAGAGCAGGATGTCTTCAGCTTCGCTCGCTCGACGCGAGCGCTGCTCGAGGCTGACGACGTCGATGCCGTTCTCTTCACCGCGTATTTCGGCGGCTACTCGACGCTCTCGGAAGAGCTCCGCGAGCCCGAGCTGCGGGCGGCCCGGCTGCTCGCGGCGGCGATGACGGAGAGCGGCAAGCCGCTCGTCGTCCACACCATGCACTCCGGTGCGCCGCCGGCGGACGTGCTGCGCGAGGCCGGAGTGCCGGTGTACCGCGCGATCGAGTCCGCGGTCGAGGCGGTCGCGGCGCTCTTCGCGGACGGCGCATCGACGCCGCCGTCCTTGCCGGCGCTTCCGGCCGCGGCGCCGCCGCTCGCGGACGCGGGCTATGCGGCTGTGCGTGCGGCGCTCGCCGAGGCCGGCGTCCCGTTCGGTGCGGCGCGGACGGTCTCCGGCCGGGAAGAAGCGCTCGCGGCGGCCGGGGAGCTGGGCTACCCGATCGCGCTCAAGGCGCTCGGCCGCCTGCACAAGTCGGAAGACGGTGGCGTCGTGATGGGGCTCCACGACGAGGCTGAGCTCGCCGCGGCACTGGACGACCTGGCCGGGCGACTCGCGCCGGAATCCTTCTCGGTCGAGACGGCCGAGGACGTGTCGGCCGGCTTCGAACTGCTCGTGGGCGCCCGCAGCGACGCGCGCTTCGGTCCGCTGGTCCTCGTCGCCGCCGGCGGCATCCAGGCCGAGGTGCTGCGCGACACGGCTGTAGTCCTGGCGCCCGTCGACGAAGCGGGTGCCGAGGCGCTGATCCGCTCGCTCGCGGCCGCGCCGCTACTCACCGGCGCTCGCGGCCGTCCGCCTCTCGACGTCGCCGCCGCGGCGCGCGCGGTCGCGTCGCTCTCGCGCTTCGGAGCGGCGCACCCGGAGATCGCGGAGGTCGAGGTGAACCCGCTTCTCGTCCGCCGAGTCGGCGAGGGCGCAGTCGGGCTCGACGCCCGCGTCGTCCTCGCCGACTCGGCGAACTAGCGGTGCGTTAGGTCCCGAGCGCCTTGGCCTTGAGCTGGTCGAACTCGGCCTGCGTGATCGTGCCCGAGTCGAGGAGCTGCTTGCCCTTGGCGATCTGATCCGCGCTGGTGTCGGATGCGGCGACCGTGCGCACGTAGTCGTCCATCTGCGCCTGCTGGGACTGCGCCCTCGCCGCCGCCCTCTCGCCCATGCTCTGACCGTTGGCGATGAAGTAGATGAAGACGCCGAGGTAGGGCAGGACGACGACCAGGATGATCCAGCCGGTCTTCCCCCAGCCGCTGATGTCGTGCCGGCTGAACAGGTCGCCGAACACCACGATGAGCAGCCAGAACCAGATGACGAACGCGAAGATGACCAGCACGTCCCACAGGAAGCTGGCGAAGTTGTAGTTGGCGAAAAGCAATGCGCCCTCCTAAGGCTCGTATGCGCGGTGTATGCGTAGTGGTTGGGTGAGTAGTCAACCACCTGGCTCGGGGTGCGTCTAGCTGGCCGGAACCTCGAGCGCCGTGGCGTCGAGCGCCACGTCCTGTGGTGTAGGCACACCGCCGCCGGCCGGGCCCGGCGGAAGGACGCGCAGCGCCTCGACGGGGAGGTGCACCTGCACGGCCGTCCCCTGCGCCCACTCGCGAGAAGTGCCGTCGCGGACGAAGAGGGCCTGCACGAGGTCGCCGGTCGCCAGCCGCACGACCAGCTGATCCGACGCCCCGTGGTAGACGACGCGCTCGATCATCCCCGGCACGCGGTTCTCGCCGGACGCCTCGTACGCCTCGATCACGACCCGCTCGGGACGGATCACGACGTGCGTCTCGCCCTGCCGGCCGATCTCGCCGCAGCCGGCGCGCAAGGAGAAGTCGCCGAGCCGCGTCCGGCACGCGCCGCCCTCGGCTCCCTCCGCCGTCACCTTCATCAGGTTCGAGACGCCGAGGAAGTCGGCGACGAAGACGGTCTCCGGCTCCTCGTACATCTGCTCCGGGGGCGCGATCTGCTCGACGTGGCCGCCGGACATGACCGCGATCCGGTCGGACATCGTGAGCGCCTCCTCCTGGTCGTGCGTGACGTAGACGAACGTGATCCCGAAGCCCTCCTGGATCCCCTTCAGCTCGAGCTGGAGCGCCTTGCGGAGCTTGGCGTCGAGCGCGCCGAGCGGCTCGTCGAGCAGCAGCACCTTCGGCTCGAGGACGAGCGCCCGCGCCAGCGCGACCCGCTGCTGCTGGCCACCGGAGAGCTGTCCCGGCTTGCGCTTCTCGTAGCCGCCGAGACGCACTGCCTCGAGCACGTTGAGGACGCGCGTGCGGACGTGCGCCTTCTTCACGTGCGCGCGCCTGAGACCGAACGCGACGTTGTCGAAGACGTCGAGGTGCGGGAAGAGCGCGTAGCTCTGGAAGACGGTGTTCACCTTGCGCCGGTGCGGCGGCGTGGCCGCCATGTCGGCGCCGTCGAGCAGGATCTTCCCGTCGTCAGGACGCTCGAAGCCGGCGATCAGCCGCAGCGTCGTCGTCTTGCCGCAGCCTGACGGGCCGAGCAGCGAGAAGAACTCGCCCGCCTCGATCGAGACGTCGATCCCGTCGACGGCCGTGACCTCTCCGAACTGCTTGCGGAGGTGGACGAGCTCGACGGCGCCGGTGCTCACCTCACACCTCCAGCGCCGTGATCTCGTTCAGGGCCCTGCCGGAGGTCCCCGGCTGCGAACGCGCCGCCCAGCGGTACACGAAGTAGGCGAGGCCGACGGCGAGCAGCGTCACGACCACCATCACCGTCGCGAGCGCGTTGAGCGCCGGTGTCGTGGTGCCGCCGCGCGCATTGGAGTAGATCGCAATCGGAACGGTCTGCGTCGGTGAACCCGCCGAAAGGTAGTCGGTGACCACGAAGTCGTCGATCGAGAGCGCGAAGACCACGATGAAGCTGGCGAAGACCGCGGGGGCGAGCAGGGGGACGAGGACGAGCCGGAACGCCGCGAGCGGCGACGCGCCGAGGTCGCGCGCCGCCTCCTCGTACTCGGGGCCGATCGAGAGCAGCCGCCCGCGCACGATGATCACCACGTACGAGATCGAGAAGGTGACCTGGCCGAGGACCTGCGCCTCCGTCCCGAGCGCGATCCCGTACAGGAGCACGAAGACGAGCAGGAGCGAGACCCCCATCACGATCTCGGGCGTCACGAGCGGGAAGAGCATCAGGTAGTTCACCGGCTTGGCGCCGTATCCCCGCCACCGCGTCAGGCCGATGGCGAGCCCGACGCCGAGCGGGACCGCGAACAGCATGTCGAGCCCCGCGAGCCTGAGGCTCTGCTCGAGCGCGCTCTTCGCCGCCGGATCGTGGAACACCGACAGGTTCGGGTCGCCCCAGTACCAGCGCGTCGAGAACCCCTGCCAGACGCTGCGCGAGCGGCCGTCGTTGAAGGAGAAGAGAATCGCGATCAGCACGGGCACGATCGACCACGCCATGTAGAGCCAGGTGATCGTGCCCAGCGCCCGCGGCCGCCCCCACGGGTTCGCGAACCAGTCCCGTACACGCCTCACAGGAGTGACTCCTTCGTCTCCGCCGACGCGCGCACCGTGACCCAGAGGTAGTACGACATGAGCAGCGCGAGGAAGACTGAGAGCACGATCACGAGGCACGCGCCCACTGTTTTCTGCGTCCCTCCCTGGAAGTAGAGGTTGATCTGGTTGCCGATCATCGAGGTGTGCGGCGAGCCCGAGATGACGTCGTTCGTGTAGTAGTCGCCGAACATCGGGAGCGTGATCAGCACGCTCGCGGCGAGGATCCCGTTCCGGCTCAGCGGCAGGGTCACGTGGAAGAAGGTGCGGATCGGGCTCGCCCCGAGGTCGCGCCCGGCCTCGAGCACGCTCCTGTCGATCCGGTCGAGCACCGCGTACAGCGGCAGGATCAGATACGGGACGTAGCCGTAGATCAAGGCGAGGATGACCGACGAGGGCCGACCGTCGAGCCAGCCGACCGGCTGCGAGATGACCCCGAGGTGGATCAGCGTCCGGTTGACGAGCCCGTCCGGGAACAGAAGGCCGATCCAGGCGAGCATCCGCATCAGGTAGCTGACCCAGAACGGGACGATGAGCAGCACGAGCAGGATCCCCTTCGTGCGCCGTGCGTGGCGCGCGAGGTAGTAAGCGACCGGATAGCCGATCAACAGACAGCCCGCGACCGAGAGCGCGACATACGCGAGCGTCCGAACCGAGACGATCCAGAACGTGTGGCCGGGCTCGAACTCCGCCAGGACCGAGCGCATGGTGTCGAACTGCCAGTCGAGCGGATTCCAGGCGGGAACGGGGTTCTGGAAGATCGGGTCGACGGTCCCGAAGGCGACAGCGACCACCGCGTAGGTCGGAACGAGGAAGAGCAGGACGAGCCAGACAGCGCCGGGGAGGGCGAACGACGGCCAGAACCAGCGCCGCGTCATCTGCGGCTCCCGGCGCCGGCGCTGCTCACCCGGCCTTGAAGGTCGACCACGCGTTCTGCCAGAGCGCCTGTCCCTCCGTCGTCAGCGCGTCGATCGTCACGCCCTTCGCGAAGTCCGACTGGCGAACGACCGTCGAGCTCAGGTTCGCCGGAATGTATCCCTGGGAGACGAGCTTGTCCGGGTCGATCGAGTTGAGCGGCGGGATGTAGCCGTTCCAGGTGAAGTTCTCGAGTCCGTTCTGGTTGTCGAGCATGAAGTTGAGGAACGTGTGGGCGAGCACGGGATGCTTCGCCCCGCGGAGGATCGCGATCATGTCGCTCTGGGTCTCGGAGTGGACGTCGGGGCGCCAGTAGCCCAGCACCGTGGGCTTGACTCCCTTCGCCAGGTACTCCGGCGCGCCGGCCATGTCGCCCGACCACGCCTGCGAGATGTAGGTCGAGCCCGCGGGGATGTCGGTGTAGTCGTTCGTGTTGACCTTGACGTTCGCGATCGAGGTGAGCTGCGAAAGGTCCTTCTGCGCCCGGTTGACCAGCGCGGGATCCTCGGTGTTGACGTCGAGGATGCCGCGCCGCAGAAGCGCCATCGCGAGTGCCTCCCGCGGGTCGTCGAGGACCGCGACCTTGCCTGCGTACTGGTGCGAGTCCCAGAGAATGTCGTACGGGTTGGCGTAGTCGGCCGGGGCCTTCTTCACCTTGTCCGTCCGCCATGCGATGCCCGTCGTGTAGACGGTGTAGGGAACCGTGTACCGCGAGTGCTGGTCGTAGTACGGGTTTTGCAGCTCCGGCCAGACGTTCTTCAGGTTTGCCAGGTAGCCGTGGTTGAGCGGCTGGATCAGCTTCCCCGCGACGGCGCGCGAGATGAGGTCGACCGTCGTCCACCAGACGTCGAAGCTCGCCTTGCCGGACGTGAGCTTCGCGATCGCCTCGTCCTCGTTCTCGAACGTCGTGATCGAGACCTGGACGTTGTGCTCCTTCTCGAACTTCTTCACGGTCGCCGGGTTGATGTAGGCTGCCCAGTTGAAGAGCTGAAGCGGCCCCTTCTCCGCGTCGAGGCCCGAGGCGATCGCCTCGTTGTCGGCGTAGAGCGGGAGAGTCACCGGATGCTCGCGCCGCGCGAGCGGGATTCCTCCCGGCCCCATGAGCACTCCGCTCGTCCCGGATGTCGTCGCGGCGGACTTCGCGCTCCCGCCGCACGCGCTCAGGATCAGGTCGGCGCCCGAGAGCGTGCCGACCACCATCCCGGCCCGGATCAGGAACTGGCGCCTCGTCGTCGGCCGTTCACGCGGATGCAATGGCCTCCCTCCTGGCTCGGGATGATCGCACAATGCAAACCGACAGCGCACCATGTGTCAAGGCTCGCAGGACGATCAAAGGGTGCCTGTGGTTACATAGTGGCCATGACGAGCGCCGGGCGGCCCACCCTCCCTGGACGCGACTACCACGCGTCGGACGTGTTCGAGCTGGAGCGGGAGAAGGTCTTCTTCCGCGAATGGTTCTACGCGGGGCGGGTCGACCACGCGCCCGAGCCCGGCGACTTCCTCACGGTCGACGTCGTCGGCGAGAGCGTCCTCGTCGTCCGCGGCAAGGACGGTGAGCTGCGCGGCTTCTACAACGTCTGCCGCCATCGGGGCTCTCGCCTCTGCAACCCCGAGACGCGCGGCCACGCGAAGGGCGCGATCAAGTGCCCGTACCACGCGTGGAGCTACTCGTACGACGGGAACCTGATCGGGACGCCGCTCGTCAGCGAGGACGAGATCGACCGCTCGACGCTCTCGCTCTGGCCGGTTCACGTCGACACCTGGCAGGGCTTCGTCTTCGTCCATCTCGGCGAGCCGGAGGCGGACGTGCGCACGTCGTTCGAGCGCCAGAGCGACAGGCCGCTGC
>DASXJG010000082.1:0-8590 GCA_036497525.1 Gaiellaceae bacterium
GTCGCGCTGTACACCATCACGAGCCCGAAGAGGACGAGGGCCGCCGTGACGAGCACGAGCAGGTTCCACTCGAACTGGAACTTCTTCGGTTTCACGACAGCTCCTCGACGAGACGCCGGAACGTGTCTCCGCGCTCCTCGAAGTTCGCGAACTGGTCGTAGCTGGCGGAGGCCGGTGAGAGGAGGACAACATCACCGCGCCTGGCGTCGGCCGCAGCGAGTGAGACGGCCGTCGCAATGTCTCCGGCCCTGACGTACTCGCGCCCGGCGCCGTCGAGCGCTGCGGCGAGCTCGTCGCTCGCGGCGCCGACGAGGTAGATCGAGCGGACGGTGGCCGGCAGGTCGCGGACGAAGGGGCCGAAGTCCTCTCCCTTGAGCGAGCCGCCGAGAATCAGACGGAGCGGTACGTCGTACGCAGCGACACCGCGGCGGGCGGCGGCGGTATTGGTCGCCTTGGAGTCGTTGACCCAGCGCACGCCGTGGAGCTCGCGCACCAGCTCGAGCCGGTGCGGGACGCCGGGGAACGTCCTGAGGGCCTCCGCGATGGCGCCGTCGGGCACGCCGGCGGCGCGGGCGACGGCGGTCGCCGCGGCGGCGTTCTCCCGGTTGTGCCGGCCGGGGATCAGCGGCTCTGCAGGGAGCGGGTCGTCGGCCGAGAACTCGATCCCGTCGATTCCGAGCCCGCGGGGAACGACCTTCACGCGCGCTCGCTCGAAGATGCGGAGCTTCGCAGCACGGTAGGCCTCGAAGGTGCCGTGCCGGTCGAGGTGGTCGGGCTCCAGGTTGAGCAGGACGGCAATGTCGCACGCGAGCGTGTGGACGTCCTCGAGCTGGAAGCTCGAGAGCTCGCAGACGACCCACGAGTCTTCCCCGGCCGTCAGGGCGGCGTCCGTGAGCGGGTTGCCGACGTTGCCCGCGACCAAGACGTCCCGGCCGGCGGCGCGGAGGATCGCGCCGAGCAGCTCGGTCGTCGTCGTCTTCCCGTTGGTGCCGGTGACGCCGATGAGGCGTGAGCCTGCGGGCAGCAGCCGATAGCCAAGCTCGACCTCGCTCCAGACCGGGATGCCGCGCGAGCGCGCGCCGCTGACGAGCGGCGACTCGGCCGGAACGCCCGGGCTCTTGACGACCAGTTCAACTCCCTCCAGCAACGCCTCCTCCTCCGTTCCGAGTCGGAGTTCGACGCCGAGGCCGCCGAGCCTGCCGGCCTCGGCCTCGGGGGAGCGGTCCGCCGCGACGACCTCCACGCCGCGCGCGGAAAGGGCGCTCGCGGCCGCGATGCCCGACCGGGCGAGCCCGACGACGAGCGCCCGGCCCGGCAGCCAGGCCTCCGCGGGAGAGGGCTCTTCGCGACGTGTCCCGCTCACGGCGCACGCTCTCCCCCAATGGGGGGTGCGAGTCCCCTGGGGTCAGCGTATGCGCCCGAGCGCAACGGAATCTTGTCGGCTTTGTCGAGGATGAGGTACGAGTTCGTCGTCCGGCTCCCGCATCCTCAGCCGAGCCGGCCGCTCACGACGGCCTCCTGGCCTATCTGCACGGCCTCTACCTGCTCGAAGCCGGCCGCCGCGAAGGCGCGCGCCAACTCCTTCCCGGCCGCCGCGTCCGGCTCGGCGAACGACGCCCGTCCACCCGGCGACAGCACCCGCGCCAGCTCCTCCACCGCCGACACGAGCGCGCCGTCCTCCGTCGCGATCCTGCCGACGGCCGCCGCGACGGCGTCATCCGGGAGCGGCAGCACAGGCGTCTCACCGACGAGGTACGCCACCCCACTCGCGCCCACGGCGTGTGCCTCCCCGAGGAGCTCCTCGAGCTCGTCCACCTGCGACCGGACGACGTAGACCCAACCGTCTCCCACGCGCTCGTGCGCCCCCAGCGCCAGCGACTGGCCGCCGAGCACGAGCACGTCGTCGTCCGGCTCCAGCCGCGCGGCGTCGAGTAGCGCCACATCTACTTCGCCGGCGCTCATCTCACGCTCTGACCGAAGTAGTAGCGATAGAAGAGGGCGAACCCGACCGCACACAGCAGCCCGGCGATGATCCAGAAGCGCACCGTGATCTTCGTCTCGGACCACGCCTTCATCTCGAAGTGATGATGGATCGGCGCGATCAGGAACACGCGTCGCCCGAAGCGCTTGAACGAGAACACCTGGATCATCACCGACAGCGCCTCGATCACGAAGATGCCGCCGATGAACAGCAGCAGCAACTCGACCTTCATCATGATCGCGAAGGCCGCAAGCGCGCCGCCGAACGCCATCGAGCCCGTGTCGCCCATGATCACGTCGGCAGGGAAGGCGTTGAACCAGAGGAAGCCGACCGCCGCGCCGATGAGCGCCGCGCCGACGATCGCGAGGTCGAGCTTCGTCAGGTTGCGGTGCCCGGCCGGGCCCGAGCGAACGTAGGAGACGACGTTCATCGCCATGAAGGTGAAGAGGGCGATGATCCCCGTGCCGGCGAGCAGCCCGTCGACGCCGTCGGCGAGGTTCGTGCCGTTCGCGGCCCCCGCGATCACGAAGAACAGGAACACGTACCAGCCGTACGACAGCGGCACGGTGACGTCGATCACCGGGATGTAGACGTTGGTGCTCAGGTGCAGGTGGTGCGCGACGATCCCGACCACCACCGTCACCCCGGCGAGCAGCAGGAGCTTCCACCGTCCCGACAGGCCGAGCGACCGCTTGTGGGTCAGCTTGATGAAGTCGTCGAGGAAACCGATCGCCCCGCACGCGAGGGTCGTGAAGAGGACCGTCAGCGCCTGCAGGCGGTAGTGGCTGACCGGCAGGAAGGCGATCGTCGCCGCGAACAGGATCAACAGGCCGCCCATCGTCGGCGTCCCCTGCTTGTGGAAGTGATGCTGCATGCCCTCCTCGCGGATGTGCTGTCCGAACTCGTTGCGCCGGAGGAAGTCGATGAACCTCGGCCCGATCGCCAGCGAGATGGCAAGCGCAACCGCGGCGGCGATGAGGACGCGGATCAAGCGGCCATCCCGTGCAGGCCGTCGGCGACGACCTCGAGCCCGACCGAGCGCGAGCCCTTGACGAGAACCGCGTCACCGGGGCGAACCAGCCCGAGCGCGGTCTCCCGTGCCTCGGCGGCCGTCGGCGCCCACTCGTCGGGCCGGTAGAGCCGGGCGAGCTCCCCGACGCCGAGCACGAGATCGATGCCTTCGGTCTCGCGTCCGATCTCCTCGTGGTAGCGGGGAGCCTCGAGGCCGAGCTCCGCCATCTCGCCCAGGATCGCGACCGTGCGACGGCCGTTTGCCCGGGCGAGCAGGTTTCTCAGCGCGGCGCGCATCGCAACCGGGTTCGCGTTCCAGGAGTCGTTGATCAGCAGGCCGCCACCCGGCAGCTCTGTCTCCTGAGAGCGCCAGAGCGAGAACTCGACCTCCACCGGCTCCTCGGGCGGCTCGACCCCCAGGGCCTCGGCCGCGGTCAGCGCCGCCGCCGCGTTCGTGGCCTGGTGGCGGGCCGTGAAGCCGAAGACGACCTCTCCGTCCTGCCAGCGCACGTGTGTGCGGCCGTCGCGGACCTCCGCCTCCGGCTCGGCGAAGCGGCGCACGTCGAGCCCGCCAGGCACGAACGGCTCGAGTGCAGGCGCGTTCTCGGGCAGCACCGCGACCGAGCCGGCCGGAAGCTCGTCGAGCAGCTCCGCCTTCGCGCGGGCGATGTTCTCGAGGCTTCCCAGCTGCTCGAGGTGCACGGGCGCGATCGACGTGATCACACCGAGATCGGGTCGTGCGACCCTGGCCAGATCGCGGATCTGGCCAGGCCCGCGCATCGCCATCTCCGTCACGACGACCTCCGTCTCGGGCTCGATCCGGCACAGCGTGAGCGGGAGGCCGACCTCGTTGTTGAATCCGTCCGGTGCGGCGACGGTGCGCAAGCGGGTGCGGAGAAGCGCCGCGAGGATGTCCTTCGTCGACGTCTTCCCGACCGAGCCGGTGATCGCCACGACGCGAGCATCGCTGCGGGCGCGGACAGCACTGCCCAGCGCGGCGAGCGCGGCGTGGGCGTCGTCCGGCACCAGCGTCGCCACCGCGCCGCGCGCGCGGGCGTCGTCGACGAACGCCTCACCGCCGGAGACCGCGACGAACAGGTCGCCCGGCCGGATCCGGCGTGAGTCGACGTCGACGCCGGTGACCAATTCCGCGTCGCCCTCGACCTTGCCCAGCGAGAGCGCCCGCACCTCGGCGAGCGGCAGCGGGATCAGGTTCGAGCCTCCAACGCCCGTAGAGCTTCCTTCGCCGTCTCCCGGTCGTCGAACGGCACCGTGCGGTCGGCGAACTCCTGCCCCTGCTCGGCCCCTTTGCCGGCGATCAGGACGACGTCGCCCGGCTGGGCGAGCTCGACAGCTCGCCTGATCGCCGCGGCCCGGTCGAGCTCGATCTCCACCGCGCCTTCGGCCCCGGACGCGATCTCCGCGGCGATCGTCTCGGGATCCTCGCTGCGCGGATTGTCGGAGGTGACGAGCGTCACGTCAGCGAGCTCCGACGCGAGCCGTCCCATCACCGCGCGCTTGCCGCGGTCACGGTCGCCGCCAGCTCCGACGACACAGATGACGCGATTTTTCGCCGCCAGGTCGCGCGCGGCGCGGAGCACCTTCTCGAGCGCGTCCGGCTTGTGCGCGTAATCGACGATGACGTTGAACGGCTGGCCCAGGTCCACGGATTCGAACCGGCCGGGAACGCCGCGCACCGACTCGAGGCCCCGCCGGATCGCGTCGTCGCCGATTCCGAGCGTCCGCGCCGCGTACAGCGCTCCGAGCGCGTTCTCGACGTTGAAGCGCCCCCGGAGCCACAGGTCGATGCCGTCGAGCGCGCTCGCATCGTCCGCCGAGAACGTGACTGCGTCCGGCAGCTCCTGCGCGAGCCGGCGCCCGTACTCGTCGCCGACGTTCACGACCGCAGGCGGCCGCGGATCCGTGAGGAACAGCTGCCGCTTCGCCTCGAAATACGACTCCATGTCCCCGTGGAAGTCGAGGTGGTCCTGGCTGAGATTGGTGAACACCAGCACGGCGAAGCGGACGCGATCGAGCCGGTGGAGGACCGACGCGTGCGACGACGCCTCCATCGCGCACGAGCGGTCGCCGGCATCGAGCATCTCGCGAAACACCCGCTGCAGGTCGATCGCCTCGGGCGTGGTGCGCACGACGCCGCGCCGCTCGCCGCCGACCCTCGCTTCGACCGTCCCGAGCAGTCCGGGACGCCGCCCCGCAGCGGCGAGGATCGCGAACAGGAGGAAGCTCGTCGTGGTCTTGCCACTCGTTCCGGTGACACCCATGACCTGAAGCTCGCGCGTCGGCTCACCGAAGAACACGTCGGCAGCTGGAGCCATCGCCGCGCGCGCGTCGCGCACGACGACCTGCGGCACGGGCAGGTCGAGCGCGCGCTCGACGACGAGCGCGACCGCCCCGCGCTCCACTGCCTCCGTCGCGAAGTCGTGGCCGTCTGCACGCGTGCCCGGCACGGCGAAGAAGAGCGCGCCCGCACCGACCGCCTGGGCGTCGTAGGCGAGATCGCGCACCTCGACCGAAGGGCGCCCGAGCACCTCCACCGGCTCGAGCGCTGCAACGAGGCGCTCCAGGTCCATCTCGGCCGCGAGTGTACCCGGGAGGGCTCCGGTTACTTGATCCTCAGATCCGGCGGCACTTCGAGGTACTGGAGGTCGAAGGAGGCGATCTGCTCGAACGCGGGCGCCGCGACGAGGCCGCCGTAGATCGACCCGTGGGGCTCGTCGATGGTCACGAGCACGAGCAGGCGCGGCCGCGACGCCGGGACCATCCCGACGAAGGTCGCGACGTACGCGCCGGGGATGTAGCCGTTCGGCCCGGGCTTCTGCGCCGTGCCCGTCTTGCCGGCGACGGCGTAGCCGGGAATGGCAGCGAGCTCGGCCGTTCCCTGATCCGAGACGACGCCTCTCAGCATCGTGCGCAACTGGGCGTCGACCCCGGGCTCGAGGATCCGTCGCCGCTTCGGCTTCGGCGTCGCCCGGCCGACGACGTGGTCGACGAGGTGCGGCTGGACCCACTCGCCGCCGTTTGCGATGGCGGCGTAGACGGAAGCGAGCTGGATCGCCGTGACCGAGACACCCTGCCCGATCGGGACGGTGCCGATCGTCGATCCCGACCAATAGGAGGGCAGGATGCCGGGACTCTCGTCCGGGAAGCCGATCCCCGTGCGGCGCCCGAAACCGAAGCGCGCCATCCACTTCTTCAGGCCGCTCTCGCCGAGGTAGCGCGCGGCGATGATGTCCGTCCCGATGTTCGACGACCGCTGGAGGATTTGCTTGACCTTCAGCGTCTCGAGCCCGTGCGGCTCCGCGTCGTGGATCACGCGGTCGGCGACCTGGAGCGCGCCGGGAACCCGGATCGCCGTGTTCGGCGTGATGTCGTGCTGCGAGAGCGCACCGCCGATGGTGACGACCTTGAACACCGAGCCCGGCTCGAAGACGTCGCTCACCGCGTGGTCGTGCGTGAGACCGTGCGCCGTCGCGGCGGGGTAGCCGTTCGCGTTGTAGCCCGGCTCCTGCGCCATCCCGAGGATCGCGCCGGTGCGCGGGTCGAGGACGATCGCCGTCGCGTCCTTCGCGTGCCACTCGCTCACCGTCTGCTCGAGCACCTGCTCGGCGTTCGCCTGGATATGGCTGTCGAGCGTGAGGTAGACGTCCCGGCCGTTGCGAGCCGGGCGCTCCTGGATCGTGTTGACGGCCTGGCCGAGTGCGTCCCTGACCTCGGTCGCCCTGCCCGGCCTCCCTTTCAGCTCCTTGTTCAGCGCGAGCTCGAGTCCCGAGAGGCCGGTGTTGTCCGTGCCCGCATAGCCGAGCACCGGCGCCGCGACCGTTCCCTGCGGATAGACGCGCCTCTGGTCCGGCTGGAACGTGAAGCCGACGAGGTGGCGCTTCATCAGCTTCGCCGCGAGCCTCGGCGGTGCCTTCCGCTGGACGTAGACGAAGCCGCGGCTGCGATCCGAGAGCTGGCGATAGAGCGGCCCGACCGGAGTCCCCAGCACCTTCGCCGCGATCCGCGCCTCGCGGCGTGGATCGGAGATCTGCATCGGGTCGGCATCGACGTCGATGGCCTGCTCCCCGATCGCGAGCGGATTCCCCAGCCGGTCGTAGATCGTCCCGCGCCCGGCCGGCAGAGAGATCGGCTTCTTCGCCTGGGTCTGCGCCATCGCGGCGAGCGACGACGCCCGCACGGTCTGGAGCCATGCCGCGCGCGCGCCGAGGGCCGCGAACGTGAAGATGATGACGAGGAGGAGAAGGCGGAGCCGCGAGTTGACTACGCGGGTCTTCAACGGCCTCGAGGTGTCAGGTCGAGGTAGGAGGTGTTGCCCGCCGACGCCTGGACGAGGCCGAGCCGGCGCGCGGCCGCCTCGATGCGGGGCGCGGAGTTGACCGCCGAGAGCGCCGAGGCGAGTGCCTGGTTCCGCGCCTCGAGTCGCGCGCGCTTCTGGTCGAGCTGCGAGACGGCGACGTGCGCGCGCAGAACGGCAACGTTCACCGCGACGACGCCGAAGAGGAGGAGCGCGAAGACAGTCATCCAGACGATGTGGCCGCGGACGCGGCGTTGCGTGGGCTTGCGCCGTGAGCGTACGGTCGTCGCCGGACGCCGGGCAGGGGAGCGTCGCCGCTGCGGCGCCGGTGCGCGCTCGGCGATCTCCGCGGGAGCGAACCAGTCGACGGCGGACATCAGGCCACCTCCGGCCCGGTCTTGACCGCGGCGCGCAGGCGCGCCGACGCCGACCGCGGGTTCGCCGCGAGCTCTGCGTGGCTGGGGCGGATCGGCCGCCGCTGCAGCGCCCGGAGCTCCGGCTCGTGGCCGCAGACGCAAACGGGGAAGTCGGGCGGGCACGTGCAGCCGCGCTCGCGCTCGCGGAGGAACCGCTTGACGATCCGGTCCTCGAGCGAGTGGAAGGAGATGACGGCGAGGCGACCGCCGGGTCGCAGCATCTCGAGCGCGGCCGGCAGTGCGGTCGCGAGCGAGTCGAGCTCGTCGTTGACGGCGATCCGCAGCGCCTGGAAGACCCGCTTCGCCGGATGCCCGTCGCCGAACCGCGCAGGCGCCGGGATGGCGGCCTTGATCGTGTCCACGAGCTCCCCGGTGCGCTCGAACGGCTGCTCGCGCCGGCGGCGGACGATCGCCCGCGCGATCTGCTTGGCGTACCGCTCCTCGCCGTAGCGGCGGAAAATGGTGACGAGATCGCGCTCGCTCCAGCCGTTGACGACGTCGCAGGCACTGACGTCCTGGGTCGGATCCATGCGCATGTCGAGCGGCGCGTCGGCGGCGTACGAGAACCCGCGCTCCGGCCGGTCGAGCTGCATCGAGGAGACGCCGAGGTCGAGCAGGATCGCGTCCGCTCGAACGCCGTTCTCCGCCAGCTGCGGGAGGACAACGCCGAAGTCACCACGCAGCAGCCGCGTGTTCGCCGTGGTGCGCTTCGCGAGCTGCTCGAAGTACGTCCGTGCTGTCGGGTCGCGGTCGATCGCGATCAGCTTCCCCGTGCCGCGCAGGTCTGCGGCGAGGAGCGCGGCGTGGCCGCCGGCGCCGAAGGTCGCGTCGATGACGGTCTCGCCCGGCTCCACGGCCAGGCAGGCC
>DASXJG010000083.1:0-15625 GCA_036497525.1 Gaiellaceae bacterium
GGGAAGTCCAGGCCGGCCGCCTCGGACTCGACGAACTCGACGTTTTCGAGGCCGGCCGCCGCCGCGCGTTCGCGGCCGTAGGCCAACATCTCGGGAGAGATGTCGGTGGCCACTACCTTGCCCTCGGCTCCGGCCACGGCCGCCGCCGTCAGCGATGGCTCACCGTAGCCCGCGGCCACGTCGATGACCCGGCTCCCCGGCTCGACGCCTGCCAGCTCCACCATGCGCTTGCTGACGTGACCGGTTGCGGCATCGATGAGATCCGACCGTTTGCGCCAACCCTCGGCGCCCTTGTTCCACTGCTGCCGTTGCCCGTCGCGGAACTCGACGGCGTCTACTGTCGGCGACTCCATGACTCACCTCCGGATTGGGCGCCAACGATATCCCGCTCCGGGCGAAGAGCTGCGCTCTTCGCCCGGTCCCCCTAGGCCCAGTGGGACGCAGTCGCGTCCGCGAGCTTTGGCAGCAGTGAGATGGGCGGGGTCCAGAGCGGGCCCTTCCGGAGGAGGCGCTCCGCGTCCTCGGCGGGCATCGGGCGGCCGAAGAGGTAGCCCTGTCCGAGGCGGCAGCCGAGCTGCCGCAGGCGCTCCGCCTGCGCCGGATGCTCGATTCCCTCGCCAACCGTGGCAAGGCCGAGCGAGTCGCCAAGCCGCAGGATCGCGTCGACGAACGCATCGTCGGCGTCCTCGCCCACGAGCTTGTCGACGAACGGCTTCGGAATCTTCAACGACTCGATCGGGAACTCCGCGAGGCGGCTCAGTGACGAGTAACCCGTGCCGAAGTCGTCGATCGTCAGGCCGACGCCGAGGTCGCGCAACCGCCGCATCGCCGTCAGCGCGGCGTCGCTTCCCTGAACGACACCGAGCTCCGTCACCTCGATCACGAGCCGGTTGGGAGCGACGCCGTACCCCTTGAGCGCATGCGCGAGGGTATCGACGAGCCGCTCGTTGGCAAGCTCCGCCGGCGAGAGGTTGAGCCAGATGCTCAGCTCCTCCGGAAGTCTGCGGGCCACCTGGAGTGCCTGCTGGAGCACGAGACGCCCCAGCTCGACCGTCAGCCCGGTCTCCTCGGCCGCGGGCACGAACTCCGCCGCGCTGATGAGGCCACGGGTCGGATGCGGCCACCGGGCGAGAACCTCGAATCCCTCGATCTCGCCGTCCTCGAGCCGCACGACCGGCTGGTAATGGACGACAATCTCCTCCCGCTCGAGCGCCTTCTCGAGGTCGAGGCCGAGCTGGCGCTGGGCGCGCAGCTGCTCGTGCAGCTCCGCTTCGTACAGCATGTACGAGCGGTCCGAGCGCTTGACGCTGTACATCGCGATGTCCGCGTTGCGGACGAGGTCGTCGGCGGTCGTCTCAGCCGCGGTCCCCACGGCGATTCCGACGCTCACATGGCAGGCGACGTCTCCGCAGCTGAGCGCGTAGGTGCCGTCGATCGCTTCCATGATGCGTCGCGACGCGATGACCGCGGTCTGGACGTCGGCCTCGCGGACGAGGACTGCGAACTCGTCGCCACCGAGCCGGGCCGCGAGGTCCTGCGCACGCGTCGCGCCTTCCAGGCGGCGCGCGAACTCTGCGAGCAGCTCGTCGCCGGCGCTGTGGCCCCAGGTGTCGTTGACCGTCTTGAAGCGGTCGAGGTCGAGGTAAAGGACGGCCGTCGAGGCGGCTCCGCAACGCTCGAGCTCGTGTTCGACCGCCTCCAGCAGGTGCGGGCGGTTCGGAAGGCCGGTGAGAGCGTCGTGATACGCCTGGTGCTTCAGCTGTTCCTTGAGCTGGGTTACCTGCGCGAGCGAATGCTCGAGGCGGCCGTTCTCGAGCAGGATGCTCGCATGGCCGGCGAAGGTCGAGAAGAGATCGACGTCCGCCTCTCCGAACGTGCTCACGTCGCCGGCGCGCTCGCCGACCAGGAGCAGCCCGAACGTCCGGTCCTCGCCGCGTAGCGGCCCCACGATCGCGTCTTCGAGCCCGCGCGAGAGGAGGAACGCATCAAGGACGCTCTCCGCGCGGCGGCGCGTGAGCAGCGTCGCCGTGTCGCTGGCGGCGATCGCTGCGAACGCCTTGGCGTCGTCCGGAGCGAAGCGATCCTCTGGGTGCATGAGCAGCTCGCCCTCCGCGCCGCTCACGCTCCGCAGAGGAGCTTCGCCTTCGGAGGCGGGAAGGAGCAGGATCTCGGCGTATTCCGCCCGCAGCAGCCTTCGTGCCGCGACGAGAAGCTGACCGACAGCCAAGCCGAACTCAGGCGCGCCCTGTGTCGCGCGCATCGATTCGTAGAGGAACTCGACGTGCTCCTTTTGCTCGCGCTGCTCCATGTAGCCGCGGAAGGCGCCGGCGCAGGCGAGAACCGGAACGACGAGGAGGAGCACCGCGAGCGGGCGGACTTCGAGGAGCTCGACGACCGCAAGCCCCAGCGACGCTGTCGCGAGCGCTCCGACCGTCGAGGTGACGAGCGTCCGGGCGAGCTGCGGCGCGAGGAAGCGCTCTTCGGCGATGGCGATCACGCTCGAGACGAGCAGGATCCCGACGATGTGGGCGACCGCGCAGGCAAGAAGAAGGATGGCCCACACGTGCGGCCGAGAGTCGGTGGGCGAGGCGAGCGAACGGAAGATCAGGAGCGCAATGCCGCTGCAGAGAGGTAGCTCGGCAATGTTGAAGGCGAATTTCACGGGACGCTGGCTCCGCCGCCGGTTGAGCCCGAGCGCGACCGTAGTCCCGGCGAGCTGCCCGATAAGGAGACCGGCCGGCGCGCCGAGCATCAGGCCGAGCGTGAGCCCGATCTCCGTCAGCGACAGCGTGTGCGCCTGCTTCCGGAACTCGAGGTGGACTACGAAGACCTCGGCGAAGTAGAAGGCGAGCGCAAGCGCCCACCACGTCATGTGCGGGCCGTGCACGAACGCCGGGCTGTCGTACCTGCGGGCCGCGATCGCCCACACGGCAGCACACGCGAGGGCCAGGACGCCGTTGAAGGCCCAGACGCGTCCAGGCCCGTGCAATCCCTCGCGGAACACGCCGGCGAACGAGCGCCACAGCTCGCTCGGTGCGCGCGCGCCGGGCGAACGGGTGAGAGGCCGGCCGACGGTCACCGGCCTCTTCCCTTACGCATCAGCCCCAGCTCGCCCCGAGCCATGACCCGCCCGACCAGCTGCTACCGCTCCAGCTGGAGCCGCTCCAGCTCGATCCGCTCCACGAACTCCCGGACCAGGACGATCCGCTCCAGGAGTTACCCGACCAGGACGAGCCGCTCCAGCTCGAGCCGCTCCAAGAGCTACCCGGCCACATGAAGCCGCTCCACGAACTGCCCGACCAGGACGAGCCGCTCCACGAGCTGCCGGACCAAGACGAGCCGTTCCAGACTCCGCCCGACCAACTCGAGCCGGCGGCTTCGAGCGCGGCCATGGCTGTGGAGTTGAAGGGCATCCCGAAGATGTCTTGCTCGCCCTGGAGCACGACTCCGTTGATCGAGATGTGGTCGGTTCCCCGCGAGGCCTCGAGAGACCCCGTGCCCGTCGCAGGCATGTTGTACTGCTGCGAGCCGAACACCGAGGGAACCGAGGCGCCGAGGAGGCGACTCATGTCGAGCTCGCCACATCCCTGCTGCTTCCAGTTGTAGGAGGCGAGCTTGTTGCAGTTCGAGGTCAGCATCTGCTTGACCTGGTCCGGCGTCAGTTGCGGGTAGCGCTGCAGGAGATCGGCTACCGCGCCGGACACGAACGCCGTCGCCTCGGAGGTGCCGCTACCGCGGAAGTAGCGGTCGCTGAGGGCGCCGGACGGGTTGTTCTGGTCGATGTAGGAACCGGGCACACGCAGGCTCTGCATGTGCGTGCCCGGCGCGATCATGTCGGGCGCCCTGCAGCCGCTGCTGCAACCGGCGGAAAAGGACGCGACGTTGTCGTCCCACGGAGCCGCCGTCCCCGTGGTGTCTGCAGCGCCGACCGCGAGGATCTGCGGGTCGTCGGCCGGATCGGCGAGGCCCTGCGAGCCCGAGCCCCTCTGGTAGCCCGAGTTGCCGCCTGCTGCGACGACCACGATGCCCGCCTTCCAGGCCTGCTCAACCGCGTACGCGACGGGGTCGACCGCGTACGGCTGCGTCGAGTTCGTGCCGTACGAGAGGTTGAGGACGCGGATGTTCATCCCGTTGTCGTTGCGGTGCTGGATGACCCAGTCGATCGCAGCGACGACCTGGCTCACGTCGACGCCGCCGTCGGCGACCCCGACCTTGAGCGAGACGATCCGCGCGTCGGGGGCCACGCCGCGGTAGCCGCCCGGCTGACCGTCGTTACCCGCGATCAGGCCGGCCATGAACGTCCCATGGCCGTTCGCGTCGAGGTACTGCAGGCTCGGATTCTGCGATTCGAGCGAGAGGTCTGGCCCGTTGACCACCTTGCCGGGAGAGTTCAGGCCGGCGACCGGAGAGACACCGGTGTCGATGAGCGCCACGTCGACGCCCTGGCCCGTGTATCCGGACTTCCACCACGCCTGCGCACCGTCAGCCGCCGTGATGTTCTGCATCGAGTACGGATCGGATGCCGGGTCGTAGCCCGAGGAGCCCCACGAGGCGCCCGAGCGGATCATTCCGAACGCCATCACGAAGATGACCGCGATCAGCCCGGCCTGCCAGGCCCGAAGCCGAAAACCGTTGCGCTTGGTGAGGAACGCCCTCACGTATACCTCCTTCTGCGACCGCCGAATTCCGCAGGGCGCGTCGCATAGCCGCCAATCAGTGGGCGCAACGTAGGTCGACATCGGAGCGCGATCCTCCCGCGAAAGGGGGAGCCGATTCGCTCGAACGAGGGATTTCGGCCCCGGCCGAATAGCATCGGATCGCTGTGACTTCTGTCCTCGACTCGACGCCGCCGCGCTTCACGGCAAAGGAGGCCGCGCGGATCGCGGCGGGGCTGTTCGGCGTCGGCGGATCCGCCTCGGATCTCGGCAGCGAGCGCGACCAGGCGTTCCTCCTCGACGACCAGGGCGCGGGCGCCGTCCTCAAGATCTCGAACGGCGCGGAGGACCCTGCGGCGCTCGACCTCGAGGACGCCGCGATCGCGCACGTCGCCGCCGTCGACCCGGATCTGCCCGTGGCGCGGCAGCTGGCTCCGAGGGCGACGTTCGACGGGCACCACATGCGGCTGTTCGAGCGGATGCGCGGCCGCAAGGGCGGGCCCGAGCTCGACGACGCTGCTGTACGCGACGTCGCGATCGTCCAGGCACGGCTCTGTCTCGCGCTCCGGTCGTTCTTCCATCCCGCCGCGGGCCGGGAGCTGCTGTGGAACCTCCGGGCCACGCCGAGCCTCCGGCCGCTGCTCGACGAGATCCCGGATCAGGAAAAGCGGGCGCTCGTCTCGCGCGCGGTCGCCGGGTTCGAGGAGCGCGTGCTGCCAGAGTGGCCGCGCCTGCGATCGCAGGTCGTGCACGGCGACTTCAACCTCGACAACCTGCTGCTCGACGAGCACGACCGCGTCGCCGGGATCCTCGACTTCGGCGACTGCTGCCACAGCGCGCTCGCGGCCGACGTCGCCGTGCTGCTGGCGTCGCTGCTGCGCGGCCGGCCGCGGCGCGACGCGTTTCGGGTCGCGCGGATCGCGCTGGACGGCTTCGCCTCCCGCCTCCCGCTCGAGCCGCTCGAGCTCGAGCTGATCGGCGACCTCGTCTCCGCACGCGTGGCCGCGATCGTCTCGATCAGCGCCTGGCGCGGCCGGCGCTTTCCCGAGAACGCCGCCTACATCGAGGCCTGGGACGACGACTCGTGGCAGCTACTGGAGCTGCTCGACGGGCTCGATCCGGAGGAGGTGGCCCGCGAGCTCGGCGGCCCGCGGCAGCCTGTCGCAACCTCGGATCTCGCGGGAAGGCGTGAGCGGTCGCTCGGCGCGCTGCTGACTCCGCTGACGTATGCGCGTCCCGTTCACGCGGTTCGTGCCGAGGGCGTCTGGATCCACGAGGCGGACGGATCCCGGCTCCTCGACGCGTACAACAACGTCCCGGTCGTGGGGCACTGCCATCCGCGCGTGACCGAGGCGGTCGTCCGCCAGACGCGGCTGAGCGCGGTGAACGCGCGCTACCTCGCGGAGCCGCTCGTCGAGCTCGCCGAGCGGCTTCTGGCGACGTTCCCGGGCGACGCGGGTCTCGACACGGTGCTGCTCGTCAACTCCGGCAGCGAGGCGAACGACCTCGCGTGGCGGCTCGCCGCCGGCGCGACGGGCCGCGACGGGGCGCTCGTGACCGAGAACGCGTACCACGGCGTCACCGCGTCGGCGACCGCGCTCTCGCCCGAGGACTGGCCGTCGGGGAGCCCCCCTTCCGGAGTCGCGCGCATCCCACCACCCGGCAGCGGCGCGGATCTCGCTGAGGGGCTGGACGCCGCGCTCGGAGAGCTCGAGGGCGGCCTCGCCGCGACGTTCCTCGACGGCTCGCTCATGAGCGACGGGATCTACACCCCGGACACGTCCGAGCTTCGCCTCCTCGTCGAGCAAACGCACGCCGCCGGAGGGCTCTACGTCGCCGACGAGGTCCAGGCCGGCCACGGCCGGCTCGGCCCCGATCTCTGGTCGTTCGCGCGCCACGGCATCGCACCGGACGTCGTGACGCTCGGAAAGCCGATGGGGAACGGCTATCCCGTCGCCGCGGTCGTCACGCGGCGCGAGCTCGCCGAGCGGTTCCCGTACGCGGGCCGGACGTTCTCCACCTTCGGCGGCAACCCCGTAGCCGCCGGCGCCGCCCTCGCCGTGCTCGACGTGCTGGACGACGAGCGGCTGCCGGAGCGGGCCGCCGGCGTCGGCGAGCGACTGCGAACGGCGATTACTGCACTCGGCAAGCGGGACATCGTCGAGGTTCGGGGCAGCGGCCTCCTCGCCGGCGTCCAGCTGTCGAGCGGCGAGCTGACCGCACGGGTGGTGGACGCGCTACGCGACGACGGCGTTCTCGTCGGAATTACCGGGAAGCACGACGACGTCCTGAAGATTCGGCCGCCGCTCGTCTTCGAAGACGAGCACGCCGAATTGCTCGTTCATGCGCTTGATCGCACCCTCGCCTGAATACTGACGATCTGGCTACGAAGCTCTATCGTCCGCCTATGGCGGTCGAGCAGACCGATGCGGAGCTTGTTTCACGCTGCCGAAACGGCGATGCCGCCGCGTGGAACGAGTTCGTGGAGCGGTTCTCGCGCTACGTCTACGCCATCTGCGGCCGCGGCTTCCGGCTCGCGCAGCAGGACGCCGAGGACGTCTTCCAGGAGGTCTTCGCCCGCGCGTACGAGCGGCTCTCGGAGCTTCGGAGCGACGATGCCGTCCGCCCGTGGCTCGCGCAACTGACGCGACGCCTCTGCATCGACAAGCTGCGTCTGCTCGCCCGCGACACGCCGTCGGACACCGAGCCGGACGAGCGAGAGGTCGACGACGTGCTTGCGTCGCTCGACGACGCGATGGCCGTGCGGGCGGCGCTGGACAAGGTCGGCGACCCCTGTCGCGAGATCCTGGACCGCTTCTTCTCCCGCGACGAGAGCTATCGCACCATCGGCGACGCCCTCGAAATCCCGGCCGGCACGATCGCCAGCCGCATCTCCCGCTGCCTCGAAAAGGTTCGTGGAGAATTCGATGGAAGAGGTCGGGGCTCTCGCCCGTCATGAGGAGTGAGATGAACACTTACGACGAAGAGCGCATCGGCCGCTTGCTACGCCTCCTGCCGCCTGCGCCCGAAGGTTGGGTGCGAGCGGCACAGGAGCTGCCCGCCGCGCGTGCGACGCTCGACGAGCTCGTCGCGCGTGCCGAGCAGGACGCCGCCTTCCGGCTTCAGCTCCAGGCCGATCTCGAGCGCGCCGTGGCCGCTGCCGGTTACGAGCCTTCGCCGTACGTCGTCTCGCGGCTGCGCCGGCTCCTCGAGGTCTAGAACAAGCGCGGGACGCGGCCCCGGGTGAGACACTCTCGCGGTGCTCACGGGCCTCTCCCTCCCCGCGCTCCTCGAGGAGCTGGCTGCGCCGCGTGAGGTTCCGGGCGCCGGCTCCGCTCTCGCAGTCGCCCTGGCGGCGGCAGCCGCCGTAGTGCAGATGACCGCGCGCCTGTCGCCCGAGAGCTGGGCTGAGGCGGCGGGCGTCGCCGCTCAGGCCGATTCGCTGTGCGAGCGGGCGACGAGGCTGGTCGACGAGGACGCAGAGGCGTACCGGCGGGCACTCGAGGCCCGCGCCACGGCGGACGAGAGCCAGAAGCCGGAGAGCCGCGACTGGAAACTCGGGCAGGTGACGGCTGCGGCGGCCGAGCCGCCGCTCACCCTCGCGCGCCTGGCCGCGGACGTGGCGGAGCTCTGCGCGGCCGCCGGCCCGCGGGTCGAGTTACGCGTCCATGCCGACGTTGCGGCTGCCGCCGCACTCGCAGCGGCCGTCGCGCGCGGCGCGCGCGAGCTCGTGGCCGTCAATCTCACCGCCCTCCCGGGCGACGCCCGGGTCGAGGAGGCTGACCGGCTCGTCGAGGTCGCCGACGCCGCGGCGGCGAGGGTCGCGGGACCATGAAGAAGGCCCGGCGTGAGGACCGGGCCTTCAGGTGACACTCAGATTCTTCGCGCGAGAGTCAGATCTAGATGTGGCGGGGCGAGTCCATCCGGACGTTCGCCCGCCGCACGTGGGCCTCGACATCGTTCTCGTCCTCGCCCTCCGCGGGGGGCTCGATGTTGGCCGCATGCCTGGGCGAGGCGTGGCGCGGCGAATGCGCCTCGACCTCGGTCTCCTCATCCTTCCGCTGCTCGTCCGACATTGCTCCTCCTTCGGAATTCTCTACGCCGTAGGCGCTGTCACCCCACTAGACGTGTGCCGCGGGGCGAATCTTCCCAACCGATCCGGACCACGAAAAAGCCCGGCTCGAGCCGGGCCTTTTCGCATGGCGGTGCAACCTAGATATGCCGCGGCTGGGACTTCCGGACGTGGGCCTCGACCTCGTCGTTGTCCTCGCCCTCCTTGGGGGGCTCGGCGTTGGCCGCGTGCCTCGGCGAGGCGTGGCGCGGCGAATGCGCCTCGACCTCGGTCTCCTCATCCTTGCGCTGCTCGTCGGACATTGCTCCTCCTTCGGAATCTCTGCGCCAGATAGGCGCTGTCATCTCTCAAGACGTGGCTGGGAGGACGAATCTTCCCACCGACCCTTCAAATTCGCAACCAAGCCTGCGATTGTGCGCCGGTGAGCGGCTACAGGGCTTCGTTGCGCGCATTCGGGCGCGTTTTCCAGAACCCGCGCGTCCGAAACGTTCAGCTTGCAGGCGTGGGCTCGACGCTCGGAACGTGGGCGTATGCGGTCGCGATTCCCGTCTACGCGTACCAGGCCGGAGGCGCCCGCGCCGTCGGCCTCCTCTTCTTCGCGCGCTTCGTGCTGGCCGCGCTGGCGGCGCCGTGGCTCGGCGTCCTCGCCGACCGCTGGTCGCGGCGGCAGCTGATGCTCAGCGCGGACCTCATCCGCTTCGTGATCTTCGTGGGAATGACGGCGTCTGCGAGGTCCGGTGGGAGCGCATACGTCGTCTACGTCCTGGCCGTTCTCTCGACGATCGTCTCCGGCGCCTACGCGCCTGCGCAGGCGGCGCTCATGCCGTCACTCGTGGACACGCCGGACGAGCTGACGGCGGCGAATCTCGTGGGCAACACCATCGGGAGCGTCGGGATGTTCGCCGGCCCGGCCCTTGGCGGAGTCCTGCTCGCGCTGAGCGGGCCATCGGCCGTGTTCGCGCTCAACGGTGCGCTGTTCGTCTGGTCGGCGGCGTTCGTCCTCCAGGTCCCGCGCGACGACCCGCCGGAACGGGCCGACCGGCCTCGCTTCCTGCCCGAGCTGATGGCCGGCTTCTCGACGGTGCTCAACCGGCCCGCGCTCCGCGTCGTAATCGGCCTGAGCACTGCCCAGACCCTCGTCGAAGGGGCACTCGAGGTGCTGCTCGTCGTGCTCGCGATTCGGCTGCTGGACAGCGGCAACGCCGGAGTCGGTTGGCTGAACACCGCGATGGGGATCGGCAGCGTCGTCGGCGCACTCGTGGTTGCAGCGATGGCGGCGCGGCGCAAGCTCGCCGGCGGCTTCGCCCTCGGGATCCTGCTCTGGGGCGTTCCGATCGCCATCGCGGCGGCGATCTCGTCTCTCGCCCCCGGGCTCGTCCTCTTCGGCGCCGTCGGCATCGGCGCCATCCTCTGCCAGGTCAACAGCGTCACGCTCCTGCAGCGCTCCGCGGAGAACGAGGTGCTCGGCCGGGTGTTCGCGGTGTTCGAGAGCCTGATGCTCGGCTCGATGGCGCTCGGCTCGCTCGTCGCGGCAGGCCTCGTCAGCCTGCTCGGAGCGCGCGGGTCGCTGCTCGCGACCGGCCTCTTCCTGCCGGCGCTGCTCGTACCGCTCTGGCCGAGCCTGCGGCGGATCGACGCCGAGGCCCAGATCGCCGAGGAGCCGCTCGAGCTGCTGCGGAGGATCGAGATCTTCGCGCAGTTGCCCGAGGCGGTGCTCGAACGGCTGGCTGCCGGCGCGACCGCCATCGCGGCCGAAGCGGGCCAGGTCGTCGTGTCCCGCGGGGAAGCCGGCCACCACTTCTACGTCATCGCGGCGGGACGGGCAGAGGTCGAGCTCGACGACGGCGCCACGCGAGAGCTCGGCCCCGGCGCCTTCTTCGGCGAGATCGCCCTGCTCCGCGACGTGCCGCGGACGGCGACCGTGCGGGCTCTCGAGGCGCTCCAGCTCTACGCGGTGGAACGGGACGCGTTCCTCGCCGCGGTGACCGGGCACGCACCGACGCTCGCCGCCGCCGAAAACATCGTCACGACCCGGCTGCCCGCCGGCGCGCTCCTCGGTTAGTCCCGAGACTCGGCGAGCACCCGCTCCAGTGCAGTGAGCAGCTCGAACGCCGCGTCGCGGTCTTCCTCCTCGAGCCGCGCCGCGACCCGCGCGAGCGGCGCGAGCCGTCCCTCGCCCTCGAGCGCTTCGCGCGCCCGGCGTGCCCGCTGCAGCAGGTCGAGCGCGATCGCGGCCTGGTTCGCGAAGAGGCCGAGCAGGTCGATCTCCCTCAACCTCACCCTCGACTCCGGCGGCCGGTCGAGCACCTGGAGCACTCCGAGCGCGCGCTCCTCGACGAGCAGCGGCACCGACATCATGCTCTTCGGCACGTACCCGGTCGATTCCGCCTGCGAGCGCGACCAGCGCGTGTCGGCGGTCAGGTCGTCGACGACGAGCGGCTGCCGCGTCGTGAGCACCCAGCCCGCGATCCCGTTCCCGGCCGGGAAGCGCATGCCGATCAGCTCCCCCGCCCCCTCGCCCGCGACCGCCTCGAAGACGAGCTCTTCGGCCTCCTCGTCGAGGAGGAAGACGGACGCGGCCTTCGCGCCGAAGATCGCGCGCGCCACCTCGACCGTCGCCTGCAAGAGCGACCGGTGCGCCTCGTCCGCTCCGATCACGCCGGCAGCGACGGCGGCTTCGAGATCGCTCATGCTTCGTCCCGCGCGTTCGAGGCCGTCTGGTAGAGGACGCTCTTGAGCTGGAACGGCGTCAGGTCGGGGTGCTTGCCGAGGACGAGCGCGCAGATCGCCGCGATGTGCGGCGTCGCGAAGCTGTTGCCGGTGCAGCGCAGCGTCCCGCCGTCGAGCCACGCAACGTCGAGGTCGAGACCGCGCCCGAAGAACTCGACCGGCGGCGAGGGGTTGTAGTAGAAGGTCAGCGGGTCGGCCTCCTCGTGGCTGCCGACGGAGATGACGCTCGCGAAGCGCCACGGGAAGCTCTCGACCGGCATGTTGTGGGCCGAGGCGACGAGGAGCACGCGCCGGAAGTAAGCGTGGTCGGCGAGCTCGTGCAGCCGTTCGACGTACTTCGTCCTCGTCGTGGAGAGGCTCATGTTCACGATCTGGAAGCCCTGCTCGATCGCCCAGCCGAGCCCGTGCAGCATGATCTCGCCGCCGCCCGTGTAGCCGGCGCCGAGGACGCGGACGCTCGTCAGCTCGGCGTCCGGCGCGACCGAGCGGATCACTCCGGCGCAGGCGGTGCCGTGCCCGCAGAGGTCGCCTTCGTCGTCGTCGACGACCTGCAGCTCCCCGTCCTCGCCGCGCACGACCGCGACCGAGCGTTCGACCTTGCCGACGAGCGGATGGTCGAGCTCGACGCCGCTGTCGAGGATGCAGACGCGCACGCCCGCGCCGCTCGAGCCGTCCCACGCCCACTCCCGCGTCACCTGCTCGGGCAGCGTCACCGGCACCCGAATCCGGTCGACGGCCTCGGCCGGCAGGCTCCAGGCCGGCAGCTCCTCGTCTTCTTCAAACTCGTGCAAGACCACTGAGCTCATCGCGGGCCGATCATCGCACAGCTCAGCTCGAAATCAGCACCGGCGTCCCGAGGGGAACCGTCCGCATCAGGTAGCGGACGTCGGGCTCGTCCATGTGCAGGCAGCCGGCCGAGACGGCGGAGCCCTGGCCCATGCCGGCATGGATCGCGACGTAGTACGTGATGCGCGTGTTCCACCCGGCCGGCAGCCGCGGCTGGCGAGCCGTCAGGACGAGGATGCGCGGACCGAGCGCCGGACCGAAGGGGCCCGTGAGCTTCTCAGCGATCGCGAAGCGTCCGGTCGGGGTCGGCGAACCGGGAGCGCCGATCGCCACGGGGATCGTCCGCACGATCCGCCCGCCTCGGAGGACGTCCAGCTGACGGTGGGAGAGCGACGCGCGGAGCGTCCACTGGACCCGGTGGACGCCGACGTCGCGGCCGAACTTCGCCCAGCCGAAGTGCCCGTTCGGCAGGGCCTCGGCGGTGACCTGGACCCAGCGGCCGCGGACGCCCACCACGCCGAGCACGAGCGGGCCGCCGAGCGGGCCGCGTGGCCCGACGCGCACGAGCGGCTTGCCGCCCGGCGCGGCGCGGAGAACGACGGTCGCGTGCAGCGGCCTCGCCGCGAGAGCCGCCGTCGCCCCGTTGGGCGGCGCTCCGACGTGAGAGGCGGCCGCGACGGCCGCTGCGAGGTATGCGATCAGCCCGTGAGCCATCTGCCTGTAATTGTGCCGCAGTGCGCGTCCGCGACCTGAACTGGTTCCAGCTCGAGGAGTATCTGGACAGCGACGACCGGATCGTGCTCCCGATCGGCTCGACCGAGCAGCACGCTTACCTTTCGCTCGAGACCGACAACATCCTCGCCGAGCGAGTCGCCGCGGAGGCGGCGGAGCCGGTCGGCGTCCCGGTCCTGCCGGTGCTCGCGTACGGCCTCACCCCGAGCTTCGGCGCCTACCCCGGGTCGCCGACGCTGCGGGTGAGCACCCTGGTCGCTGTCGTGCAGGACCTGCTCGACTCGCTCCACGCCCAGGGCTTCCGAAGGATCCTGATCGTCAACGGACACGGCGGCAACGTCTCTGCGGATGCCGCGCGGCGCGAATGGGGCGCTGCGCATCCCGACGCCGAGGTGCTGTTCCACAACTGGTGGCTGGGCCCCGCCGTCTGGTCGCTCGTGCAGGAGCTCGACCCGGGCGCGAGCCACGCCTCCTGGATGGAGAACCTCCCCTGGACCCGCCTGCCCGGAGTCGACTTGCCGGCTGGGAGAAAGAAGCCGCTCGCGCAGCCGCTGCCCGCCGCGCCGGCCGCGATGCGCGAGGTTGCCGGGGACGGACAGTACGGCGGGTTCTACGAGCTGCCGGACGAGGACGTCCTACGTATCTGGGCCGCCGGTGTCGAGGAAACACGCGGACTCCTCGACCACGGCTGGCACTGAGCAAGCCGCCTGTGGAAAGATCGCGGGTACGGACCGTTCGAGAAAAAGGGGGAAGGCAATGCGTCTCCGGCTCCTATCGTCGATCGCTCTCGCGGCTGCCCTCGCCGTCGCACTCGCAGGGGCGGCTGCCGCTCCACGCGCCCATGCCGCGAGCAGCAACCAGTCGATCTGCATCGGCCACTATCCGCAGGAGTACGTCTGGTACACGTCCAGCTGCACCGGCCACGACGAGCCGGAGATCGATCCGCTCTCGAACGCGCCTGGCTCCGCGCAGGACCTGACCTGGACGCTGGTCCTGCCCACGAACGAGGCGGGAACGACGAAGGCTCAGCTCGGTCAGGTCGACGCGATCGGGCCGACCTTCTGGATCGGCGGCACCGTCACCGATCCGAACAGCCTGTTCGGCCAGGCATTCCTCGAGCTCCAGTTCTATCCCAACAGCGTCGTCAAGAACTGCGGCTCGGGCGGTAGCTACAACGTGACCTATTCCGCGAACACCTACTCGGCCTGCTCGCCGGTCTGGCAGGTGTCGAAGACCGGGAACTCCGAGTCGGCGGCATTCAACGCGATGCTCACCGACAGCGCGACGGGTGGCCCGCTGCTCATGCACGCCGGCGACACGATCACCGATCACCAATACGTGACGGCGGCGAAGGACGGGATGCACATCACCGTCACCGACGTCACTACCGGGCACTCAGGGACGATCGTCCTCAACAGCCATGTCGACGGGCCGCTCATGCCGGCTTACAGCCAGCAGAAGCTCGGCAACTCGCTCGGCTGGGGGCTCGTCCACGACGCGCCGAACGCCCTGGTCTGGGAGATCGGCCACACGGGCAACTACACGAATCCCGCCGGCCAGTACTGCATCCCGGGCAGCTCGACGAAGCCGCCCTGCTACTCGTTCGACATCCCGAGCTGGTTGAGGTTCAAGCCGCTCCAGATCACGGGCGTCACGTTCGGCAACGGCACCGCAGCGAAGTCGTGGGCGGCGGTGTCGGACACCGGCGGTGAGGCCGAGGTCCTCGGCAACTCGTTCGTCGGCCCCACAACGTGCTCCGGCTACGGCGGGCCGTTCTGCCAGTACCCGTGGTACGCCTTCAACGGGACGCTCAACGCATTTACCTACGGCGGCGACTATCCCGGCACGACGCAGGACTTCGGCCAGGCGCTCCAGTTCCAGCAGGACGAAAACTGCGCGAGCCCGGCGGACGGGTCTCCGCAGTACTGCGCCACCGTCCTGAAGTAAGCGAAACGACAACCTCGCGGGCAACCGCTCTCAGTGCTTGCGTAGCCAGGCCGCGAGGTTGCGCGCCTGCTCGGCCGCGTTCGTGCCGACCGCCGGCGGAGCGACCGCGGGCGACCCGGAGCTCGGTCGCGGCGCATTCCCTCCGGCGGACAGCGCGAGTGCGATCGCGAGGCCGGCCAGCGCCGCGGCGGCGAGCGCTCCCGCGGCTGCGAGCCGGCTCGTTGTCCACCGCCGAGTCGCGGCCCTGGGGGAGGGCGCGAGGATCTCGGTCGCGCGCCTCGACGGATCGGCCGGCAGGCTCAGCGTCTCCGCCTCGGACGCGACCGGCGCGAGGCGGCGCGCCAGCGCAGCGGCCGACGGCGGCCTGTCCTCCGGCCGGACGGCGAGGCACGCGGTCACGGCGTCGACGAGCTCGGGCGGAGCCGAGCGGTCACGCCCCCCAAAGTCGGGAAGGTCGAAGGCGCCCGTAGCTCCCAGATCGGCCAGGGAGACAGTCGCCCGGGCCGGTTCGCCCGTCAGCAGTTCGTAGAGCACGGCGCCCACGGCGTAGATGTCCGCGGCCGCGGTGACCTGCTCGCCGCGTGCCTGCTCCGGCGCCAGATAGCCGGCCGTGCCCAGCACGGTGCCGACGAGTGTGACGCGAGTTCCCTCGTGGCCGACCGCGATGCCGAAGTCGCCGAGCTTGAGGAGCCCGTCCGTGCCG
>DASXJG010000084.1:0-4230 GCA_036497525.1 Gaiellaceae bacterium
CTGGCGCGGCGCTGCTTCGCGACCCAGTGGGTGAGCTCGCCGAGCGCGATTACCAGGACGAACACCAGCCCGGTGGCGAGCATCAGCAGGACGACCTTCCGCCCCTCCTCGGCGGCCGTCTCGACTCCCAGCAGCAGGTGGAAGGCGGCGGCGAGCACGGCGCGAGACTATCGCAGACTCAGGCGTCCACGACGAGGTCGGCGAAGCTCGCGGAGCTCTTGCCGAACTCCCACCACCCGTGCACTCGCGGTTGCACGAAGGCCGTGCTTCGCCCGTACACGAGAGGGATCACCGCGACGCGCTCGGCCACGGCGTAGCGATCGGCCTCGTGAAAGCGCTCGAGCCGCCCGCGGTCGCTTCGTTCCTGCCGCGCCACCTCGATCAGCTCGTCGAACACGGGATCGGCGAAACCGCCCTCGTTCGTCCGGCTCGTCGACTGGAAGAGCAGGCGGAGGTAATACTCGGGGTCCGGGTAGCCGGGCAGCCAGCCGGTGATCCGGATCGGGGCAGTTGCGACGCGGCCGCCGACCTCCAGGGCCTCTTCCTCGCGCCACGACCAGGAGGAGACCTTGACCTGCGTCCCGAACACCTCGCGCCAGCCGCCGGCGATCACGTCGAGGATGTCGTCCCAGACCATCATTCCGGCGAGCTCGATCGGTCCGTCGACACCGGATCGCGCCAGACACTCGCGCGCCAGGTCGGGGTCGTGGCGGAGCGCGATATCGGGTGTATGGCCCTGGAGCGCGGGCGGGACGACGCCGCCGGTCGCGACCGAAAGATTGGCGGGGCAGACCGCCCGCAGCGCGTCCCGGTCGATCGCGTGGGCGAGCGCCCGCCGCAGCTCGACGTTCCCCGCCAACGGATGCGTGTGGTCGAACCGGATGTAGGCCGACCAGGCGGGCGAGCCGAGGATGGCATCCTCGCGGACCGCGCCCGGCATCAGGTCGGCGAGCCGCGGCGTGTACCGGACGAGGATCAGGTCGGTCTCGCCGCGCTCGTACTCCGGCAACGCGTCGGCGATCGCCGTGCGGTAGAGCTCGACCTCGGAGACGTTGCCCGGCCGCTCGGAGCGGCGCCGCAGGACGAGCCGCTCGTCCGCCCGCTCCCCGACCTCGAACGCGCCGCTGACGACGCGCGCGTCCGCGACGCCGTCGATCGCGTGCCGCGGCTGCGGGCCGGCGTCGGGCCGGTTCATCACGCTCATGAAGTACGGCGCCGGCGCATTGAGCCGGAACTCGACCGTCCGGTCGTCGAGGGCGCGAACGCCCACCGCGTCCCAGTCCGTGTTCCGGCCGAGGTACGTCTCCTCGCCGTTCTCGAGCGCGAAGTAGATGGCGACCGAGGAGCCGGGGCTCTCGGGATCGAGGACGCGCTTGATCCCGAACTCGACGTCGTGGGCCGTCAACGGCGTCCCGTCGGACCAGGTCAGGCCCTCGCGGAGCTGGAAGACGTAGCGGAGGCCGTCGTCCGAGATCTCCCAGCGCTCGGCCAGGGACGGGACGATCGTCCGCTCGGGCCACGCCTCGACGAGCCGGTCGAAGAGCTGCATGCACGCCTGGATGTTCGGCCAGGCGATCGCGCTCTTCGGGTCGAGGTCGTTCGGGAGGAAGCTCGTCGCGACGCGGATGCGCTCGCTCGCAGTACGCGGCTCGGGCGGCGTCCAGTGCCCGAACGCGCGCTGGTACGCCTCGTTCGCCTCGGCGAAGCGAAGCGACGTGTGCAGCGCGAGCGCGAGCTTGAACAGGACGAGCGCGATCTCCTGCCGCTCGCCCCGCCGCTCGAGCAGCGGCAGCAGGTCGCGATAGTGCTCGATCGCCTCGTCGAGGGCGTACTCGAGCCGCGCCTTGTCACCGGCACCCAGGAGGTAGTCGGCCGCCTTGCCCTCGTCCTCGGCCCGCAGCCAGTGGTACGCGAGCAGGCCGAGCACCTCTCCCTCGCGGCCCGCGTACCGTTCCTCGAGCCACTCGGCCGCCCGCCGGTGCAGGCGCTTCCGCTGGTCGGCGAGCAGCGTCCGGTACGCCGTCTCCTGGATCAGCGCATGCCGGAAGCGGTACTCCGGCTGCGGCCAGCGGCGGCTCTGGCGGAGCAACCCGAGCCGCTGCAGCTCGTGCAGCGCCTCGCCGGCGTCCTCGTCGATCACGCCTTCGAGCAGCGGCAGCGCAAAGGTCCGCCCGAGTGCCGATGCGGCCGTGACGAGGTCGCGCGCCTGCGGCGAGAGCCGGTCGAGCCGCGCGAGGATCGCCTTCTCGACGGTGGGCGGCACCTCGACCTCGACCGCGTGGTCGAAGCGCCAGCCGTCGTCGATGCGGACGAGGGCGCCCACGTCCGCGAGCGAGCGAACAAGCTCCTCGAGGAAGAATGGGTTGCCGTCTGCCGCCTCGAGCACGCGGCGCTCGAGCTCCGCCGGGAGCGTCGCCGGCGCGACGAGGGCCGCGAGCAGCTCACCATCCGCGTCCCCCAACGGGCCGAGGTCGAGCTCGCGCAGGAGGTGCGGGAACTCCCGACTTGCGTGCTCGCGGAGCCCCCAGGCCGCGTGGTCGCGCTCGGGCCGCAGTGAGAGGACGAGCAGCACAGGCGCCTCCTCGGCGAGCGAGAGGAGCTGCTCGAGCAGCAGCACCGAGGTCGGGTCGGCCCAGTGGAGGTCCTCGATCGCGACGACGAGCGGCGCATCCTCCGAGAGCCGCGCGAAGAGCTGGCCGACGACCTCGAACGTCCGCCACTGCAACGCCTCCGGGGAGAGCTGGGACGTGCGCGCCTCCGCCTCGCGCTCGAGCGCGACCTCGAGCAATCCGCCGAGGTACGGGTAGAGCTCCGCCGAGCCGCCTTCTCCGAAGAGCTGCTCGAGCCGGCGGCGCAGTCCGACGCGGACGCGCAGCTCGGGCTCGTCTCCGCCTGCGCCGATCCACTCCCCGCGCAGGAGGTCGCGGAACGGCCAGTACGGCAGCGACTCGCCGTACGAGACGCAGCGGCCTTCCAGCCAGGACGTCCCCTCACGCTCGGCGAGCTCGCGGAGCTCGTTGAGCAGGCGGCTCTTGCCGATCCCCGCGTCGCCGGCGACCACCAGCACGCCGCCGCGGCCGGAACGGAGCGCCTCGAGCGCCTCGCGGCCCTGGCCGAGCTCGCGGGAGCGGCCGACGAGTCGGGTCTCGACCCCGGGCAGACCGCGCTGCGGCCGAGCCTCGGCGGCGACGCCCGCGACCGCCCATGCCGCCACCGGCTCGTCCTTCCCCTTCAGCTCGAGCTCCAGCCGCTCGCCCCACTCGAACAGGCCCTCGACGGCGTGATGGGTTGCGTCGTCGATCAGGACGGTTCCCGGTTGCGCGGCCGACTGGAGACGCGCGGCGACGTTGACGGTGTCGCCGAAGGCGGCGTACTCGACCCGCGAGCCGGCGCCGACCTCACCCACGACCACGGCCCCCGTCGCCGCGCCGACTCGCACGCCGAAGCCCTCGGCGCCCCAGCCGCGGCGCACCTCGCGCGCATACTCGTCCATCTCGCCGACGATGCGGAGCGCGCAGCGGACCGCCCGCTCGGCGTCGTCCTCGCGCGTCGTCGGCGCGCCGAAGAAGGCGAGGACTCCGTCGCCTGCGAGGTCCTTGACGTGGCCGCCCAACGACTCCACCTCGCCGACGATCCGCGCGACCGCCTCGCCGACGACCAGCTTCACGTCCTCCGGATCGAGCCGCTCCGCGAGCGCGGTCGAGCCGACGACGTCGGCGAAGACCGCCGTCAGGACCTTGCGCTCCTCCCGGACTGCGGTGGTCATGGACAGAGGAAAGCGAACGAGAGGGTCCGGATCAAGCCGGGCGGCGTATGAAGTGCGCGACGAGCGCCTCGTCGACGGCCCTGTCGCCCGCGGCGTCGCGGGCCATGCGGTCGAGTTGCACGGGATCGGAATGAAGCCGGAGGGCGGTCCGAGCCTCGTCCAGCTCGCCGCTGCCGAGCAGCGCGGCGGTCGCCGCCCAGAGCTGCCCGTCACCGTCGGCGTCCTCGGCCCGCAGCTGGCTGCAAAGCGAGATGAGGTCGGCGAGGTCCGCGACTGCGGCGACCTCGTGCAGCGCCGAGATGCGCGCCACGCCGTGCGCGTAGAGGTAGTCGCCGAGCAGTAGCGCAGTGTCGTCGTCGGCCGGCACGAACAGGCGGGGCCGGCCGTAGTGGACGAGGTAGCCCTCGTAGATCGTCTCGAGCCCGAGCGCGTACCGGGCCTCGCCGAGCGGCGAGAAGACGGGA
>DASXJG010000085.1:0-15721 GCA_036497525.1 Gaiellaceae bacterium
CACCTTCTCCTCGGAGGTGAGGCGACTCAATGTCGCGGCAACGGAGTTCTTCGGCGTCTTGCCTCGCGGAGCTTGGTTCCGCAACTCAAGGTGGGCGAGCAGCAGATCGGCGTTCCACTCCTCCCCTGTTTCCATGACGGCGAGAATCGATGTAGCCAGGCTCGGTCGCATGAGGTCATCAACTTCGGAGGGAGTCAAAGTTCTGTCCTGGCCGTTGTTTGCCTGGGGACTCGCGTCGCCCTTGAGGGCAAGAAGATGATCGATGGCATCAATCCGCCGCTGACGGTCGGCTATCGCCTCGAGGTGTCGCCGCCGTTCATCGCGAAGCGCAGAGGGATCGAGCTGGTCGAGAATCGTGTCGAGTGGGTCAGGTTCGCTCATGGCGAACACGATATCAAACCCAACAGCAGTTTGGACTTTGGATTAGCTGGGCTTGGCCCAGCGCGCTGCGGCAGCCTTCTTGGCCGCTTCTCTGCGCTGCTCGGGTGTCATGTTTGCCGCACGGGCCTTGCCACCCTTGAGGCCGCCTTTCCGGCCGAGCGCGACAGCGGCCGGGTCCTTACCCTCATCGGGATTGAACGCCGGAGCTTGGCCAGTGGCTTCGTCTACGAGTTGCTTTGCAAGCTCGTTCGGATCGGTCGGACGCTTGCGCGAGCGCTCAGGCATAACCCAAGCGTAGCGCGGCTTCCACACTCCGCCAACTTTCAAAATGACCCAGTACCCGTGGCTGCGGCGGCGCTCCACGGCCGTGGCGTACCCTCGCCGGATGCGCCGCCCCCACCCTCCTCTCGGGCTCGAGATCGCAGCTGCGCGGGGCGTGGCAGCGCTCTCGCGGCGGGTCGGAGCCGGCGGTGGCACCACGATCCCGGGCAAGCTCCTGGCCCAGCTCGACCCCGACGCGATCGACCGCCTCGCGGCCGGCCTGCCGGAGGGCACGGCGCTCGTCTCGGCCACGAACGGGAAGACGACGACGGCTGCGATGACGGCGGAGATCCTGCGGCCCCGCCACAGACTGGCCCACAACGCCGCGGGGGCGAACCTCGTCTCCGGCGTGGCGTCGGCCCTGCTAGCAGACCGTGACGCCGACCTCGGCCTGTTCGAGGTGGACGAGGGCGCGCTGCCGGAGCTCATGCGGCGGCTGCGTCCCCGGGCCGTGTGCCTCGGCAACCTCTTCCGCGACCAGCTCGATCGCTACGGGGAGCTCGAGCTCGTGGCCGAGCGCTGGCGCGCCGCCGTCGACAGGCTCCCGACGCAGGCGCAGCTCGTCTACAACGCCGACGACCCCCAGCTCGCCGCCGTGAGTGAGGCGCACGCGGGCAGCGTCGCCTTCGGGCTCGACGACCCCGGTGTCGCGCGGCCGGCGCTCCAGCACGCTGCGGACTCGAAGTTCTGCGTCCGCTGCGGCACTCCGTACGTCTATGCGGCCGCCTACGTCGGCCACCTCGGCGACTACCGCTGCCCGCGCGGCCACCACCAACGGCCCCCGCTCGAGGTCCTGGCGCGGGACATCGCCCTGCACGGGCTCGAGAGCGCTTCGTTCGTGCTCGTTGCGCCCGAGGGGTCGCGGGAGGTCGAGCTTCGCCTGCCGGGCCTCTACAACGTCTACAACGCGGTCGCTGCAGCTGCGCTTGCGCGCGCGCTCGGCTCGGAGCTCGACGAGATCGCCGCCGGGCTCGAGCGCTTCTCCGCCGCGTTCGGCCGCTTCGAGCGGCTTCCGGTCGGAGACAAGGGGATTCTCCTGCTCCTGATCAAGAATCCCGCCGGCGCGAACGAGGCGATCCGGACGCTCGTGGACGGCGGCGCGCCACGTCTGCTCGTCGTCGCGCTGAACGACGAGATCGCCGACGGCCGTGACGTCTCGTGGATCTGGGACGTCGACTTCGAGCCGCTCTTGCCGGGCCTCGACCGGTTGATCGCGAGCGGAGGCCGCGCAGCCGAGCTCGCGCTCCGCTTCCGCTACGGCGGCATGGGCGAGGACGCAATCGAGCTCGTGCCGGACCTCGAGAGCGCGCTCGACCGCGGGCTCACGCTGACACCGGCCGGCGGCGAGCTCGTTCTCCTCCCCACCTACACGGCGATGCTCGGCCTGCAACAGCTGCTCGCCTCACGGGGCCTCGCGCGGCCGTACTGGAAGCGCTCCGCATGACTGCGATTCGGGTCGGCCACCTGTACCCGGACTACCTCAACATCTACGCCGACCGGGGCAACATCGCGGTGCTCGAACGGCGGGCTGCGTGGCGCGACCACGAGCTTGAGGTGACGGCGCTGGGGATGGACGACACGGTCGTGTCCGGCGAGCACGACCTCTACTACGTCGGCGGTGGCCAGGACCGGGAGCAGCTGCTCGTCGCCGAGGATCTCCTGGGCAAGGCGGAGGCGCTGCACGAAGCGGTTGCGGACGGTGCGGCCGTGCTCGCGGTCTGCGGCGGCTACCAGCTCCTCGGACGTGGCTACCGCGGCTTCCACGGCGAGGACATGCCGGGGATCGGCCTGCTCCCCCTCGAGACCGTCGCCGGCGACCGGCGCTTGATCGGAGACGCTCTCATCGAGTGCGAGCTCGAGCCGGGCCAGAAGCGGACGCTCGCCGGATTCGAGAACCATGCCGGCCGCACGCTGCTCGATCCCGGCGCCGTGCCGCTCGGTCGCGTCCTCGCGGGCTTCGGGAACGACGGCGCGAGCGGCTTCGAGGGCTGCCGCGCCGGGCGCGTGATCGGCACCTATCTCCACGGGCCGCTGCTGCCGCGCAACGGCTGGCTCGCCGACTGGCTGCTGGCACAGGCGCTCGCGCACCGCACGGGCGGAGAGCCGCTGGAGCTCGAGCCGCTGCCCGACGAGCTCGAGGGCCGGGCGCACGAGGTGTCCGCAGGGCGTGCCCGCGCGCGCGGCGGCCGCTTCGACTAGGCGGCCTGCGCGACCTTCAGGACCTTCTCGACCGCGACACGGAGCGCGTCGGGCACGTCGCCGTTGCCGCGGTACCGCTGCCACGCTTTCTGCGGTTTGCGGCCGCGCGTGCTCGCCCGCAGCCCGGAGACGGTCTCGAAGTCCGGAGTCAGCACCACCGTCCGCCGGCTGCCGGCGATCTCGCGAATCTGGCGGTTCACGATCCGCTCCGACTCGACGGGCCGGACGCCCCGGGGCGCGTCGCGGTCGTGAACGACGACGTACGGGACGCTGCACGCGTTGGCGATGCGCGCGAAGAGCGGCATGTTGCCCTTCCCGCCGCACTCGAGCACGAGGATCCCATCCTTGTCGGCGTCGATGCCGAGCGCGTCGAAGACGAGCGGGAACGTGAGCTTCTCCGTTCGCCCCTCGACGAGGACCGCGCAGCGGGCGAGGAAGAGCTCGGCGCGGTCGCTGTCGAACTCGGAGAGCGCGCGGAACGTCTGGGCCTCCGCGAGCGGTTGTGGTTGGAAGAGCGACGTCCCACCCGACGGCGTGTGGCGGACGAGCGCGAGCTCCTCGAGCTTGTCGACGCTGAGAAAGACCGGCGCGTGCGTCGAGTAGAGGATCTGGTTTCCCGTCTGGGCGAGGGTGCGCAGGAGGCCGTAGAGGTGGCGCTGCGCATGCGGGCTGAGGTAGAGCTCCGGCTCCTCGATCAGGAGCACGAAGTGGCGAAGATGCGAGGCGACGAGCCTTTCCATGCCCGCGACGAGCGCGAGGCCGCCGTCGGCCGCGGCCCAGTGGTGGTCGGCCGAAGGCGGCAGCAGCTGCTCGGCGACCTCGGCCGCTCCGCGCCCGGTGGCCGGCGCGACCATCGTGCGGGAGCGGAGGTTCGCGGGCAGGAAGAGCACCGGAGGCGCGCCGGCCCGGTTGAGGTTGAGCGTGTCGGGCGGACGGGCGTCGAGGAAGATCGTCCCCTTCGCCACGTCGGCTTCGAGCCGGATGCGTCCACTGGCTCCGTCGCGGGCGACGTCGTCGATGGTGGGCGGCGGGGCGGCAGCCTCGAGCAGCGTCCAGATCGCAGTCAGGACGGTGGACTTGCCGCTCGACGCCTCTCCGACGAACGCGCAGACCGAGCCGGGCGCGAGCTCGAGCTCGCGGGCCGCGCGGTAGCCCTGGATCGAGACGCGTCTGACTGGAGGTGACGCCATGAACCTACGGTGCCCAGAGGGCGCCGAGGTACACGGCCGGGTCGCCCGGCTGCCAGCGGCCGAGGAAGCGCTGGAGCGGCGGGTGGAGCACGACGTCGTCGAGCTCGCCGGGGTCGAAGAGGCGATGGCCGCGTACGGCGGCGTCCTTCGAGGTGACGCGCTCGAGGGAACGGCCGGAGAGGTCGGCGGCGAAGATGATGTGGACGACGTGCTTCCCGACGAAGGCGCGCCTCGGCGCAATCGAGTCGACGACGGCGACAGGCCCCTCGAACGTGAGGTCGTCTTCGATCCCCACTTCCTCCTCGAGCTCGCGGCGCAGGGCGTCGACGAGGCTCTCGGCGCTGTTGACGCCCCCGCCCGGCAGAAGCCAGTACTCCCCGCGCCCGGCCTTTTCGTGCCGGCAGAGGAGGACGCGTCCCTCCCAGCGGAGGACGGCCGAGACGCGGATGCGTGGCTCGAGCGGCATCAGTGTGCCGAGCTGCCGAACCCTTTCTCGCCGCGCTCGCTTCCGGGCAGCTCCTCCACCTCCACGGGCCGGGGCGTTGCGACGGGAACGACGACGAGCTGTGCGATCCGCATTCCCGGCTCGACGACGAACGGCTCGTCGCGGTCGGTGTTGAGGAGCACGACCTTGAGCTCCCCGCGGTAGCCGCTGTCGACGAGGCCCGGCGAGTTCACGACGGCGATGCCATGCCGGGCCGCGAGCCCCGACCGCGGCTGGACGAAGCCTGCATGGCCCTCGGGGATGGCCACCGCGACGCCCGTCCCCACCACCGCGCGCGTCCCCGGCTGGAGCTCGACGCGCTCGCAGGCCGCGAGGTCCAGTCCCGCGTCGCCTTCGTACGCGCGCTCGGGGAGAACGGCATCTTCCCGGAGGCGCTGGAAGGCGAGCTCGCCCACTACACCGTGCGCCGCTTCGGCGGCGCGGTCTCGCTGAGCAGGTAGGGCGCGAAGCGCGGGAGCTCGCGCCGCGGCAGGCGCGCGACGACGACGACGCCTGCCGGCGTGTCCTTCCGCTCCTCGATCGGCGCGCCGAGGGCGTAGAGGTCGTTCAGGCGTCCCCCCTCCTCGTACGGCAGAAGGAGCCGCACCCTCGTGAACCGCTCGCCGAAGCGCTCGGCGATCCGCGTCCGCAGCTCCTCCAGCCCCTCGCCCCCGAGCGCCGAGAGCTGGATGGCTTCCGGGTAGCGGTTCCCGAGGCGGCGCCTGCCGAGCGCGTCGACCGCGTCGATCTTGTTCAGGACGAGCTGAATGGGCAGCTCGTCGGCTCCGATCTCGTGCAGCACTGCGTCGACGGCTGCGATCTGCTCGACCATCTGCTGCTCCGATGCCGACCCATCGACGACGTGGAGGACGAGGTCGGCGACGAGCGTCTCCTCCAGCGTCGCCGCGAAGCCCTCCACGAGCTGATGGGGCAGCCGCCGGACGAAGCCGACGGTGTCGGTGACGAGGTAGCGCCTGCCCTCGTGCTCGAAGCCGCGCGTCGTCGGGTCGAGCGTCTCGAACAGGCGATCGCGGACGGAGACGCCGGCGTCGGTGAGCGCGTTGAGCAGCGTCGACTTGCCCGAGTTCGTATAGCCCGCGAGCGCGACCGTGGGCGTCTCGGTGCGCTTGCGCTCCTTGCGCCTCACGTCGCGCTGGCGGCTCAGCTTGCGCAGCCGCTCGCGGAGGAGCGTGACCCGGCGGCGAGCAAGGCGCCGGTCTGTCTCGAGCTGCGACTCGCCCGGGCCGCGGGTGCCGACGCCGGCGCCGAGGCCTCCGGTGCCGCCGCCGAGCCGCTCGAGGTGCTGCCACATCCCGCGCATCCGCGGGAGGTTGTACTCGAGCTGCGCGAGCTCGACCTGGAGCTTGCCCTCGGCGCTCACGGCGTGCTGGGCGAAGATGTCGAGGATCAGCTGCGTCCGGTCGACGACGCGGGCCTGAAGGGCGTTCTCGAGCGCGCGCTGCTGCGGGGGGCTCAGCTCGTCGTCGACGACGAGCACCTCCGCGCCGGCCTCGCCGTACGTCTGCTTCAGCTCCTCGAGCTTTCCCTTGCCGACGTAGGTCCGGGGATCCGGCAGCCGCCTGTGCTGGACGACCCGGGCGACCGGCTCGACCTGCGCGGTGCGCGCGAGCTCCTCGAGCTCGGCGAGCTCGTCCGCGCCGTCCGAGCCCTGTGGGAGCACGGCGAGGATGAGCCCGCGCTCGGGCTCGGCCGCCGAGGAGCGATCGGGCTGTCTCACCGTCATCCGCCGGTCATTATGACTCCTGCCATGCCAGCTTCCGACCTCGCGGCCCGCACGCTCGAGCTCGTCGACATCCCGTCGGAGAGCCACTGTGAAGCGCTCGCGATGGAGCTCGTGCGGCGCCGCCTGCCCGGCGAGCCGATCTACGACGACGGCGACGCGATCGTCTGGGGAGACCCGACCGCCCCGGTCGTCCTCGCCGGCCACGTCGACACGGTGCCGGCGCAGGGCAACCTCCCGGGCCGGATCGATGATGGCGCCGTCTGGGGCCTCGGGGCCAGCGACATGAAGGGCGGCGTCGCCGTCATGCTCGAGCTCGCCCGCGCCGAGACGCCGGCGCGCTACGTCTTCTTCACGCGGGAGGAGGTCGCGCTGGACGAGAGCCCGCTGCCGGAGGTGTTCGCGAGCGGGATGCTGGGCGGCGCCGAGCTCGCGGTCGTGCTCGAGCCGACGGACGCGATCCTCCACGCGGGCTGTCTCGGCAACCTCCAGGCGCGTGTCGAGTTCCACGGCGAGAGTGCGCACTCGGCGCGGCCGTGGACCGGCCGGAACGCGATTCACGCGCTTGCGGACGGGCTGGCGCAGCTGGCCCGGCTGGAGCCCCTCGAGGTCGAGCGGGACGGACTCGTCTATCGCGAGGTCCTCAGCGCGGTGCGGGTCGAGGGCGGGATTGCGGCGAACGTCGTGCCGGCCCTGGCGTGGGCCGAGCTCAACTTCCGCTACGCGCCGGGGCGCTCGCGCGACGAGGCAGAGGCGCGCCTGCGTGAGCTCGTGCCCGCGGGCGAGCTGCGCGTCCTCCACAACTCGCCGTCGGCGCTGCCGGCGCTCGAGAATCCGCAGGTGGAGCGGCTGCGGGAACTCGTGCCCGAGATCGCGCCGAAGCAGGCGTGGACACCGGTGGCACAGTTCGCCGAGCAGGGCATCGACGCGATCAACTACGGCCCGGGCGCGACGGTCTACGCGCACCGGCAGGACGAGCAGATCCCGATCGCGAACCTGCACGCGGTATACGAGACGCTGGCTAGGTTCCTTTCATGATCAATCCGGTGCTGGCCGAGATGGCCGTGTATCCGTTCACGCGGCTGGAGGAGGAGCGGCGGAGGCTGCTCGCTGCCGGCGTCGAGGTGATCGACTTCGGCAAGGGCGATCCGAATGAGCCGACCGACCCGATGATCCGGCGCGCACTCGTCGAGGCGCTGCCGGAGCGGGCGCCGTATCCCCTGGCCCAGGGGCTGCCGGAGCTCCGCCAGGCGGCCGCGGGGTGGATCGAGCGACGGTTCGGCGCGTCCGTCGATCCCGAGACCGAGATCGTGCCGACGTACGGCTCGAAGGAGGCGATCTTCTCGCTGGCGCAGGTGCTGGGAACCGCCGGTCGCGTCGTGGCGTTCGGGGAGCCCGCGTACCCCGTGTACGAGCGCGGCGCGCTCTTCGCCGGTGCGGACGTGCAAACGCTTCCGCTGCGGCGCGAGAACGGCTTCCTGCCGGATCTCGAGGAGCTCGACGACGACGTGGCTCTCGTGTGGGTCAACTATCCCCACAACCCGACGGGTGCGGTCGCACCGCGCTCGTTCTACGACGAGCTCGCGGAGGCGGCCGAGCGGCACGACTTCGTCGTCGGCTCGGACGAGGCGTACACCGAGCTGTGGTTCGACGAGCCGCCGCCGTCGGCGCTGCAGGCCGCCGACCGTTCGCGCATGGTCGTCTTCCAGACGCTGAGCAAGCGCTCGTCGATGACCGGCTACCGCTCCGGCTTCGTCGCGGGCCCGCCCGAGATCGTCGCCGCATTGAAGGCGTACCGCCCCACGGTGGGAACGGCGCCGCAGGAGTTCGTGCAGCGGGCCTCGGTCGTCGCATGGGACGACGAGCGCCACGTCGAGGAGACAAGGGCGCGCTACCGCGCGAAGCGCGAGGTGCTGATCCCGGCGATCGAGACTCGCGGCTGGGAGATCGTGGCGAGCGAGGCGACGATGTATCTCTGGGTCGTGGGGCCGGATCCCGAGGTGCTGCTCGAGCGTGGGGTCATCGTCTCCCCCGGCGAGATGTTCGGGCCGAGCGGTGAGGGCTACGTTCGCTTCGCGCTCGTCCCGACGCTCGAGGAGTGCGAGCGCGCCGTGGAGATCATCGGGAGCCTGGCGTGAACGTCGAGGAGACGATCGCGGCGCTCGACCGCGGCGAGGTCAGGGTCGCGGAGAAGGTCGACGGCGAGTGGCGCGTGAACGAGGACGCGAAGGCCGCGATCCTCGAGTACTTCCGGCTGCGCAAGGTCGAGCCGATCGAGGTCGGCCCGTTCGAGTACCTCGACAAGATCCCGCTCAAGCACGACCACGCGGAGCACGGCGTGCGTGTCGTGCCGCCGGCGACCGCGCGATACGGCTCGTTCCTGTCCCCGGGCGTCATCCTGATGCCGAGCTACGTCAACATCGGCGCCTGGGTGGGCCCGAACACGATGGTCGACACGTGGGCCACGGTCGGGTCGTGCGCTCAGATCGGGGCCGACGTCCACCTCGCGGGCGGCGTCGGCGTGGGCGGCGTGCTCGAGCCGGTACAGGCGCGGCCGGTGATCGTCGAGGACGGGGCGTTCGTCGGCTCCCGCTGCATCCTCACGGAGGGAGTCGTGGTCGGCGAGCGAGCGGTGCTCGCCCCGAACGTCTCGCTGACGGGATCGGTGCCGGTGATCGACGTGACAGGCCCGGAGCCGGTGGAGCATCGTGGCTACGTCCCGCCGAGGGCGGTCGTCGTGCCGGGTACGAGGCCGAAGGAGTTCCCGGCGGGGACGTACCAGATCGCGTGCGCCCTCGTGGTCGGGTGGCGGAGCGCGCAGACGGATCTCAAGACGAGCCTGAACGACGTCCTGCGCGAGTTCGAGATCGGCAGCTGAACCATCCCTCACCCCCACCCGGGTGGGGTCGCTTTCCCCTCCGCCCTCGGAGGCGACGATACCGCCCGGACTGCTACGGATCCGTGCCGATTCCGCGCCTGGATTCCGGCAATTCGTCGAGAGGCTCGGCCGGGCCCGTGAGCCAGGCCTGGCCGTTCTCGAGGCGCACCCGCAGGTCGCCACCCGGGAAGTGCACGACGACTTCGCCGTCCCCGTGCGTAGCGGCGGCGACGGCGACCGCACTCGTGCCAGAGGCCGAGGTCTCCCCCACGCCGCGCTCCCAGACGCGCGCGGTGACCTCGCCGGGCCCGTCGACGCGGACGACCTGGACGTTCGTGCGCCCCGGGAACCGCGGGTGTCCCTCGAGCCGAGGCCCGAGCTCTCCGATCCGGCCGGGGTCGCCGACAACGACCGCGTGAGGATTGCCGACCGAGACGGGAGTCAGCTCGATCCCGTCGACGCGCTCCGACTCACCCACCTCGACCGGCCCCAGGGCCGACTCGTAGAGGCCGTCCCCGGTCCTCCGCACTTCGACCGTCCTCGGCCCGACGTGTACACGCGCCGTTGTCGAGCCGGTGCGGCTCATGAGCCAGGCCGCGGCGATGCGCGTTCCGTTGCCGGACATCTCCGCCCGCGAGCCGTCGGGATTGACGATCTCGACCGTCACGTCGTCGCCCTCGACCGAGAGCACCTCGACTGCCCCGTCCGTGCCGGCAAGGTCGAGCCCGCCGGCCGAGCCCTCAACGACGAGGTAGACGTTCCCGTGTGCGTGCCAGCTCGACGATCTCAACAGCGGTCTCCTCCGGCGGCCGGTCGGCCGCGACGATAACGACGTCCTCGAGGCGCCGTAGCCACTTGCGCTGATAGGCCGCGTACCGCCGTGTCCGCGCGGTCAGCGCCTCGATCGCCTCCTCGCGCGGCAGCGTTGCGACCTCGTCGAGGCCGATGACCTTCGCGGCCGTTGCAGACGGCTCGGCTGCGAGCGCGGCGCGCACCTCGTCCTCGACACCCGCCTCGAACATACGCCTGGTCCGCTCTGCGATCCGGCGGTCGAGCTCTGTCTTGGGCACGTCCAGCCCGAAGACCAGTGTGGGGTGCAGCCAGGCGCCGCCGAAGAGCTCGTCCCGGCGCGGTACGAGCGACCGGCCGGCCTCGGCCAGCTCGAGCGCGCGGACGACACGGCGGCGGTCGTTCGGATGAACGCGCCCCGCCGCCTCCGGGTCGAGCTCACCGAGTCGGGCATGCGCAGCTTCCGGGCCGGCCTCCTCGTAGAGCCGCTCCCAGCGCTCGCGTGCTCCCGCAGTCGGCGCCGGGGGCAGATCGAGCTCGGCCAGGGCCGCGCGGAAGTAGAGCCCTGTGCCGCCGACCACGAGTGGACTCTTGCCTTGGTCGAGGAGCTCGTCGATCGCCGCGTGGGCGAGCGGCGCGTACTCCCCCACCGAGGCGAGATGCGAGAGCGGCCAGATCCCGACCAGCCGCTCCGGGTGTGGCGAGCGGTTCGTGAGGATCGGTAGTCCTTCGTAGACCTGCATCGCATCTGCCGAGACGACCTCCGCCGGCATCAGGTCCGTCAGCGCGGCCGCGACGTCCGACTTCCCGCTCGCCGTTGGCCCGAAGAGCCCGATGACCTGCTCAGCCACGAAGCCGCGCGCGGACGAGCCCGAGCTCCTCGTCGCTGACTCCCGCCGAGCGAAGGTACGCCTCGACGCCGCCGTAGCGATGCTCGAGCTCCGCGAATACGCCTGCCATCGAGGCCGCAGGCGTCTGCGTGATCCTGTGCAGCCGCGCGAGCTCCTCGTCGCTCTCCGCGGCCGCGAACCACACCTCGTGCCGCGGCCTCAGCCGGTCCTCGCTCAACGCGTAGTCGGCCGCGATCTGGTCGTCGGCGACGCCCGCCACGTGGAGGAGGAACGCCGACAACAAGCCGGTACGGTCCTTGCCTCCGGCGCAGTGGATGACGACTCCGCCTGCCGGCGCATGCGCGACGGCTCGCACGGCGGCGGCGATGTTCCCCCGAAAGCGCTCGAGGAAGATGAGATAGACGTCCCGTGTCGCGGTCGAGACGTCGGGGGCGGCCTTCACCGCTGCATCGATTTCCGCGGCCATCTCGTGCCGTTCGTCGTCGCTGCTCTCGAAGAACGGAACGTGCACGACCTCCACCGGCAGCTCGACGGGCGGGTCGTCCGCCCGCTCGTCGTGGCCGCGGAGATCCACCACCGTGCGGACGCCGTGGTCTACGAGCGACCGCCACCCGTCGTCGCTGAGCTGCCGGACGCTGTCCGCCCGCACGACCGCACCGAGTTGCGTCTCGCCGCCGTCCCGGGTCGGCAAGCCACCGAGCTCGCGGACGTTGAGACAGCCCGCCCAGGCGAGATCTCTAGGCTGCAACTGCGGCAAGCTGAGTGCCGGCGAGGGTCGTGGAGGTCGACGCCTCGATCGTCACCGGGACGAGATCGCCCGGAGCCGCGTCGCCGCCGAAGTTCACGGTCGTGTTTCGGCGGGTCCGGCCCCGGAACAGGTCGGGCTCGGTGCGGCTCGCCCCCTCGACGAGGACCTCCTCGACGGCGCCGACGCGCCGTGCGTTGCGCTCGGCCGCGACGCGCTGCACGACCTCGACCAGCTGCTCGATCCGCTCGCGCTTCACCTCGTCGGGAACGTGCTCGGGCATCGCCGCGGCCTCCGTCCCCGCACGCGGGGAGTAGACGAACGTGAATGCGCCGTCGAAGCCGACCTCCTCGACGACCTCGAGGGTCTCGCGGAAGTCGGCGTCGGTCTCGCCCGGGAAGCCCACGATGATGTCGGTCGTGAGCGCGAGGTCGGGGATCGCCGCCCGCAGGTCCTCGACGAGCCGCAGGTAGCGGTCGCGCGAGTACGTGCGGCGCATCACCTTGAGGACTCGGCTGGAGCCGGATTGAAGCGGCAGGTGCGCGTGCTCGCAGACCGCGGCGCACTCCGCCATCGCAGCGATGACGTCCCGGCGAAAATCCTTCGGATGCGGGCTCGTAAAGCGGATCCGCTCGATGCCCGGGACTGCATCGACAGCGCGCAGAAGCTCGGCGAAGCTCGAGCCGACGTCACGCCCGTAGGAGTTGACGTTCTGTCCGAGCAGCGTCACCTCGCGGACTCCTCCTTCGGCGAGCCGTGCCACCTCCGCCAGGATCTCGCCGGGACGGCGCGAGATCTCGCGGCCGCGGACTGCCGGGACGATGCAGTAGGAGCAGACCGAGTTGCAGCCCATCGAGACCTGCACCCATGCCTGGAAACGCCGCTCGCGGCGCACCGGAAGCTGCGCTGCGAAGGCGCGCTCGTCGGCGGTGCCGAACGATCCGCGGGCGACTCCCTCCCCGCCTGCTCCGAGCCAGTCACCGAGATGCGAGATGGTGCCGGGGCCAAAGGCGACATCGACGTCCGGATAGAGCGTGAACAGCCGCTCCCGCTGAGCCTCGGCGTAACAGCCGCCGACGGCGATCACCGTGCCGGGCCGCTCACGCTTCAGCTTCGCCGCGTTGCCCATGTGGGCCGCGAAGCGCGTGTCCGGCTTCTCGCGGATCGTGCACGTGTTCAGGACGAGGACGTCCGCCTCGTCCTGCGACGCCGCCTCGCCGAGCCCTAGCTCCTCGAGCAGGCCCTTGATGCGCTCGGAGTCGTGGGCGTTCATCTGGCAGCCGAACGTCGTGACGTGGTAGCGCCTCACGGCGCGTAGGGTAGCCCGGCCCGGCTAGGCGGCCTGAATCGGCGAGTCCGCGGGCCGATCCCGTGCCTCGTCCGCGGTTTGCGGCGCGGATGCCACGGGGTGGTTCCGCGCGACCTGTACCGCGCGGCTCTCGCGAATCACCGTCACCTTGACCTGGCCGGGATACTCGAGCTTGTCCTCGATCTCGCGTGCGATCTGGTGCGCCAGGAGCGCGGCCTCGTCGTCGTCGACGTCGCCGGGGCTGACGATCACCCTGATCTCGCGGCCGGCCTGCAGGGCGTAGACCTTCTCCACGCCGGGCTTGGCCGCCGCGAGCTCCTCGAGCGCCTCGAGCCGCTTGATGTAGTGCTCGAGGCTCTCGCCGCGTGCACCCGGGCGGCTGGCGGAGACGGCGTCGGCCGCGATGAGGAGGACTGCCTCCACCGTCTGGGGCTGCACCTCGTAGTGATGGGCCTCGATCGCATGCACGACGCCCTGCGACTCGCCGTAGCGCCGCGCGAGCTGGGCCGAGACGAGCGCGTGCGACCCCTCCACCTCGTGCGTCATCGCCTTGCCGATGTCGTGCAGCATCGCGGCGCGCTTCGCCGTCTGCACGCTCGCCTCGAGCTCCGTCGCCATGATCCCCGCGAGGTGCACGACCTCGAGCGTGTGCTTCAGGACGTTCTGCCCGTAGCTCGTCCGGAAGCGGAGCCGGCCCAGGATTCGGACGAGCTCCTCGTGAAACGGTCCGCAGTTCGCCTCGAAGACCGCCTGCTCGCCCGCCTGGCGCACGATCTCCTCGACTTCGGCTTTCGACTCGTAGTACGTCTCCTCGATCCGGGCGGGATGGATCCGGCCATCCTCGAGGAGCTTCGTCACCGTGAGCCGGGCGATTTCGCGACGGAGGCCGTCGAAGGACGAGAGCACGACCGCGTGGGGTGTGTCGTCGACGATGAAGTCCACGCCCGTGAGGTGCTCGAGCGCGCGAATGTTGCGACCCTCCCGCCCGATGATCCGGCCCTTCATGTCATCGGAGGGAAGCTCCACGACGGTGACCGTGGTCTCGGCGGTGTGACTGGCCGCAACGCGCTGCAGCGCATCGGCGACGAGGTTCCGGGCGCGCCGCTTGGACTCCGCGCGCGCCTCGTCTTCGAGCGTCCGCACGCGGCGCGCGAGCTCGTGCCGTACCTGCTCTTCTCCACGCTCGAGCAGCAGTGCCCTCGCGTCGGCCTGCGTCAGGGCTGCGATTCGCTCCAGCTCCGTGAGGTGCGCATTCTTCGCCTGCTTGAACTCCTCCTGGAGACTGCGGATGTGCTCTTCGCGGTCGGCGAGGCCCTGGTCACGACGCGAGAGCTCGTCGAGCTTCTGCTCGATCTCGAGCTCCTTCGCCAGGACGCGCTCCTCGATCTTCAGCACCTGTCCACGTCGGTCGACGAGCTCCGCGTCGATCTCGCTTCGCAGGCGGACGGCCTGTTCGCGGGCCTCGACCTGCGCCTCCCGCCGGACGGCTTCGCTTTCGCGGCGGGCGTCCTCGAGCAGCTGGTCGCGGATCCGCCGTGCCCGGGTCACTCCGGTGGTGCCGAAGACGGAGACGGCGAGCAGGGCGAGAGCGACGCCTCCTGCGATCCCAATGGCAATTCCGATCCCGATCACGTGTCCGGCTCCTCGGTCGGGGATCCAGCCGCTTTCGGCGGCACCTCCCACCCGGCGCCGGGCCCAGCCGGCAGCTATCCGAGAAGCCTTTCTCCCGCAGGCGTTGCCCACCGGAGGTCACCGCGCTAGCTGCTGTGCGACCTCCGAGTCATCGGGCGTGAGCGGTAAATCATGGGATGTAGTTTCGGAAAAGCTGCTTTTGCAGGCAAAACGTCAAATGGAATGCCTGAGAATCGTACCGCGTCTCAGTCCTCCAGCGCAACCTCGTCCAGTGTGTCGTGTGAGAAGCCGCGCGCAGCAAGGCGCCGAAGGAGTCCGGGAGTGACCGTCTGCCCGGTCAGGAGCCCATGGAAACGGTCGCGCTCGGGCTCGAGAGCGGCGACGGCCTCGGCGACTGCCTCCTCCCCGACCAGGCGTCGCCGCAGGTCGGCCCGGATCGCCGCATCGCCGTAGCCGCGCCGTGCAAGCAGCTCGGCGCGATTCGCGGCGACCCGCATGTCGTCGACGAGACCCGCGCGGCCGAGAGCCTCCAGCGCTTCCTCGCATGCCGCGGCCGAGTGGCCGGCATGTGCGAGGCGTCGCTCGAGAGCCCGCTGCGAGCGGTCGCCCGCCGCCAGCGAGCGCGTGGCAGCCGCGAGTGCTCGTGCCTGGCGCACCGCCCGCGCCAGCTCGCGCGCCGTAGGCCGGTCGAGCCGGGTTCCGACCGCGATCCCCGCCCGGACGACTGCCCCGGCGGGCAGTACGCGCCACGGGCCGCCGTCGAGCTCGACGGCGACGCGGCCGCGTTTCCGCTCGCGCAGCCCGGTTACGACCGGCGTCACGCCTCGGCTTCTGCCGCCGCGAGCGCCTCCGCCGCCACCTCGGCCTTGCCGTTGCTCGCCGCGGATTCCTCGTCGGCGACCGGCAGCAGCCGTGCGGACGCGATCTGATCCGAGCCGAGCTCGGTCTGGATCTGTTGGAGGATCTGCTGCGTCACGTCGGGATGCTCGCGAAGGAACGCCGTCGCGTTCTGGCGCCCCTGGCCGAGCCGCTCGTCGCCGAAGCTGAAGTACGACCCCGACTTCGTCACGACCTTCCGCTCGAGCCCCGAGTCGAGCACGGTGCCTTCCCACGAGATGCCGGAGCCGTAGATGATGTCGAACTCCGCCTGCTTGAACGGCGGCGCGACCTTGTTCTTCACGACCTTGACGCGGACGCGGTT
>DASXJG010000086.1:0-2240 GCA_036497525.1 Gaiellaceae bacterium
GGCGAGTGGGCCGGCCTCGCGAGCGTGTACCTCCTCGCGGGCTTCGGCCGCGGCCTGATCCCGCTGCGGGCCGCTCGGGCCGCCTAGGCTTCCGGTATGAGCAGAAAGGTCGCGATCCTCGGCGGCGGGCGGATCGGCGAGGCCCTCCTCTCCGGCCTGCTCAGCTCCGGCTGGCGCGAGGCGTCCGAGATCGTCGTGACCTCCCGCGAGGAGGAACGGATCGCCGAGCTGCACGAGCGCTATGGCACCGAGGCGACCGCCGACAACGCCGCGGCCGTCGCGGGTGCCGGCATCGTCGTCATCGCGGTCAAGCCCCAGGACATCGACGCTCTCCTCTCCCAGATCTCCATCCACCTGACGCCCGAGCAAACCGTGGTGTCGGTCGCCGCCGCGATCCCCACCGCGCACATCGAGGAGCGGATCGCCGAGGGCGTTCCCGTCGTGCGCGCGATGCCGAACGCACCGGCGACGGTGCACGAGGGCATGGCCGGCATCTGCGCGGGCGCTCACGCGGGCGACGAGCAGCTCGCGCTCGCCGAGGAGCTGCTCTCACACCTCGGCCGCGTCGTGCGGGTGCCCGAACGGTCGATGGACGCCATCACCGCGGTCTCCGGCTCCGGCCCCGCCTATTTCGCACTCCTCGCCGAGGCGATGATCGAAGCGGGAATCCTGCTCGGCCTGTCGCGCGAGATCTCGACGACGCTCGTCGTGCAGACGATGTTCGGGACGGCGAAGCAGCTCCGCGACCAGAAGATGCACCCGGTCGAGCTGCGCGAGTCCGTCACCTCGCCCGGCGGCACGACGATCGCCGCCATCCGCGAGCTCGAGCAGGCCGGCGTGCGCGCGGCGTTCCTCAACGCGATCCAGGCCGCGATGGACCGCGCGCGCGAGCTCGCCGAAGGCGGATGACCCCGGTCGACATCACGGTCGTCGAGGACGCGCCGGAGGCGGCGCGGATCGTCGCCGAGCGGCTCGTGGAGCAGGCACGCGCCGGCGGCCACGTCGTCCTGACCGGCGGCTCGACTCCGCGCCTCGCCTACGAGCTCGCCGCCGATCTCGAGCCTGACTGGAGCCGCGTCGAGGTCTGGTGGGGAGACGAGCGCTGCGTCCCGCCCGAGGACGAGCGGTCGAACTACCGCCTCACCGAGCAGGCGCTGCTCGACCGCCTCGACCGGCAGCCGCTCCAGATCCACCGCATGCGCGGCGAGCTCGGCCCGGACGCCGGCGCCGAAGAATACGAAAAGGAGCTCGACGGCGTCGGCGTCTTCGACCTCGTCCTGGTCGGGCTCGGTCCCGATGGCCACGTCGCCTCCCTCTTTCCCGGCTTTCCGGCGCTCGAGATCGCAGACCACGACGCGGTGGGCTCCCCAGCAGGACACGAGCCGTTCGTCGACCGGATCACGCTGACGTTTCCGCGCCTGTGCTCGACCAGCGAGCTCGTCTTCCTCGTCACGGGAGAGGACAAGGCCGACGCGGTCGCACGCGCGCTCGCAGGCGAGCCGTCGCTAGAGACGCCGGGCAGCCTCGCGCGCGCGACGGAAGGGCCGACGCGAGCGGTGCTCGACCGCGCCGCGGCCGCAAAGCTCTAGCCGAGACCGCGCAGGGCGGCGAGCGCGTCGAGCGCGAGCGCGGTGTCCGACACCGGGATGTCCTCGAGAAAGGCCTCACGCTCCTCGAACGAGCGGCGGACCTGCGCCACCGCAGCCGCGTAGCCGTCGGCGTCGCGATGCGCGAGCGCTGCGAGCGCGTCCGCGACGTCTCGCGGAAAGCTCGCCTCTCGCTGTAGGTCGACGGCGTGGCGAGCGGCCATCTCGTCGTTGTCGAGGATGAGTAGCGCGAGCGCAGCTGCATACCGGCCGATCGGGGATTCGGCGATCGCCGCCTCCGCATCGAGTGCCCAGCGCGCCGCCTCGCCCGCGTCGTCGCCCGCGATGAGCAACGCCTTCATCGCGCCGATCGGCCTGCCCCAGGAATCCGAGCCCACGACCCAGCTCTCGCGATAGCGCGCGGCCGCGAGCCGCAGCCACTTCGCCGCGCCCTCGCGGTCACCGTCCATCAACAACGAGAGTCCGGCCGCCCACGCCGCATTGGCGAGCTGCACGAGCTGCCGCTCGTCGAGCTCCCGCGTCTCTCCTCGCGCGTAGCGCGCCGCCGCCCGCTCGTACCGCTCGCGCCACTCCACGCGCCGCAGGTTACGCTCGAACCGACATGGCGAACGACGACTGGCGCATCCGCATCGA
>DASXJG010000087.1:0-1739 GCA_036497525.1 Gaiellaceae bacterium
TCCGGGATGTCGGCAGCGATCCCGGCGACCTTCTGCGCGCGCAACCGCGTCATCAGGTCGTGGTTCTCGGGGTCGTACGAGATGTTCCCGGTGCGATCCGCCTTCTCGAGGCCGCCGATCCTGTGCTCGAGCCCCGGCGTCCCCGGCAGCGCCCACGGACGCGCGAGCGTCTTCTCGTCGCGTAGGTACGGGAGGAACTCGTCGCCGGCGTTCCGCTCGGTCGCGAATATGGGTGTCAGATCGGGGAGCGTCTCGAGATTCGGCAGCAGCCACGGCTCGGAGCCGTTCGCGAGGTATGCGTCGGAGAGGAGATAGACCGGCGTCCGGTACTTGAGCGCGATCCGCACCGCCTCGATCGCCGCGTGGAAGCAGTCGGACGGCGAGCCCGCGGCGACGACCGGCACAGGCGACTCGCTGTTGCGGCCGTACATCACCATCAACAGATCGCCCTGCTCAGGCTTCGTCGGCATGCCCGTGGACGGGCCGGCGCGCTGGATGTCGCAGATCAGGAGCGGCAGCTCGAGCATGATCGCGAGCCCGATCGTCTCCGCCTTGAGCACGATCCCCGGCCCGGCGGAAGTCGTGACGCCGAGCGCGCCGCCGAACGCCGCGCCGACGGCCGCACCCGCGGCGGCGATCTCGTCCTCCGCCTGGAAGGTGCGCACGCCGAAGTGCTTGTAGCCCGCGAGCTCCTCGAGGATCGAGCTCGCCGGCGTGATCGGGTAGGCGCCGAGGAAGAGCGGCAGCCCCGACAGCCGCGAAGCGGCGACGAGGCCGAGCGACAGCGCCTGGTTGCCGGTGATGTTGCGGTACGTCCCCGGCGCGAGCTTCGCCGGCTTGACCTCGTACGTGACCGCGAAAGACTCGGTCGTCTCGCCGAACGCGTAGCCGGCGCGGAGCGCCTTGACGTTCGCTGCGGCGATCTCCGGCCGCTTCGCACCGAACTTCGCCTCGAGGAACTCGATCGTCGGCTTGATCGAGCGCCCGTACAGCCACGACATCAAGCCGAGCGCGAACATGTTCTTCGACCGCTCGGCCTCGCGCGGCGTCACGCCCTCGATCTCCTTCAGCGCCCCGACCGTGAGCGAAGTCAGAGGGACGGCGTGAACCTGGTACTCGTCGAGCGAGCCGTCCTCGAGCGGGTTCTGCGCGTAGCCGGCCTTCTTGAGGTTCCGCTCGGTGAAGGCGTCGGCGTCGACGATCAGCGTTCCGCCCCTCGGCAGGTCGGAGATGTTCGTCTTCAGCGCCGCCGGGTTCATCGCGACGAGGACGTTCGGCGCGTCGCCCGGCGTGAGGATGTCGTGGTCGGCGAAGTGCAGCTGGAAGCCGGAGACGCCCGGCAGCGAGCCGGCCGGGGCGCGGATCTCGGCGGGGAAGTCCGGCAGCGTCGAGATGTCGTTGCCGAGGATCGCCGCCTCGGACGTGAACTGCGAGCCGGTGAGCTGCATACCGTCGCCCGAGTCGCCCGCGAAGCGGACGATTACCTGCGAGAGCTGCTCGACCGGCTTGCTGCTCATATCGCCTCCCCAGGTATAGCGCACTCCTCGGCTCCTGGGTACCGCGGTCGGCGCGGGATACGATCGCCGTGTGGAGCCAAGCCCCATCGATCCGCGCGTCGACATCGGCCACGTTCACCTCAAGGTTGCCGATCTCGACCGCGCCCTCGACTTCTACGGCGGCGTGCTCGGTTTCGAGCTCCAGCTCCGCCACGGCGACGAGGCGGCCTTCATCTCGGCCGG
>DASXJG010000088.1:0-9634 GCA_036497525.1 Gaiellaceae bacterium
CTGCGCGACGGCGGCTACGACATCTCGAACTTCTTCGCGATCCACCCCGACTACGGCTCGGTCGAGGACTTCCGCGAGTTCGTCGAGCAGGCGCACCAGCGCGGGATGCGCGTCATCGCCGACCTCGTCATGAACCACACCTCGTCCGACCACCCGTGGTTCCAGGAGTCGCGGGCGGAAGCGATCGGCCCGAAGAGCGACTGGTACGTCTGGTCGGACACCGAGGAGCGCTACCCAGAGGCGCGTGTCATCTTCGTCGACAGCGAGCCGTCGAACTGGACGCTCGACCCGCTCCGCGGCCAGTACTACTGGCACCGCTTCTTCCACCACCAGCCCGACCTCAACTTCGACAACCCCGAGGTGCAGGAGGCGATGCTCGACGTCCTCCGCTTCTGGCTCGACCTCGGCATCGACGGCTTCCGGCTCGACGCCGTGCCCTACCTCTTCGAGCGCGACGGGACGAACGGCGAGAACCTGCCCGAGACGCACGAGTACCTGAAGCGCGTGCGCGCGGAGGTGGAGGCGCGCTATCCCGACCGCGTCCTGCTCGCCGAGGCGAACCAGTGGCCCGAGGACGTCGTCGACTACTTCGGCGACGGCGACGAGTGCCAGATGTGCTTCCACTTCCCGGTCATGCCGCGGATGTTCATGTCGCTGCGGCGGGAGGACGCGACGCCGATCTACGAGATCCTCGACCGCACCCCGGCGATCCCCGACAACTCCCAGTGGGGGCTCTTCCTCCGCAACCACGACGAGCTGACCCTCGAGATGGTCACCGACGAGGAGCGGGACTACATGTACTCGGAGTACGCGAAGGACCCGCGGATGAAGCTCAATCTCGGCATCCGTCGCCGCCTCGCGCCCCTCCTCGACGCCGGCCGCGACGAGGCGGAGCTGCTGCACGCCATCCTCTTCTCGCTGCCGGGTTCGCCGGTCCTCTATTACGGGGACGAGATCGGCATGGGCGACAACGTGTACCTCGGCGACCGCGACGGCGTGCGCACGCCGATGCAGTGGTCGGGCGACCGCAACGCCGGCTTCTCGCGCGCAGACTGGGCGCAGCTCTACCTGCAGCCGCTCATGGATCCGGTCTACGGGTTCCAGGCGATCAATGTCGAGGCGCAGCTCCGCACGCCGAACTCGCTCCTGCGCTGGATGCAGCGGTTCATCGCCCTCCGCAAGGAGCACCCCGTCTTCGGCCTCGGCACCTACAAGCCGCTCCGCGCCGAGAACACGCGCATCTTCGCCCACATCCGCACGTGGGAGGACGACATCGTCCTCTGCGTCCACAACCTCGCCCGCTCGGCGCAGGCCGTGCAGCTCGACCTCTCGGCCTATGCCGGTATGGTCCCCGTCGAGATGCTGGGCCGCACGGCCTTCCCGCCCATCGGGGAGCTGCCGTACCTCCTGACGCTCGCGCCGCGCGGGTTCTTCTGGTTTCAGCTCAGACAGCGGGAGCAGGTGGAGTGACGGTGGACGAGAGCGCGCTGATCGAGTACATCACCCGTCAGCGGTGGTACGGCGCGAAGTCGCGGACCGTCTCACACTCCGAGGTCCTCGACACCGTCACGATCCGGCAGGCCGAGCCGCAGCTCACGCTCGCGCTCGTCGAGTTGCGCTACGACACGGGCGCGCACGACCTCTACCAGCTCGTGTTCTCGGACGGCGGCGGCGACGACCCGTTCGACGCCCTCGCCGAGGATCCGAGCCTGACGCGAGAGCTCGTGAGCGCGATGCGCGCCGGATTGACCGTGCAGGGCGAGCAGGGCGCAGCGGAGTTTCGGCCGGCCGAGGACTTCTCCGCGCTCGGCCGCGAGCTCGGCGCCGCGCGGCTCGTCTCGTCCGAGCAGTCGAACAGCTCGGTCGTCTTCGACGACGCGCTGATCCTCAAGATCTTCCGCCACCTCGAGCCCGGCATCAACCCGGAGCTCGAGGTGCTCCGGTTCCTCAGCGAGCAGGGCTTCCGGAACATCCCCGCGCTCGGCGGCTGGTACGGCTACTCCGGCGGACCGCTGACCGCGACTCTGGGGCTGCTGCAGGAGTACGTCGCCGGCGCGGTCGGCGGCTGGGAGCTGGCGCTCGGCGAGGTCTCGTCGGCGCCGGAGCGCTTCCTCGACCGGCTTGCGCGGCTGGGCGAGGTGACGGCGCAGATGCACACGGCACTCGGCTCGGACCCGAACGATCCCGCCTTCGCGCCGGAGGAGCCGAGCGTCGAGTCGCTCGGGCTCCTGACGGCGACGGTGGATGAGGAAATCGCACGCGTCTTTCTCTCGCTGCCGGAAGACGACGAGCGCCTCGCGCCGATCCTCGGGCGCGGCGAGGAGGTCCGCGAGCAGCTGCGCCTACTGACGCACGCTGGGTCGAGCGGGCGCGTGATCCGCACCCACGGCGACTACCACCTCGGCCAGACGCTCATGACCCGGAACGACTGGGTGATCCTCGACTTCGAAGGCGAGCCGGGCCGGACGCTCGTGGAGCGCCGCCGCAAGCGTTCGCCGCTGCGCGACGTCGCGGGCATGCTCCGCTCCTTCGCCTACGCCGCGACGGCGGCCGAGCTGACCCGAGATGCGCAGGTGCCGCACGACTGGGAGGAGCGTGCGCGCGAGCGGTTCCTCGAGAGCTATCTCGACACAGTCGACCAGGCACTGCTTCCCTCGGGCGACGCGGCGATCGACCGGCTGCTCGCCGTATTCGAGCTCGAGAAGGCGGTATACGAGCTCCAGTACGAGCTCGACAACCGACCAGACTGGGTTGGAATCCCTGTCGCGGGCATCGAGCGGCTGATGCAGCAGGCAGCAGAAGCGTTATGACCGTCGACCTGGGGGCGAATCCCCACGGCGTCCTCGGCGCGCACAAGGCGGAGGACGGCGTCGTCGTCCGCGCGTACCGGCCGGAGGCGCAAGCCGTACGCGTCCAGCCGGCCAATTATCAGGCGACATCGGTCGAGGCCGAGCTCAAGGACCCGGGTGGACTGTGGGAGGCGCTCCTGCCGAAGGCGCGGCTGCCGCTCGAGTACGAGCTCGAGGTCGAGTACCCGGACGGCAACACGTTCACCGTCCGCGACCCGTACTCGTTCCTCCCCACGCTCGGCGAGCTCGACCTCCACCTGGCGCTCGAGGGCAGCCACGAGCACCTGTACGAGCTGCTCGGCGCCCACGTGCGCGAGATCGACGGCGTCGTCGGCACCGCCTTCGCCGTCTGGGCGCCCAACGCGCGGTCGGTCTCGGTCGTCGGCGACTTCAACTCGTGGGACGGGCGCCTGCACCCGATGCGCTCGCTGGGCGCCTCGGGAATCTGGGAGCTGTTCATCCCGGCCGTGGACGAGGGGGCGAAGTACAAGTTCGAGATCCGGACGAAGGACGGCCGCCTGCGACTGAAGGCCGACCCGATCGCGTTCCATGCAGAGGTGCCGCCGGCGAACGCGTCGGTCGTCTGGGAGGCGAAGCATCGCTGGCGTGACGAGGAGTGGCTCGACCGCCGGATGAGGTCGGATCCACTCAGGGAGCCGATCTCGATCTACGAGGTCCACCTCGGCTCCTGGAGAAGGAACCCACTCGAGGACCGGCCGCTCACGTACCTCGAGCTCGCCGACGAGCTTGCCGACTACGTCACGGATCTCGGCTTCACCCACGTCGAGCTGCTGCCGGTGATGGAGCATCCGTTCACCGGCTCGTGGGGCTACCAGGTGACCGGCTACTACGCGCCCACCTCCCGCTTCGGCACGCCGGACGACTTCCGTCACCTCGTCGACCGGCTCCACCAGCGCGGCATCGGCGTGATCCTCGACTGGGTGCCCGCCCACTTCCCGCGCGACGACTGGGCGCTCGCGACGTTCGACGGGACGCACCTGTACGAGCACGCCGACCCACGCCGAGGCGCGCATCCCGACTGGGGCACGCTCGTCTTCAACCTCGGCCGCACCGAGGTGCGCAACTTCCTGCTCGCGAACGCGCTCTACTGGCTGCGCGAGCATCACGCCGACGGGATCCGCGTCGACGCGGTCGCCTCGATGCTCTACCTCGACTACTCGCGCAAGGCCGGCGAGTGGGTGCCGAACGTGTTCGGCGGCAATGAGGACCTCGACTCCGTCTCGTTCCTGAAGGAGATGAACGAGACGCTGTACGGGCGCGAGCCAGGCGTGATCAGCTCGGCGGAGGAATCGACCGCCTGGCCGGGCGTCTCACGGCCGACCTACCTCGGGGGGCTCGGCTTCGGCTTCAAGTGGAACATGGGCTGGATGCACGACACCCTCAGCTATTTCCAGAAGGACCCTGTCTACCGGCGCTTCCACCACCACACGCTGACGTTCTCGCTCATGTACGCGTTCAGCGAGAACTTCATCCTGCCGCTCTCTCACGACGAGGTGGTACACGGGAAGCGGTCGCTGCTCGACAAGATGCCCGGCGACCGCTGGCAGAAGTTCGCCAACCTCCGCTCGCTGTACGCGTTCATGTGGGCGCACCCCGGCAAGAAGCTCCTGTTCATGGGTGGCGAGCTCGGCGAGTGGGAGGAATGGAACGCGGAGGGGTCGCTCCACTGGAACCTGCTCGAGTACCCCGACCACGGGGGGATCCAGGCGCTCGTCCGCGACCTCAACCGTGTCTACCGCGACAACCCCGCGCTCTGGCAGCTCGACTTCGATCCGGCCGGCTTCCGCTGGCTCGAGCCGAACGACACCGCCAACAACGTCCTCGCCTTCGCCCGGCTCGGCGCGGACGACGCGCCGCCGCTCGTCTGCGTCCTCAACCTCTCCCCGGTGCCGCGCCACGACTACCGCGTCGGGATGCCGTTCCACGGCCGCTGGCGCGAGGTGCTGAACACCGACTCGGCGTTCTACGGCGGCAGCGGAGTCGGCAACCTCGGCGGCGTCGAGGCCGAAGCGGTGCCGTGGCACGAGCAGCCGTTCTCGGCCACGCTCACGCTGCCACCGCTAGGCGCGGTCTGGCTCGTCCCCGAATAGCGGAAGATGCCCACCTGATGGAAGTCTGGCCGGGACGGCCGTTCCCGCTCGGTGCCACGTGGGACGGCGAAGGAACGAACTTCTCGCTCTTCTCCGAGCACGCCGAGCGGGTCGAGCTCTGCCTCTTCGAGGCGGAGCGCGAGACACGCGTCGAGCTCCGCGACGTCGCCGCACACGTCTGGCACTGCTACCTGCCCGGAGTCGCGCCCGGTCAGCGCTACGGCTACCGCGTGCACGGCCCGTACGAGCCCGTGGCCGGCGACCGCTTCAACCCGAACAAGCTCCTCATCGACCCGTACGCGAAGGCGATCGAGGGGGCGGTGCAATGGGAGCGGGCGAACGTCCTCCCGTACGTCCCGTCCGCCGACGAGGACGCGGATCTCGAGCTCGACGACGAGGACGATGCCGACGCGATCCCGAAGTGCGTGGTCGTAGACCCGGGCTTCGACTGGGGAGACGACCGGCCGCCGGACATCCCCTGGGGCGACACGGTGATCTACGAGGCCCACGTGAAGGGCTTCACGAAGCTGCACCCGGAGATCCGGGACGACCTGCGCGGCACCTACGCCGCGCTCGCCTCCGAGCCCGCCCTCGCGTATCTCCGCGAGCTCGGCGTGACGGCGGTCGAGTTGCTCCCGATCCACCACATCGCCGACGAGGGCTTCCTCCACGACCGCGGCCTGACGAACTACTGGGGCTACTCCTCGATCGGCTACCTCGCGCCGCACGCGCTCTACGCCGCGACCGGCACCGACGGCGAGCAGGTGCTCGAGTTCAAGGGGATGGTCAAGGCGCTGCACTCGGCCGGGATCGAGGTGATCCTCGACGTCGTCTACAACCACACCGCGGAGGGGAACCACCTCGGGCCGATGCTCTCGTTCCGGGGCGCCGACAACCGCAGCTACTACCGGCTGATGCCCGACAACCCGCGCTTCTACATGGACTTCACGGGGACGGGCAACTCGCTCAACCCGGTGCACCCGTCCGTGCTGCGGCTGATCATGGACTCGCTCCGCTACTGGGTGCTCGAGTGCCACGTCGACGGCTTCCGCTTCGACCTCGCGTCGGCGCTCGCGCGGGAGCTGTACGACGTCGACCGCCTCTCGGCCTTCTTCGACACGATCCACCAGGACCCCGTGATCTCCCAGGTGAAGCTGATCGCGGAGCCGTGGGACGTTGGGCCCGGCGGCTACCAGGTCGGCAACTTCCCGGTGCTGTGGGCGGAGTGGAATGGGAAGTACCGCGACGCGGTGCGCGACTTCTGGCGCGGACAGGGAAGCGTGGGCGAGTTCGCGCAGCGGTTCACCGGCTCCTCCGACCTGTACGGCGACGACCGTCGCGATCTCGCTTCGATCAACTTCGTCACCGCCCACGACGGATTCACCCTGCGCGATCTCGTCTCGTACAACGGGAAGCACAACGAGGCGAACGGCGAGGACAACCGAGACGGGACCGACGACAACCGCTCCTGGAACCTCGGCGCCGAGGGCGAGACCGGCGACCCGGCCGTGCTTGCGCTCCGCGCGCGGCAGCAGCGCAACTTCCTCGCGACGCTGCTTCTCTCTCAGGGCGTGCCGATGTTGCTCGGTGGCGACGAGCTCGGGCGGACTCAGGGCGGCAACAACAACGCCTGGTGCCAGGACAACGAGATCTCGTGGTTCGACTGGGCCGCAGCCGACGAGGGCCTGCTCGAGTTCGCCCGCCGCTGGATCGCGCTGCGGCGCGAGCACCCGGTCTTCCGGCGCACCTCGTTCCTCACCGGAACGGCCGGTGAGAGCGGGCTGCCCGACGCGTGGTGGTTCCGGCCCGACGGGCGCCGGATGACGCAGCGGGAGTGGACGAATCCGGACACGCGGACGCTCGGCGTCTTCCTCAACGGCCGCGAGATTCCCGAACGGACGCCGCACGGCGAGCCGATCTCCGGCGACTCGTTCCTGCTGCTCTTCAACGCGCACTCGGAGCCGGTCGTCTTCACGCTCCCTACCCGGCGCTTCGGCTCGCGCTGGAGAGTGGAGGCGGCGACGGGCGATGCGCCGGAGACGCCACTCGGAGCCCGCGCACTCGTCGCGGTACAGGAGCACTCGCTGATCCTGCTTCGGCGAGACTGAGCCGATGCGGGTCTATCTCGCCGGCTCGATCTTCACGCCGTACGAGCGCGCGTTCCTCGACGACTGCGCCGCACGGCTGCGGGCGGACGGCTTCGACGTCTTCGTGCCGCACGAGCAGAAAGATCTCGTGGGAGTCGACGTCACCGCCGGGGCCGTGTTCGCCGCCGACGCCGGCGGCGTCGTGGACTCGGACGCCGTCCTCGCCGTCCTCGACGGGCCGTCGGTCGACGACGGCACAGCGTGCGAGATCGGCCTCTTCTACGGACTGAAGCAGCGCGACCCGGAGCGCAAGGGGGTGGTCGGCCTGCTCACGGATCTGCGCGGCGAGCGGCGCGGCGACTTCGCGGTCAACCTCTTCGTCCGTGGCTGCATCGACGCGAGCGGCGGCGCCGTCGTCGACTCGCTCGACGGCGCGCTCGCGATCCTCCGGGGCTGGCGCTCGGACTGACGGATGAGACGGCCCCGAGCCGGCTCATCCGTTTCTCACCTGCGGCGCGACAATGGCCATGGCATGCGGGTTCTGGTGGTGGAGGACGAGAAGAAGCTCGGCGAGCTGCTCGGACGCGGCCTGCGCGAGGAGGGGTACGCCGCCGACCTCGCCGACCGCGGCGAAGAAGCGCTCTGGATGGCGCGCGCGGTTCCGTACGACGCGATCGTCCTCGACGTGATGCTGCCGGGCGCGGACGGGTTCGAGGTCTGCCGCCGACTGCGGAGCGACGGCGTCTGGACTCCGGTGCTGATGCTGACCGCGCGCGACGCCGTCGACGATCGAGTGGTCGGCCTCGATGCGGGCGCCGACGACTACCTCACGAAGCCGTTCTCCTTCGAGGAGCTCCTCGCGCGGCTGCGCGCGCTCACCCGCCGCGCACCGGTCGAGCGGCCGCCGGTTCTCGAGGTGGACGACCTCCGCCTCGATCCGGCGGCACATCGTGCGTGGCGCGGCGACCGGGAGCTCGACCTGTCTGCGAAGGAGTTCGCCCTGCTCGAGCTGTTCATGCGCCGGCGCGGGATCACGCTGAGTCGCACGCAGCTGCTCGACGGCGCATGGGACATCTCGTTCGAGAGCCGCTCCAACGTCGTCGACGTCTACGTCCGCTACCTGCGGGAGAAGATCGACCGCCCCTTCGGGCGCGACTCCATCGAGACGGTGCGCGGCGTCGGGTACCGGCTACGCGCAGACTGACGCGATGTCCCGCCTGCCCATCCGGGTCCGCCTGACCCTCGGCTTCGCGGCCGCGATGGCCGCCGTGCTTGCCGCGGTCGGGCTCTTCGTCTACCAGCGCGTCGCCGACCAGCTGCTGCGATCCGTCGACCAGACGCTCGTCGCGCAGGCGCGGGAGGAGATCGGCACCGGCCGCGTCGATGCCGACACGGGCGGCGGCACGACCCTCGCGCAGCGCTTCGGAACGGACGGCCGTCTCCACCGCTCTCAGCCCGGGGGCGTGCCGCCCCTCGTCGACCGGCAGGTCCTGACCGAGGCGCTCGCCGGCCGTCGCGTCTGGGTCGACAGCCGAATCTCGGGGCGGCCGGGAGAATGGCGCATCTTCGTGCGGCCACTCCCCTCCGGGACGGCGGTCGCCGCCGTCGCGCGGTCGCTCGCCCCGCGCGAAGAGTCGCTCGACCACCTGCGTCACGAGCTCATCCTCTTCCTCCCGCTGGCGCTCCTCGCTGCCTCCCTCGGTGGGTACGCGCTCGCGGCGGGAGCGTTGCGGCCCGTCGAGGCGATGCGGCGCCGAGCCGATGCGGTGACCGCCGGAGAGCCGAGTCGGCTGCCGGTGCCGCCCGCCCGGGACGAGGTGTCGCGGCTCGCGCTGACGCTGAACGACATGCTGGCCCGGCTCCAGGCGGCGTTCGAGCACGAGCGCCGCTTCGTCGCAGATGCGAGCCACGAGCTCCGGACACCGCTCGCCCTCCTCCAGACGGAGCTCGAGCTCGCGCTGCGCCGCCCGCGCTCGCACGAGGAGCTCGAGAGCGCGCTTCGCTCGGCGGCCGAAGAGACGCAGCGACTGTCACGACTCGCGGACGACCTGCTGCTGATCGCCCGCGCCGACCAGGGCCCGCTGCCGATCCAGCAAGAGGCCGTCTCAGCCTCGGACCTTCTCACCGACGCGGCCTCGCGCTTCGCGAACCGCGCCGGCGAGCTCGGCCGCGACCTCCGAGTCGAGCCCACCGGCCTCCGCGTGGAGGCCGATCCGCTGCGGGCGGGCCAGGCGCTGGTGAACCTCGTCGACAACGCTCTCGCACACGGCGACGGGGGCGTCGAGCTCGCGGCGGAGGAGCGGGACGGATTCGTCGAGCTCCACGTGAGGGACGGCGGTCCCGGCTTTCCCGACGCGTTCCGCGCACGCGCCTTCGACCGCTTCAGCCGGGCCGATGAGGCCCGCAGCCGCGGCGGTTCCGGCCTCGGCCTCTCGATCGTCGAGCTGATCGCCCGCGCGCACGGCGGAAGCGCCGGTCTCCGTAACACTCCGTCGGGTGGCGCCGACGTCTGGATCTCGCTGCCTCGAGCCTCGAACCACCCGCACAGCCCGGCGCCTTCACCGCAGGGGATCCGGGAAGACGCCGG
>DASXJG010000089.1:0-5737 GCA_036497525.1 Gaiellaceae bacterium
TCAACGAAAATTGACGCCCTCGTCGCATTCGAAGCCCTAGCGTCGGAACGATGCGCAATGCCGATGTCCTGCTGGCGCTCGCCGCGGCCGCGGTGCTCGCCGTCCTCGCGTTCCGCACCGCAGGTGCGCCGGCGCTCTCGCCGTACCGGGCGAGCTGGGAGCTGACGCCGGGCGCACTCAACCCCGACGTCACGCAGAGCACGATCGGCGAGACGATCTGCACGTCCGGCTGGACGCGCACGGTGCGCCCGCCGACCGACTACACCAACGACCTGAAGCTCAAGCAAATGAGCGACTACGGTCGCACCGGCGGGCTGGCCGACTACCAGGAGGACCACCTGATCTCGCTCGAGCTGGGCGGAGACCCGACCGACCCGCGCAACCTCTGGCCGGAGCCCTATCCACGTGCCTCCGAGATGGACCAGATCGAGAACGAGCTCAACTCCGAGATCTGCGACGGGAAGCTGACGCTGGCGGAAGCGCAACAGCGCGAGGACACGATCAAGCACACGCAGGGATAGAGTCGCCTCATGGAGATCGCGCCCGCCACCCACATGGGCCTCGTCGAGTTGAGCGTCTCCGACCTCGACCGCTCGCTCGCGTACTGGCAGGACGCGATCGGCCTGCGCGTCCTCTCACGCGAGAACGGCACGGCCGAGCTCGGGACGGACACCCCGCTCGTGCGGTTCGTCGAGGAGCCAGGCGCGCGTCCGGCCCAGGGCTTCACCGGCCTCTTCCACGTCGCGCTGCTCGTGCCGGATCGACCGAGCCTCGGCCGCTTCCTCGCGCACACCGTTCGAGACCAGATCCCGCTCACCGGGCTCTCCGACCACGTCGTGAGCGAGGCGATCTACCTCCGCGACCCGGACTACCACGGCATCGAGATCTACGCCGACCGCCCGCGAGAGCAGTGGGAGGGTCAGGTGGCGCAGCGGATGACGTCGATCCCGCTCGACACCGAGTCGCTGCTCGCGGAAGCGGGCGACGCGGGCTTCGACGGTCTGCCGGACGGGACGACGGTCGGGCACGTCCACCTCTGCGTCCGCGACGTCGACGAGACGATCGGCTTCTATCGCGACAAGCTCGGGATGGGATTGACCGCGCACCGCAGCGACCAGGCCGCGTTCCTCAGCGCCGGGGGCTACCACCACCACGTCGGCGGCAACACGTGGGAGACGCGCGGCGCGCCGCCCGCACCCGAGGGGACCGCGAGGCTGCTTCGTTTCACGATCGTCGTCCCGGACGACGAGGAACTGGAGCGCGTGGCCGAGCGGATCGGCGGCACCGAGGTCCGGGATCCGTCGGGCAATGAGCTCGTGCTTGCCGCGGCCTAGCCGCTGGCGGTCTTCGGCAGCCAGCTGAAGCGCAAGATCGCCACGGTGAGGCCGATCAGGGCCCAGATCGCGAGCACACCGATGTCGCTCCAGACGATTCCGATGCCGTGGGCGCCCGGGAGGTATGAGTGGCGAAAGCCGGCTGCGAGATGCTGCACGGGGAAGACGGAAGCGACGTGCCGCAGCCATGGCGGCAGAGTGATGTTCGGGATGAAGATGCCGGAGATGAAGTAGAGCGGCAGCATGATCGCCTGCACCACCGGCTGGGCCGCGTCCTCGTCCTGGATGAAGGTCGAGACCGCGTAGCCGAGGACGCAGAACGTGACCGAGCCGACGACTGCCGTAAAGGCAATACCCGGTACCGCCGAAGTCGGCAGCTTGACGCCGTAGACGAAGCGGCCGAAGGCGAGCAGTCCGGCGACGACGACGAGCGAGATCCCCACAGCGGTGATGGTCCGGCCGCCGACCAGCACCCACGCAGGCACCGGGGTAGCCCTGCGCCGCTTGAGGATGCCACCCTCTCGCTGCGCCGTGATCGAGATCACGAGGTTGACGAACGAGGCCGCGATCACTCCGAGCGCGGCGATGCCGGGGACGTAGTACGCCGATGCCTTGATCGGCCCGGGGCCGACGACGTGGCCCCCGAAGACGCTGTTGAAGATGACAAGGAAGAGCAGTGGCAGCGCGAGCGTGAAGAAGCGAGCCTGGCGGTTGCGCAGAAATGCGCGCAGATCGAAGCTCCCCTGGTGCAGGACGAGCGCGACCGGGCCGCGCGCTGCGGGCGTCGTCACGCCGGCTCCTCTGTCAGCTCGAGGTAGACGTCCTCGAGCGTCGGCCGCCGCACGTCGAGGTCGGGCAGGTCGATTCCGCGTCCGAGTGCCCACTCCGCGAGCGCGCCGACATGCACGAGCGGCGTCTGCGTCGTCAGCGTCACGCGCCCGTCCTCGCTCGCGACCAGCGCCCGCAGCTCGGCCGGCAGGTCGTCGGCGCCGGTTCCCTCCGGCAGCGTGAAGCGGATCGTCGAGGCCATGCTGTTGCGCCCGCCGAGGGTTCCCGGCGTTCCCTCGGCGACGATCCGCCCGCCGGCGATGACGGCAATGCGGTCGGCGAGCTCCTCAGCCTCGTCCATGTAGTGCGTCGTGAGGAAGACGGTCTTGCCGAGCGCCCGCAGGCCCTCGATCACGTGCCATGCCGTGCGGCGGGCGGCCGGATCGAACCCCGTCGTCGGTTCGTCGAGGAAGATGAGCTCGGGGTCGCCGATCAGCGCGAGCGCCACGTCGAGCCGCCGGCGCTGCCCGCCCGAGAGCTGCGGCGCGAGTGTCTCCGCCTTCTCCTGGAGGCCGACGAGCGCGATGGTCTCGTCGATGTCGCGCGGCTCGCGGTAGTAGCCGGAGTAGAGCTGGAGACTCTCGCGCACGGTGAGCCCCGGCTCGGCATTGGATTCCTGCAGGACGGCGCCGACGCGGTCGCGCCAGGCGCCGTCGGCTTCTGCCGGGTCGACGCCGAGCACGCTCACCTCGCCTGCCGTGCGCGTGCGGAAACCCTCGAGGATCTCCACCGTCGTCGTCTTGCCGGCGCCGTTCGGACCGAGGAACGCGAAGATCTCGCCGCGCTCGACTTCGAGGTCGATCCCTGCGACCGCGTCGACCTGGCCGTAGCGCTTGCGCAGGCCGCGGACGGAGACGACCGGCTCTACGCTCAACTCGCCGGTTCAGAGACGCCGCTCAGAGGATCCGACTCCCGAGCGCGCAGCGACGCATAGCCGGGCTTGATCGCCTCGTTGATGATCTCCAGCCGCTCGTCGAAGGGCGCGAAGGCGCTCTTCATCGCGTTCGTCGTCAGCCACTCCATCTCGTCGAGCCCGATCCCGAATGCCTCGGCGACAGCCTGGAACTCCGAGCTCAAGGTGACGCCGCTCATGAGCCGGTTGTCGGTGTTGACGGTGACTCGATAGCGGAGGCGTCGCAGAAGGTCGATGGGATGCTCCTCGATCGACGCGGCCGCTCCGGTCTGGACGTTGCACGTCGGGCACATCTCCAGCGGCACGCGGCGGTCGCGGACGAACGCCGCCAGGCGCCCGAGCTCGACCGAGCCGTCGGCGTGCACCGTGATGTCGTCCACGATGCGCGTGCCGTGCCCCAGCCGCTCGGCGCCGCACCATTGGAGCGCCTCCCAGATCGACGGCAGGCCGAAGCTCTCGCCGGCGTGAATCGTGACGTGGAAGTTCTCTCGCTGGATCAGCTGGAACGCGTCGAGGTGCCGCGTGGGCGGAAAGCCGGCTTCCGGCCCGGCGATGTCGAAGCCGACGACGCCCTCGTCCCGGTGCCTCACGGCGAGCTCCGCGGCCTCGACCGAGCGGGCCGCCTGGCGCATGGCGGAGACGAGCAGCTTCACCACGATCCTTCGGCCCTGCAGCCGCGCTCGATGCTCGCCTTCTCGGAAGCCCTCCAGGGTCGCCGTCACCACCTCGTCGAGCGTGAGGCCGCCCTCGGTCGAGAGCTCTGGTGCATACCGGATCTCGGCGTACACGACGTTGTCGGCCGCGAGGTCCTCGGCGCACTCGGCTGCCACCCGCTGGAGCGCATCGCGCGTCTGGAGCAGGGCGACCGTGTGGCGGAATCCTTCGAGATAGAGCTCGAGACTCTTGCGGTCGGCGCCGCGGGTGAACCAGCGGGCGAGCTCCGCGGGATCGCTCGTGGGCAGCTCTGTATAGCCGGCCTCGGCAGCGAGCTCGATGACGGTCTCGGGCCTCAGCCCTCCGTCGAGGTGGTCGTGCAGAAGCGCCTTCGGCGCCTCGCGGATCGTTTCGACCTCCAGCAATGCCCTCTCCTTCGATCCTACGCGGCTCGAACCCCCGGCCGGTGCGCTATACCTGCAGGAGAGGGAATGAGCAGCAAGCCGGTCGAGCAGCTCTCTCAGGTCATCGTCCGCTTCGCGGGCGACTCAGGCGACGGCATGCAGCTCACCGGCTCGCAGTTCACCTCCGAGGCGGCGCTGCTCGGCAACGACATCTCGACGCTGCCCGACTTTCCCGCCGAGATCCGTGCGCCCGCCGGCTCGCTGCCGGGCGTCTCCGGCTTCCAGCTCCACTTCGCCGACCACGACATCCTCACGCCGGGCGATGCGCCGAACGTGCTCGTCGCGATGAACCCCGCCGCGCTGAAGACGAACATCGCGGATCTGCCGCGGGGCGGGACGCTGATCGTCGACGCCGACGCCTTCACCGAGCGGAACCTGCAAAAGGCCGGCTACGCCCAGAACCCGCTGCAGGACGGCTCGCTCGACGAGTACCAGGTGCACGGGGTGCCGCTGACGTCGCTGACGGTCGGCGCGCTCAAGGAGATCGAGGGCGTCACGCCGCGCGAGGCCGAGCGGTCGAAGAACATGTTCGCGCTCGGGCTGATGTCGTGGCTGTACGGGCGCTCGATCAAGCCGACGATCGAGTTCCTCGAGGAGAAGTTCGGGGCGAAGCGGCCCGAGATTGCGGCCGCGAACATCAAGGCGCTCCGCGCCGGCTACGCGTTCGGCGAGACCACCGAGTCGTTCGCGGTCACGTACGAGGTGAAGCCGGCGAAGCTCGCGCCCGGGACGTACCGCAACATCACGGGGAACCAGGCGCTGTCGCTCGGGCTCGTCGCCGCGTCGCGGCTGTCCGGGCTGCCGCTCTTCCTCGGCGCGTACCCGATTACGCCGGCGAGCGCGATTCTCGAGGAGCTTGCCGGCTACAAGCATTTCGGCGTCCGCACGTTCCAGGCGGAGGACGAGATCGCCGCTGCCGGCGCTGCGGTGGGCGCTGCGTTCGGCGGTGCCCTCGGCGTCACGACCTCGGCCGGCCCGGGCATCGTCCTCAAGGCCGAGACCGTCGGGCTCGCGATCATGCTCGAGCTGCCGCTCCTGATCTGCGACATCCAGCGCGCCGGCCCGTCGACCGGGATGCCGACCAAGCCGGAGCAGGGCGACCTGCTGATGGTCATGTACGGGCGCAACAGCGAGTCGCCGGTGCCGGTCGTCGCGGCCGGCTCGCCGTCCGACTGCTTCCACGCGGCGATCGAGGCGGTGCGGATCGCGCTCAAGTACCGCACGCCCGTGTACCTCCTCTCGGACGCGTACCTCGCGAACGGCTCCGAGCCGTGGCTCTTGCCCGACCTCGACACGCTGCCCGACCTAACCACGACCTTCGCCACGTAGCCAAACGCGGGCGACGAGTTCCTCCCGTACCTGCGCGACGAGCAGACGCTCGCGCGGCCCTGGGCGGTGCCGGGGACGAAGGGGCTCGAGCACCGGATCGGCGGCCTCGAGAAGGCGGACCGCACCGGCAACATCTCCTACGACCCCGAGAACCACGATCTGATGACGCGGTTGCGCGCGCAGAAGGTAGCGGGCATCGCCGGCGACATCGCGGA
>DASXJG010000090.1:0-2131 GCA_036497525.1 Gaiellaceae bacterium
TGCTCAGCCTGCATAATCTCCGCTTCTTGCTCGACCTCGTCGCCGCGGCGCGACAGGCGATCGAGCGCGGCGAGTTCCTCACCTGGAAGGACGAGGCGCTCCGACGAGCGAAGGGAGCGGACGAGTGATCATCGGAGCGAGTGGAGGGTCGGGGATCCTCTTCATCATCATCATCGCGTTCCTGCTCCTCTACCTGCTCTTCGTCCGGCCGCAGAAGAGGCGCCAGAACGAGCAGCAGCAGATGATCAGCGAGCTGCGCGTCGGCGACGAGGTGCTCACCGTCGGCGGGATCTACGGCACGATCTCGCAGCTCGACGACGACCGCGTGACGGTCGAGATCGCCCCGAATCTCGAAGTGCAGGTCTCCCGGCGCGCGATCGCGGGCGTGACGCGCGAGCCCGACGAGCCCGAGGTCGAAGAGAGCGACGAGGCCGAGGAGCCGGAGGCGGACGAAGGCTCGGCCGCGCAGACATCGAATGAGGAGAACCGCGGCTAACCTGTTCCGCGGATTTGAAGGATCCTTTGTGAAAGAACGTCGTAGATACCTCTTGATCCTCGGCGCGATCGTCGCGCTCCTCGTCGGCGCGGCGCTGCTCGCCGTGCCCGGCTCGCCCGCGTACAAGAAGCCGACGCTCGGCCTCGATCTGCGCGGCGGCCTCGAGGTGGTGCTCAAGGCGCTGCCTCCTCAGGGACAGTCGGTGACGCCGCAGAACATGCAGACGGCGCAGAACGTCATGGTCAGGCGCGTCAACCAGATCGGTGTGTCCTCGCCGAACGTGGCGACCCAGGGCAACGACGAGATCGTCATCCAGCTCGCCGGTATCCACGATCCGGCCAAGGCGGCAGCGATCATCGGCTCGACGGGTCAGCTGCAGTTCTACGACTTCGAGAAGGACCTCGCGGCGCCGACCGTCAACCAGCTCACACCGACCCCGTATCCGACCGCCTACAGCCTGCTGAAGCAGGTTCAGGGCCAGGTCAAGGGGGCCGGCGCGCCGTCGGCCTACTACCTCTTCGGGCCGAAGACCGTCACGAAGACGGTCAACGGCAAGAAGACGTCGACGACGACCAAGCACGCGATCCTGCAGTTCGCTCCGAAGCGGGGACAGGTCCTCGGGCCCTACGGCGGCAAGAAGCCGGCGGGAACCGAGCTTCTTGCGGTGCCGGGGAACAGGCAGCTCGTCCACGGCCCCGTCTCGACGCAGGCAACGCAGCCGGTGAAGCAGTCGCCGAACAACGTCTACTGGTACCTCTTCAAGTACGCGCCGAACGCGCCGGGTGGACCGCCCGAGATCACCGGCAAGGAGCTGAACGAGTCGGCGATCCAGGCCGACATCGGGCAGGACGGCCAGCCGGAAGTCCAACTCGGCTTCAAGGGCGACGGCGGGAAGCAGTTCAAGAAGATCACCAAGTACGAGTACGACCGCGGCCTGCAGCAAGCCGGCTTCAACGGAAGCACGGGGGCGCTGAACCAGCTGTACGCGCAGCACAACGCGATCGTGCTCGACGGAAAGCTTCAGGCGACGCCGTTCATCGACTACACCAACTCGCAGCTCCAGGACGGGATCGTCGGCGGCGCGGTGATCGGCGACATGGGGTCGACGAAAGCGGCGCAGGACCTCGCGCTCGTTCTCCAGAGCGGCTCGCTCCCGTACACGTTCAAGCAGCTCACGGAGACCCAGGTCTCGGCGACGCTCGGTAAGAGCTCGCTCCACCAGGCGATCCTCGCCGCGCTGGCGGGGCTGATCCTGGTCTCGATCTTTCTGCTCGTCCTGTACCGCTTCCTCGGGCTCGTCGCCGTCTTCGGGCTCGCCATCTACGCGCTCCTCTACTACGCGGCGATCCTCCTCTTCAACGTGACGCTGACGCTGCCGGGCTTCGCCGGCCTGATCCTCACGATCGGCGTCGCGGCCGACGCGAACGTCGTCGTGTTCGAGCGCATCAAGGAAGAGGTGCGAGCAGGCCGCTCGGTGCGGTCCGCCATCTCGGCCGGCTACGGCAAGGGCTTCCACACGATCCTCGACGCGAACGTCGTGACCATGATCACGGCGCTCGTCATCTTCCTGGTCGCGGTCGCCGACGTGAAGGGCTTCGCGCTGATGCTGCTGATCGGCACCGTGATCTCGCTGCT
>DASXJG010000091.1:0-7293 GCA_036497525.1 Gaiellaceae bacterium
CAGTGGAAGACGGTCAAGGAGGAGGACAGGCAGAACGTCGAGCTGCTCACGCTCAGCAAGCAGATCCTGTCGCTGACCCAGGAGGTGCGAACCATGGCTGCCGCGTTCAAGGACAAGGACGAGCTCGCCGCGCTGACGAAGGAGGTCCGCGCCCTCGCGGCTTCGCACGGGAAGCCGTCGGAGTGAGAGCCGTCGCGCAGCTTGCGCCGGCCGATCCGTTCGTGAGAGTGTGCGCAAGAGCAGGTTGAGACCGCGACAAGGGAGGCCCCGTCATGTCCACCGCCGCACCACCCCTCGAGGCCGCCGCCGAGCGCGGGCTGGGCAACGCGCTACCGCCGTGGTGGCTGCTCCTCATCACCGGGATCGGCTGGACCCTCGTCGGGTTGATCCTGCTCCGTTTCAACTACACGTCCGTGCACGCGATCTCGCTGTTGTTCGGCTTCGTCGCGATCGCGGCCGGCGTCCTGGAGATCGGCGTGATCTTCATCGTCAGGGGCTGGTGGAAGCTGCTCAACGCCGTGCTCGCCCTCGCCTTCCTCGCGGCCGGCGTCGTGGCGCTGATCCATCCGGGAAACACGTTTCAGGCGCTCGCCGCCGTCTTCAGCTTCTTCCTCGTCTTCGCCGGGACGTTCGACGTCATCCAGTCGATCGCCGCCCGGAAAGAGGTCGACATCTGGTGGCTGCAGCTGATCGGCGGGATCATCGAGCTGTTCCTCGGCTTTTGGGCCGCCGGCTACTACGGAAGAAGCGCCGTGCTGCTCATCGCGTGGGTGGCGGCGTTCACCCTCATCCGCGGCGTGAGGGACATCGTGCTCGCCTTCCGGGTGCGCGAGCTCCAGCACGCCTAGTCGAACGCCTTAGCGACCGTGGCTCGGCCTCTCCGGGCCGGGCCACGTCACACTGGGTCCTGTGCTGGAGGAGGGGACGACCCTTGCCGACCGCTACCGGGTCGAGCGCAGCCTGGGCCGCGGCGGCATGGCCGAGGTCTACCTTGCGCGTGACCTTCGCTTGGAGCGGCCGGTCGCGCTGAAGGTGCTGGCGCCGGCGCTCTCGTCCGATCCGTCGTTCGTCGCCCGCTTTCGCCGGGAGGCGCAGGCTGCCGCCGGCCTGTCGCATCCGAACATCGTCGCCGTCTACGACTGGGGCGAGGCGCTCGGCTCCTACTTCATCGCCATGGAGTACGCGCCCGGTCGCACGCTGGCGGAGGTGATCGAGGCCGAGGCGCCGCTCTCCGCCGAGCGGACGGCGCTGATCGGGGAGCAGATCGCGGCGGCGCTCGCGGCCGCCCACCGCAACGGGCTCGTGCACCGCGACATCAAGCCGTCGAACGTGATCCTCGGGGAGGACGACGCAGTCAAGGTCACCGACTTCGGGATCGCCCACGTCGTCGAAGAGGCAGGCACGCGCCTGACCGCGACCGGCACGGTGCTCGGCACTCCCGTCTACCTCTCGCCGGAGCAGGCCGAGGGCCGCGCGGTCGACGCGCGCAGCGACGTGTACTCGCTGGGCGTCCTGCTCTACGAGCTGGCGACCGGAGCGACGCCCTTCGAAGGGACGACGTCGGCCGCGCTCGCCTACCAGCACGCGCGAGAGCCGTTCGAGCCTCCGAGCGTCCGGAACCCGTCCGTTCCCGCCGCGCTCGACGCGGTCATCACGGAGTCGCTCGCCAAGGACCCGGACGCGCGTCCCGCGAGCGCCGAGCAGGTCCGGCGCCGGCTGGCTGCGCTGACGGGCCCTTCGCACGCACCGACGGCGACGACGACCACGAAGGTCGCCGCCACCCGAGTTCTGCCGGCGACCGAGCGTGACCGCCGCCTCTGGTGGGCACTGGCCGCGGTGGGCGCGGCATTGATCGCGGCCGTCGCTGTGTTCCTCGCCTTCGGCCGCGGCTCGGGGGCCGCGCAGCCGACGACGCGGACGAGCGCGACGACGCACCACACGACAACGGCTCCGCCGCCGACCACTACCGCCCCGCCGACGACGACTACGGCCCCGACCACGACGGCCCTCCCGACGAGCTTTGCGGGCTACGCGGTCGTGGCCGGGAGCGGCACAGGGGAGCTCTTCTGTCCCGACGGGGTCGCGCTCGGCCAGACCGGCCAGGCTTCGCCCGCCGGTCCCGCGCACGAGAAGAAGGCTCCCGACGGCTCTGGCGGCCAGGGCGGAGCCGGAGGCTGCGGCTCGAACGGCGGCAGCGGAGGCAAGGGCGGCAAGAGCTCTCCGGACGCCGCGGGTGGGACCGGCGGAAACGGCGGCGCAGGCGGCTGCCCTGCTGCGACTCTCGCTCAGATGCAACAGGGCGTCAGGCCGTGTGACGGCACCGGCTCGGACGGCGGCAACGGCGGCGACGGTGGCAACGCGGCGCCGGGCGCCTCCGGTGGAAACGGCGGCGCGGGTGGGGCCGGCGGCAACACGACGAAGGCAAAAGGCGGCAACGGGGGGAAGGGCGGAGACGCCAAGCCCGGGCAACCCGGTAGCGACGGCGGCCCGGGACAGCCCGGCGGCGGCCCCGGCGGGACGACGTCAGGCGTGAACGGGCAGAACGGTACGAACGGCTGAGGCTTACTCGCCGAGCGCGACGCCGGCTGCATCCCAGATGTCGAGCAGCCGGCCCGTCTCGTGCGCGGTGACGAACGCTGGATCGTCCTCGTCGAGCAGCGCGCCGCCGCGCCTGGCCAGCTCGTTGGGCCATCTCGGCAGCCGTCCGCCCTCCGCCTCCGCCGCTCCCCAGAGGACGCCCGCACGCTCGTTGTCGCCACGCGCCAGCGCGATCTGCGCGAGCCCGGCGATCGTGTAGAGCGCCCACAGCCGGTTCTCCTGCTCGCGCTCGATCCGCAGGGCAGCCTGGCCCTCCTGTTCGCCCTGCTCGAGGTCGCCGGCCTGCAGCGCGAGCATCAGGAGCTCGTGCAACTGGCCGGACTCCCACCAGGACCAGCCCTCGGCATGCGCCTGCTGGGCGCCCTGGCGGGTGAGCTGCGTGGCGCCCTCGAGGTCGCCGTCGGCCAGTGCTATCTGCCCGAGGAGCCAGTACCCAGACGTCTCGATCGTCGGGAACCTGCCGCGCGCGAGGGTCATCGAGTGCTCGGTCAGCTCGCGCACGCGCGGCCAGTCCTCTCGTCGCCAGGCGGCGACGGCGAGCATGTGCTCGATCGTCGCAATCCCGCGCTCGTCGCCGAGCTCCCGGTAGATCCGGAGGCTCTCCTCGCCCAACTGCGCGGCCAGCTCGTCCTGCCCTGCGAGGTCGGCCGTGCCGCTGTAGACGCGCAAGGCCTCTGCGTGCAACTCGGGAGGAACCGGTCCGGCCCGCTCGAGGAGAACGGCGAACCGGCGCACGCCTTCGCCGGGGGCGGAGGCGTTCCAGAGACCCTGGAGCGAAATCGCCAGCTCCAGACCGAGCAGCGGGTCATTCTCCTCCGCCCAGTCGAGGGCGCCGCGGAGATCGTCACGCTCCGCCAGCAAGGCGGGAAGATCCGTCGCCAGGTCGGCGTCGCGCGGGTGCGCGGTGCGGGCGATCTCGAGCATCCGTCGCGCATGCCGCTTACGAACCTCGCCTTCCTCCAACGCTTCGGCAAGCTGGTCGGCAGCGAACTCGCGGATCGTCTCGAGCATCCAGAAGCGCTCCTCGCCGAGGCGGCCGGTGCGACGCCGCAGCAGGCTCTTGTCCAGCAGGGACGCGAGCGTGTCGAGCTCCGCCTCGCAGACCGCTTCCGCCGACTCGAGCGTGCAGCCGCTGCGGAACACGGCGAGCCGCGCGAACAGGCGGCGCTCGTCGTCGTCGAGCAGGTCGTGCGACCACGCAATCGTCGCCCTGAGCGTGGCGTGCCGCTCGTCGGCGTCGCGGGTTCCCTTGAGCAGGTCGAGCCGGCCGCCGAGCCGCTCGAGCAGGATCTCGGGCGGCAGCAGCTTCGTCCGCGCGGCCGCGAGCTCGAGCGCTAGCGGGAGCCGGTCGAGCCGCTCGCACAGTCGCGTGACCGTCTCGCTCGCGCTCACGTCGGGACGTACCGCCCGCGCCCGCTCGCAGAAGAGCACGACCGCCTCCTCCGGGTCGAGCGGCGGCAGGTCGAGCTCGGTCTCGCCCTGGACGCGAAGCGCCTCACGGCTGGTCACGATCAGCCGCAACGCCGGCACCGCGGCGGCGAGCTCCGAGAGCGGCGCGGCCGCGGCGGGCAGAAGCTGCTCGAGGTTGTCGCAGACGACGTGCGTCCGCCTGTCCGCCACCCGGGCGGCGATCGCCGCGACGTCCGGCGCCGTTGCGCCGAGGCTGTCCGCGATGGCCGAACGCACAAGGCCGGGGTCGCGGAGCGGCGCGAGGGCGGCGAACACCGTCCCGCCCTCCGCGTCCTCCGCCAGCAGGCGGGCGAGCTCGATCGCGAAGCGCGTCTTGCCGGTTCCTCCCGGGCCGAGGATCGTGAGCACCCGCGGATCGCGCTCGTAGACGAGCGAGACGGCGGCGAAGAGCTCCTGCTCGCGGCCGACGAACGCCGTGGCCGGGGTGGGGAGGTCGACGCTGCCGGGCGTTCGGAGTGCCGAGAACTCGCCCTCGCCGAGCTGGGAGAGGCGTACGAGCCCGTCGAAGTCCTTCAGCCGGTGCTGTCCGAGGTCGCGCAGCAGCATCGCCGTGTCGAGGAGCGGCGCCGTGGTCGGCGAGACCAGGATCTGGCCGCCGTGCCCCAGCGCCGCTATCCGCGCCGCGCGGTGCACCTCCAGGCCCACATACCCCTCGTCGGTGACCGTGGCGACGCCGGTGTGCAGTCCGATCCGCACGCGGATGGGCCCGTCCGCGAGAGCTTCCGAGGCCGCGAGTGCGGCGGTCGCCGCCCCCTCGGCGGTTGGGAAGGCGACGAAGAATGCGTCGCCCTGCGTGTCCACCTCCACGCCTCCCGAGGCGGCGACGGCGTCTCGCAGCAGGCGGCGATGCTCCCCGAGCGCCGCTGCGTACGGCTCGGGGCCGAGCTCGTGCAGGAGCCTGGTGGAGCCTTCGACGTCGGTGAAGAGGAAGGTGACGGTGCCGCTGGGGAGATCCGGTCGCATCCGCCGCCTGCTGCGAGCCGGTCTCAGCCTCTCGCTTCCGCGAACCGGTCGGCCGCGAAGTCGAGGTCCTCGAGAGAGTGTGCCGCCGACATCTGGGTCCTGATCCGGGCCGTGCCGCGCGGGACGACCGGGAACGAGAAGCTGACCGCATAGACGCCGAGCCCGACGAGCTTCGCCGCCAGCTCGGCGGCCTCGACCTCGTCGCCGATCATGACGGGCACGATGGGGTGGTCGCCCGGGAGGATCTCGAAGCCGAGCTCGTTCATCCGGGCACGGAAGCGCGCCGTGTTCTCGCGCAGCCGGTCGCGCAGCTCGTGCGACGACTCGATCAGCTCGAGCGCGCGCAGGCTCGCGGCGACGACCGACGGAGCGAGGCTGTTGGAGAAGAGATACGGGCGCGCTCGCTGGCGCAGCAGCTCGACGATCTCGCGCCGCCCTGCGACGTAGCCGCCGCTCGCTCCGCCGATCGCCTTGCCCAGCGTCCCCGTGACGATGTCGACGCGCTCGACGACGCCGAAGTGCTCGGGCGTGCCGCGTCCGCCCGGCCCGACGACCCCGACGGCGTGCGAGTCGTCGACCATTACGAGGGCGTCGTGCCTGTCGGCCAGGTCGCAGATCCGGTCGAGCCGTGCGAGGTAGCCGTCCATCGAGAACACGCCGTCGGTTGCGATCAGCCGGCGGCGTGCGCCCGACGCCTCTTCGAGACGTGTCTCCAGCTCGTCCATGTCCCCGTTCGCGTAGCGCAGCCGCTGCGCCTTGCAGAGCCGGATCCCGTCGATGATCGACGCGTGGTTGAGCTGGTCCGAGATGACCGCGTCCTCCTCGCCGAGCAGCGCCTCGAAGAGGCCGCCGTTGGCGTCGAAGCACGAGCTGAAGAGGATGGTGTGGTCGGTGCCGAGGAACTCCGAGAGGCGTTGCTCGAGCTCCCGATGGAGCGCCTGCGTCCCGCAGATGAACCGAACCGAGGCCATGCCGTAGCCCCAGCGGTCGAGCGCGTCGCGCGCCGCCTCGACGATCGCGGGGTGGTTCGCGAGGCCGAGGTAGTTGTTCGCGCAGAGGTTGAGCAGCTCGCCGCTCTCCTCGACCTTGACGTGCGCCCCCTGCGGCGTCGTCATGGTGAGCTCGCTCTTGTACGTACCGGCCTCACGGATCTCGGCCAGCGTCTCGACGAGTTCGTTCCGCAATGTTCCGTACAACTCGGCCTCCTAGATGTTGGTCCAGTCGAGGATGACCTTGCCGGAGTCGCCCGAGCGGGCGACGGCGAAGGCGTCCTCGAAGTCGCGGTACGAGAAGCGGTGCGTGATCACCGGCGAGATGTCGAGCCCCGACTGGAGCAGGACGGTCATCTGGTACCAGGTCTCGTACATCTCGCGGCCGTAGACGCCCTTGAGCGTGAGCTGATTGAAGATGACCGCCCCGAGGTCGAGCTCGGCCTTCTCCGCCGGGATGCCGAGCACCGCGATCCCGCCGCCGTGCGACATGTTGGCGATCATGCTCCGCAGCGCGTCGGGGTTGCCCGACATCTCGAGCCCGATGTCGAAGCCCTCGGTCATCCCGAGCTCGCGCTGCACGTCGGCGAGGTCGCGCTGGGTCGGATCGACCGCGACCGTCGCGCCCATCCGGGCTGCCAGCTCGCGCCGGTAGGGGTTCGGGTCGGAGACGACGACGTGGCGTGCGCCGGCGTGCCGGACGACGGCGCACGCCATGCAGCCGATCGGGCCGGCGCCGGTGACGAGCACGTCCTCGCCGAGCACGGGAAACGTGAGCGCGGTGTGGACGCCGTTGCCGAATGGGTCGAAGACCGCCGCGACGTCCTCGTCGACCCCGGCCCAGTGGCGCCAGATGTTCGTCATGGGGAGGACGACGAACTCGGCGAAGGCGCCCGGGCGCTGCACGCCGAGGCCGATCGAGTGCGCGCAGAGGTGGCGGCGCCCGGCCATGCAGTTCCGGCACCGCCCGCAGACGACGTGGCCCTCGCCGCTGACGAGGTCGCCGACCTGGAAGTCGCTCACGTTCGAGCCGAAGGCGACGACCTCGCCCGCGAACTCGTGGCCGACCACCATGGGCACCGGGATCGTCTCCTGGGCCCATGCGTCCCAGCCGTAGATGTGGAGGTCGGTGCCGCAGATGCCGGTCTTGTGGACCCGGATCAGGACGTCGTTGATGCCGGGCTCGGGCTCCGGCACGTCCTCGAGCCAGAGGCCCTCCTCCCGCTTCGCCTTCACCAGCGCCTGCACTGGGCGGCACTCTCGCAGATCGCCC